>CAYJOA010000108.1:0-14667 GCA_964371495.1 uncultured Rubrivivax sp.
CGTCGTCACCAACCAGGGCGAGGTCGACGACCTGCTGGCCAGCCTGGGGTTCTGAGGCCGCTCCGGCGGCACGCCGGACCAGGCTCCTCTGCACCTGGCGCTTGCAAGCGCAGTCCGCGCGCCGCGCCGCTCCGGCGGGCCCCGGACCTTCGACCCGACCTTCCGCCCATCGTGCGGGTCATCGCGGGGATCGCGGGGCTGAGCTCAGCCCAGGCTCGCACCGGCCTGGGCCTGCAGACGCGCCGGCTGCCGGAGCACCCCATCGGCCGCCGCCACCCGCAGTTCGTGCTGCGTTGACAGGTCCTCAGTTCGCCACCGGCAGTTCGCGCCAGTTCAGCCGCCGCAGCGCGCCGGGCTGGGTGAAGATGCCGGGCACCGATTTCAGCTCGCCCTTGTCGCTGCCGGCAATCAGGCGTGGCACGCCATTGACGGTGAAGAAGCGCAGGTCGGTGACGACGCCGGTGATGTTGGTGAAGTAGCTGATGAGGGTCGACGACGAGACCAGTACCGACTTGCCGGTGCCGAAGTTCAAGGCATAGATGCGGCTGACGCCCGAGGGATTGCAGGCGTCGCCGTTGGGCAGCGTGGAGGCAAAGGTGACGATGCCGAAGGCACTGGACGGATCGTTGACGACGCGCCAGCCGACGCTGCCGGTGCCGCCGGTGCCGAGTTCGATGTACCAGCCGATCTGCGTCGCCAGGTCATAGGAGATGTCGTCCAGCAGACTGGAGTTGTCGGCCAGCTTGCTGCGTGTGATCGGGAAGGTGATGCCCGACGGCAGGTCGGCGCTGGCGTTGAACTTGTTGGCCTTGCCGTCGACGATGGCGTAGAAGGTGTTCTGGACCACCGAGCCGATGTCGGCGTTGTCGAGCATGACACCGGTGCCCAGCATGACGAAGCGGCGGCCGGTCTTGGCGTCGACCTCGATCACCGGGCGGGTGGTCACGGGCTGCGCCTGGCTGCTGGCGTTGGTCAGCGTGGCAATCTGGGTCGGCGCCGCGTAGGGGTCGGTCTTCGGCGTCAGGTCCAGCCGCCAGACATTGCCCAGCAGGTCGCCTGCATAGACGGCATCGGCCACACCGTTGCTGCGGTCGACGATGTAGGCATTCAGATGCGCCAGGCCCGCCGGGCTGCCGGTGCTGCCGACAGTGGTGCCGATCTTCTCGAGCAGCGCACCGGTGCGCGGGTTGACGATGAAGAAGTAGCCCTTGCCGTCGGCGTTGTTGTAGCCGGATGCCAGGATCACCACCCAGCCGTACTTGACCGTCTTCGCCACCACCGGTTCGCCATAGGTGTAGCCCATGTCGGCGTCGGTGAACTCCCACAGCACCTTGGCCGCCGCCAGCGTCTCGGTGTTCATGCCGGCGGGGTTGGTGACGTCGATGGCGTAGTAACTGCGGCCACCCTTGCCCAGGCCGCCGATCAGCACCGAACGCCAGTCGGCAGCGCCGCTGGCACCCGAGGTGCGGTTGAAGTCGATGTCGAACACGCCTGGCGTGGCGTTCACGTAGTAGTGGTGCGCGAAGCTGGGGTTGCCCAGCGCCGCCAGCCCGTTGACGTTGGGCGTGGCCGTGGGGCCGGCGAACAGGGCGCTGGGCACGTAGGCGAACATCTCGCTGCCGGCACTGGTGCCCGAGACCGCGCCGTCGATGGCGTGCAGCATGCCGTCGTTCGCGCCCACGTAGACGACCGTCGGACGCGCCGCCCAGGTCGTCTTGAATGCGCCGTAGCCCGGGTTCGTGGCGTTGGACAGCGGCAGGCTGGGCGGGCCGACCGGCCGCGCCTTGGAGCCCACCACGTCGCCGAACATGCCGGTCCGGGTGCGGTAGGCCTTGCTGCTGGACGCGTCGGTGGAGGCCTGCTCGTGCAGGCGCTGGCCGCGCAGGTAGTTCAGGTAGTCGGTGCTGTCGGTGCCGCTGCGGTAGGAGGTGTCCAGCGCCGCGAGCTGCGCGGTGGACACGCTGGCGGCGCGGAAGGCCACGCCGGCGCTGGTGGCGGGGTCCCAGGTGACGATGCGGCGGCCGGTGTCCCAGCCGGTGCCCGCCAGTTGCGTGGCCAGCTTGGCACTGAAGTTCCAGGCCGCGGTCCGCGATGGCTCGCCGGTGCTGGCATCGAAGGCCAGCACCTCGGCGGAAACCTCGCCGGTCCAGTTGTCGGCGTCGAACTGTGCCGCGTAGCTGGCGTTGCCGGCCACCGACACCTGCGGCAGCGAGGTCGAGAACGAGGTCGTGTAGGCGCGCAGCGCCGAGGCGATGCTGGCAAAGGCCTTGGTCAGGCCTTCCACCACCTGGTCGGGGCGCGAGGCGGTGAAATAGTTGTCGGGACGCGGCTGCGTGCCCACGGTGTCGGTGTTGGTCCGCCACCAGGTTTCGTCCAGCGCCGTCGCGTGCGTATACGGGCTGAAGCCCTCGGGCACCTTGAAACCACCGTACTTGGCGGCCAGGTAGTACTGGTTGTTGCTGACGTAGGCGCCGAACTCCAGCACGTCCAGCCAGTAGGTCTGCACGGTCTGCCTGCCGATGGTGTTCGGGCTCGCCGCGTTGTCCGGGCGGATGTCCTTGGTGTTGGCGTCGTAGGCCAGCCCGGCGATGAGGTAGCTGCCGTTGCTGATCGCGGTGGTGCCGAGCGAGCCGCCCATGCCCTGCAGCGAGCCGACCTTGTTGGTGGCGGTGACGGCATTCACGGTGGTGTCCGCGGTCACCTGCGGCGGGTCGCTGGGCTCGCTGGAACCGGTCGTGCTGCCGGGCACGTTGCGGTCCCAGTTGGTGTTGGTGTCGCCGATGCCGAGCACGAAGTTGCGCTGGCAGGAATACTGGATCGGGTCGTCCCAGTTCTGGATCACCGGGAAGCCGTCGATCAGGCGCGTCTTGTTGGTGTCGCTGGCGATGTCGCTCCAGGCCGGCACGTGCCCCTGGTTCTTCAGGTAGCGCAGTGCGCCGTAGAACAGTTCGCTCACCGGGTCGCGCCGCTTGTAGGACTTCTGCTCCTGGCCGAACTTGTTCAGGTAGTTGATGACGCCGCTGTTGGCCACCGGCACGCCGAACACCGACGCGGTGTTGGCAGCGTCGGTGGCGTCCGGGTTGAGCGTCATGACGCCGGTGGTCGGGTCCCATTCGCGGGCGGCGTTGCTGGTCGCCGCCGAGCCCGGGTTGATGTAGTTGGGCCCGACGAACTTCTGCCGCGCGCGCAGGACGCCGCCGTCGCGGATGTTGTCGGTGGGGTCGTTGAGGTAGCCGAAGGCGCTGAAGCGGATCTTCTCGGCGTACTGCTGCAGCAGGCCCTCGGGCTTGTAGGCCGAAGCGTAGGGCTTGCAGTTGGCTTCACGGCTGTAGCCGACGCCCGCTTCGCACACCTTCACGCGCGCGTAGAAGTAGTAGATCGTGCCGGCTGCCGGGGTGGTGGACTGGCTGTAGTGGGTGGGCGCCGTCGTCGTCGACGTGGTCAGCGTCGCCGTGCTCGTGAACAGCACCTTGTTGCCGCGCGTGCGCACGCTGACCTTGAGCGACGTGTAGCCCAGCGGCGTGTGTTCGGCGATGGCAGTGCTGCTCGGTGAGGGCCGCTCCTTGAGCGGGTTGGAGTCGGCGGTCGGGATCAGCGGAAAGTTGGCGTCGCTGCCGTTGAGCGAGTTGTCGGTGGCCCAGGCGCGTTCCAGGATCGTCGTGGTGGAGGTGTCGACCACGCGGTAGCCGCCGGTCAGCGCCCAGCGGAAGGGGTCGATGGCCTGCATCGTCATCCAGTTCAGGAAGTTGCCGCTCCAGGTGTCGGTGTAGCTCGATGCGGTGCACTTGCGGCCGACGGCCGTGCTGACCGGGTAGAAGTGGCTGAGGTCGGTACCGGCCTCGGTACCGACGTAATACTTGTAGCACTTCTCGGGGTCGAAGTAGCCGAGGTAGGAGTTGCCGGGTACGAACTGGCCCTGGTGGGCCACGCTCACCGCGGTGGGGAATTCCACGCTCAGTGCCAGCACCAGGTTGCCAGGCACCGCGATGTTGGTGAACAGCGGCTGGTCGGCCAGCGGCGTGGCCGCCTGGCTGCCCGCCATGCCCAGCACGGAAGCGGCCAGCACGAGCCCGACGCGACCGCGGCGTGCCAGTCGGCCGAGCAGGCCTGCAGGATGTCGGATGAGCTTCATGGGGGGCCTCACAAGGCGAAGGTGGTCTGGAAGAACGCCTGCGTGTTGCGCGGGCCGTCCACGCGCACGCTCAGGCGATACAGCACCTGCGGCGGCAAGGTGGCGCGGTTCATCTCGGACGCGCTGCCGCCACGCGCGTCGGGGGTCGGGCCCACGGTGCAGCCGGCGGTGCCCAGCGTGACTTCGGTGCCGGCGGCGTTGCACAGGCGGTCGACCACGTAGCGCACCGTCACGCCCTGGTCGGCGACGACGATGTCGTTGCTGGCCACGCCGGCGGCGGCAAAGGCCGTGGCGTCGAGCAGCGCGTTCGGGATGCCCTGATCGTTGGCGGCCAGCATGGAAGCGCTGTAGTTGAGCGCGGTCATGTTGGCTGCACGCGCCGCCAGAGTGGCCAGCGCACCGGTGGTCAACTGCGGCATGACCACCGCCGACGCACGCTCGGCCTGGTTGACGAGGTCGCGCTTGAAGGCCAGGTTGCCGGACATGAAGAGCGAGGTGTTGAACGAGCGCATCAACGCCACCGCGCCGATGAGCATGATCACCAGTGCCAGCAAGGTGACGATCATGACCACGCCGTGCTGCCGTGCGGCAGCGACAAGCCGAACGCGGGGCCGGCCGGCGGTGAATTGAACGGTCTTCATGGCGCGGCAGCCAGCAGCACGTTGCGCAAGGGCACGGTGACGTCGGCAGTGCGGTGGCGGAAGTTGCGTTCCGCCGTGCTGAGCGTGCGCGTCTGGCGCAGGGCCGCGGGCAGGTCCGCGAAGAGGACCAGGCTCGCCGGCGCCACGACCTCGCGTTCGGCGCGTGCAGTGCGCAGCACGAGGCCGATGCGTATGGCCACGATGCGGTTCAGGTTGGCCTGGGCGTCGCTGCTGCCGTCCAGCAGCGAAGCGGTGTCGAACGGATCGACCCCGGGGTCGGCCCAGGCGTCGAGGACGCCGTCGTCGTCGTTGTCGACGCCGTACAGCGCGCGCATCTCGACCACGCCCTCGACGATGGGCTGCGGCGCGCCACCGTCGGTGACGGCCAGCATGTCCAGCGCGAACAAGGTGCGGTTGGCGCCCACGCCGTACAGCATGAACTGCGGCGGGCTCGTCGGCGTGCCGCCAGCGGCTCCCGCATTGCCCAGATTCACGGCCACGGTCGCCGATTCGTCGAAGTCGGAGAAGCCGCGCGGGTCGGTGGTGTTGTGGTAGCTGCCGCTGCCGCTGACCGGCATCGTCATCGTCGCGGCGTCCGGCGCGCCGCCCTGCAGCAGCAGGCACTCCTGCCCGCCCCAGGCCAGCAGCAGCAGCTGGTTGGCGGCCAGGCCGATGGTGTTGCGCAGACCCAGCGACGTGCCCACGCCCAGCACTTCGAGCGGCGCTTCGCCGATGCCGGCGTTGCCGCGCATCACCGCGATGATGTCGGAGCCGGCCGCCGACTGGCCCTTGCCGATGATCACCGGGGCCAGGCGCACGTTCTGCGTGAAGCCGGCGAAGGGCGCCGGCCAGGCCGTCGCGCGCGGCAGGATCGTGGCACTGGAACGCACGGCATTGATGCGGCAGCCGTAGGTTTCGGTCCAGCGGCTGGCGAAACCCGACCCGGCGCTGCGCACCGCGTTGTCCAGCATGTAGGCGCCGTAGGCCCCCGACTGGTTGATGTCGTTGACGGCCAGCGTATTGCGCGTGCTGCCTTCGTTGCGCATCAGCACGGTGGTCACGGCCAGGGTCAGGATCAGGCTCAGGGCCACCGCCACCATGAGCTCGACGATCGAGAAGCCGCGCGACCGCAGGCGCTGCACGATCGAAGGTGCACCGCGTTTCACGGCATCACCACCTGGGTCTGATAGCGGTGCCCGGCATCGTTCAGGGCGCCCACCGGGCGCCAGGTGACGGTCACCGTGGCCACCGCGCCGGCGACTGCGACCGTGCCCTCGCCGTTGGGCAGGCCGCCGCCCGCGGCGTCGGCCACGCGTGCGTCCCAGGCCGCCAGCACGTCTTCGTCGACGACGACGCTGCCTTGCGTCCACATGGTGGCTGCGATCTCGTTGGCCAGCAGCGCGGCCCGGTTGGAGTCTTCGGCACCGATCGAATACTGGGTAGCGCGGGCCTGCAGCGAAACCAGGCCCAGCAGGCCGGCCGAAAACAACAGCAGGGCGACCATGACCTCGATCAGGGTCACGCCGCGCTGCAGCCGGCCAGGGCGCCCGCCGACTCGCGGGCCCGGTGCGATGGATGGGGTGGAGTGGTTCATGATCAAGCGGGGCAACCGTCCGGCGCGTCGGCCGACAAGGTGCGAGCCGGGTCGCACATGCGAACCTGGCCGCCGAGGGAGACCGTGACACGCAGGGCACGGCTGGCACCGGCGCGCACCAGGTCGTACGTCGCCAGGGGCTGGGCGGCATCCACGGTGCACACGGCGTTGGTGACCCCGGTGGTCGCCGCGGTGGCAGCGACGCGCCGACCCTGGGCGTTGAAGCAGATCGCGGCCGGGCCGGTGACGCCGACGCCGCCGCCGACGTCGCTGATCGCGCCGCCTTCGACGTAGGGTTCGTTGGCCGGTGCGGTGGCGGTCACCGTGTCGCCCGGCATCGGAACCCAGCGGATGACCCAGTTGACACCGTTCTCGGCTGCGGTGGCGGCCAGCCCCGGCTGGGTGTTGGTCAGGAAGAAGACCACCAGGCGGTTGCGCCGCACCGCCTCGGACTGCGCCACGCGCACGCCGTTGGCCAGCGTCTGGCTCATCGAGCGCACCTGGCTGTTGCGGATCCAGGTGCTGAAAGAAGGCGCTGCCAGCGCCATCAGCAGGCCCAGCAAGGCGATGGCGATCATCAGCTCCACCAGGGTGAAGCCGCGTTGGCGTTGGAGCGTCACCCGCACGACTGTCCCTTCTTGAGCATCCAGCCCGTGGCACAGGTGCTCCAGCCGCTGGGTGCGGCGGTGGTGGCGCGCACGTCCTGATGCGTGACGGTGAAGGTGAAGCCGGCCACCGGGCCTCTGCCCACGGCCTGCAGCGTGTAGCTCGTGGCCGCCACGGCCGCGCAGGAAATCACGAAATTGCCCACCGTGCGCGCCGACTCGGCCACCGCGCACGGCGTCGTGAAGGTGCCGACCGTGGCAAAGCTGCGGTTGTCCTGGAAGTGGCGTTCCATGTCGGCGCGGAAGCTCGACAGCGCGGTGGTGGCGTCGACGAGATAGCCGCGCACCACGAAATTGCGGTAGTTCGGGTAGGCCACGGCGGTGAGAATGCCGACGATGGCCACGGCCATCATCAATTCGATGAGCGTGAACCCCCGCATCGAATTGGCGCGCACCCGGTTCCTGAATTGCATCTGCCTGCTCCACCATTGGCCCTATGCGTAGGCTATCGGCCGTGCGCTGCGGCACTTGAGTGCCGGCGGCGGCAGCAGCCTGTAACGAAGTGCAGCCGGGGCGGGTGCCGGTGGCCGGGATGGCAATTCAGCGCATAATTTTCGGCTTGAATGCGACGCAGTCGATATCACTCGTGGGCATGCCCGGCTGCGGCAAGTCCACCGTCGGGCGCCACCTCGCGCGCCAGCTCGGGCTGCGCTTCGTCGACAGCGACACCGAAATCGAGCACCGCATCGGCATGCCGATCCGCGACTACTTCGCCGCCCACGGCGAAGTGGCGTTCCGCGACGTCGAGTCCGACGTCATCGAACAGCTCGCGGGCCAGCGCGGCGTCGTGCTGGCCACCGGCGGCGGCGCCGTGCTGCGGCCGTCCAACCGCGACGCGCTGCACTCGCAGACGCAGGTCTTCTATCTGCGCGCCACGCCCGAAGACCTGCAGCGACGGCTGCGCAACGACAGCCACCGGCCGCTGCTGCAGGTGGCCGACCCGCTGCGCCGGCTGCGCGAGCTCTATCGCGACCGTGACCCGCTGTACCGCCGCACGGCGCACTTCGTCGTCGAGTCGGTGCGGCCGTCGGTGCCGGCGCTCACCGGCATGGTGCTGATGCAGCTGGAACTGGCCGGCCTGGTGGACCCGACGCGGGTGCCGTCGCCGATCGACATCACGCCGGCGACTTAAACTGTGCGGCGATGCAAGCCGCACTCTCCCCCGTGCCCGCCGCGCCCGGCGCCGCCACCCGCAGTGTCTCGGTCGCCACCCGCGACCGCTGCTACGACATCCTGATCGGCGCCGGCCTGCTGGGCGCGCCCGACGCCTGGACCGGCCTGCCGCGCGCGGCGCAGGCGGTGATCGTGAGCAATCCCACGGTCGACGCGCTGCACGGCAAGGCGCTGCAGGCCGCCATCGCCCCGCACTACCGCCACATCAGCCGCGTGCTGCTGCCCGACGGCGAGCAGTACAAGGACTGGACCAGCCTGAACCTGGTCTTCGACCATCTGCTGGCCAGCGGCTGCGACCGCAAGACGGTGCTGTTCGCGCTGGGCGGTGGCGTCGTCGGCGACATGACCGGCTTTGCCGCCGCCACCTACATGCGCGGCGTGCCCTTCGTGCAGGTACCGACGACGCTGCTGGCGCAGGTGGACTCTTCGGTGGGCGGCAAGACCGCCATCAACCACCCGCGCGGCAAGAACATGATCGGCGCCTTCTACCAGCCGGTGCGCGTGGTCTGCGACCTGGCCACGCTGGACACGCTGCCGCGGCGCGAGCTGTGCGCCGGCCTGGCCGAGGTCATCAAGTACGGTCCGATCGCCGACACCGCCTTCCTCGACTGGATCGAGGCCAATCTGGACGCCCTGCTGGCCCGCGACCGCGCCGCGCTGGCCCACGCCGTGCAGCGCTCGTGCGAACTCAAGGCCGACGTGGTGGGCGTCGACGAACGCGAAGGCGGGCTGCGCGCGATCCTCAACTTCGGCCACACCTTCGGCCATGCCATCGAGGCCGGCATGGGCTACGGCGCCTGGCTGCACGGCGAGGCCGTGGGCTGCGGCATGGTGATGGCCAGCGAGTTGTCGGCGGCGCTGGGGCTGGTGCCGCCGTCCTTCGTCGAACGCATGCGCCAGCTGGTGCGGCGCGCCGGGCTGCCGAGCGTGGCGCCGGCGCTGCCCATCGAACGCTGGTTCGAGCTCATGCAGGTCGACAAGAAGTCCGAAGGCGGCGAGATCCGCTTCGTCGTCATCGAGGCACCCGGCCGCGCCGCGCTGCGCCCGGCGCCCGAGGCGCTGGTGCGGCGCGTCATCGCCCAGCACAGCGCCGACGCGGCGTGAACCTCGAGACCCTGGCACCCTGGGCCTGCGACCCGCGCCGCTCGCGCGGGCGGCGCCTGGCCGAGCCGCCCTCGCCCTTGCGCAACGAGCACCAGCGCGACCGCGACCGCATCGTCCACAGCACGGCGTTCCGGCGCCTGGTCTACAAGACGCAGGTCTTCATCAACCACGAGGGCGACCTCTTCCGCACCCGGCTGACACACTCGCTCGAGGTGGCTCAGCTGGCACGCTCGGCGGCGCGCGCGCTGGACCTGAACGAGGACCTGGTCGAAGCCGTCGCGCTGGCACACGACCTCGGTCACACCCCCTTCGGCCACGCCGGGCAGGATGCACTGCACGAATGCATGCGCGAGCACGGCGGCTTCGAGCACAACCTGCAGAGCCTGCGCGTGGTGGACGCGCTGGAGCAGCGCTACCCGGCTTTCGACGGCCTGAACCTGACCTTCGAGACCCGCGAGGGCATCCTCAAGCACTGCTCGCGGCGCAACGCCGAGCGGCTGGTGCAGGCCGACCCCGGCGGGCCGGGGCAGCGCTTCCTGGACGGCACGCAGCCGAGCCTGGAAGCGCAGCTCGTCAATCTCGCCGACGAGATGGCCTACAACGCACACGACGTCGACGATGGCGTGCGTTCGGGCCTCATCACGATGGCGCAGCTGGGCGAGGTGCCCCTGGTGGCACGCTGGCACGCCGAAGTGCTGGCCGAGTACCCGGCACTGGCCGCGCAGTCGAGCCGGCGGCTGCTGTCCGAGACCTTGCGGCGCATGCTGTCGGCACTGGTGGGCGACCTGGTGCACGCCACGGCCGCCGCCGTGGCTGAACAGGCGCCGGCCGACGCCGACGCCGTGCACCGGCTGCCCCCGCTGGCCTGTCTCAGCCCGGCGCTGCGCAGCGGCAGTGCCGAGCTCAAGCGCTTCCTCTTCAGCGAGCTCTACCGCCATCCGCGGGTCAGCGAAACGACGGCGCGCGCCCGGACTGCCGTGGCCGAGCTGTTTGCCGCCTACCGCGACGCGCCGCAGGAAATGCCCGACGACTATGCCGGCGCCGCCGACCTGCCGCGCGCGGTGGCCGACTACATCGCCGGCATGACCGACCGCTACGCGCTGCGCGAACACCACCGCCTCACCGGGCGGCGGCTGTTCGCCGAGTGAACGAGACCATGGCCCGCTTGCCGCGTCTGGTGGTCGGCGGCCAGGCGCACCTGATCATTCAGCGCGGCCACAGCGGCGCCGCGGTGTTCAACGACGACGTCGACCGCGCCGCCTACCTGGCCGCGCTGCGCGAGACGGCAGCCAGCGAACGGCTGCAGCTGCACGCCTATGCGCTGCTGCGCACCGAGGTGCAGTTGCTGGCCACGCCGGCCGAAGCCTCGGCCCTGAGCCGCCTGATGCAGGCCCTGGGGCGGCGTTACGTGGCGTCCCACAACCGCCGGCACGGCCGCAGCGGCACGCTGTGGGACGGGCGCTTTCGCTGCGGCGTGGTCGAGCCGGGCGCGACACGGCTGCAGGCGCTGTGCCTGGTCGACGGCGCCAGCGCCGAGATCGGCGTGACCAGTTCCCCCCATCGCCTGGGCGGGCCGCGCGAGGCGCTGCTCACCGACCCACCGGAATACTGGCAGCTGGGCAACACACCGTTCGAACGCGAGGCCGCCTACCGCACGCTGCTGCACGCCGGCACAGCGCCGGACGTGGCGTCGAGGCTGCGCCGCGCCGCTCTCGGCGGCTGGGCGGCAGGGTCGGCCGACTTCCAGGCCCGCCTGGCTGCCGCCACCTCGCGGCCGGCGCAGCCGCGCGCGCGCGGCCGACCGCGCAAGAAGGCGCCACGCAGCGAAGCCTGAGGCCACCCCGGGGGGGTCTGGGCTCGGATCAGGCGGCGGATGATTCACCCACGGGCGCGCATTGATCTGTCCCTATTTTTTCTATCGCGTAGATGAATCGCACAATTAATGACTCCGACCCTATTTATTTGAACTTGCCCGCTTTGCTGCACTGCGGTAGGCTCGTCGCGTTTGTCCCCCAAGCCCTGAACCAGGAGCGCGCCATGTCGACGCACGCACCCCACGACGCCGTCCACGCCACCGCCACCGCTGAAGAAGTCGGCGCACTGGAGCAGCACGGCCTGTACCGCCCGGCCGGCGAGCACGATGCCTGCGGCGTCGGCTTCGTGGCCCATATCAAGGGCGTGAAGGCGCACGCCATCATCGAGCAGGGCCTGAAGATCCTGGAGAACCTCGACCACCGTGGCGCGGTGGGTGCCGACAAGCTGATGGGCGACGGCGCCGGCATCCTGATCCAGATCCCCGACGACTACTACCGTGCCGAAATGGCGGCGCAGGGCGTGACGCTGCCGCCACCCGGCGAATACGGTGTCGGCATGATCTTCCTGCCCAAGGAGAACGCCTCGCGCCTGGCGTGCGAGCAGGAACTGGAGCGCGCCGTCAGGGCCGAACGCCAGGTGCTGCTGGGCTGGCGCGACGTGCCGGTGAACCGCGAGATGCCGATGAGCCCCACCGTGCGCGCCAAGGAGCCGGTGATCCGCCAGGTCTTCATCGGCCGCGGCCCCGATGTCATCGTTCCCGACGCGCTCGAGCGCAAGCTGTACGTGATCCGCAAGACGGCGTCGGCCGCGATCCAGGCGCTGAACCTCACGCACAGCCGCGAGTACTACGTCCCCAGCATGAGCTGCCGCACCGTCATCTACAAGGGCCTGCTGCTGGCCGACCAGGTGGGCCAGTACTACAAGGACCTGGCCGACGCGCGCACGGTGTCGGCGCTGGCGCTGGTGCACCAGCGTTTCTCGACCAACACCTTCCCCGAATGGCCGCTGGCGCACCCCTACCGCATGGTGGCGCACAACGGCGAAATCAACACCGTCAAGGGCAACTTCAAGTGGATGCGCGCGCGTGAAGGCGTGATGAAGTCACCCGTGCTCGGCGACGACCTGAAGAAGCTGTACCCGATCAGCTTCGAGTACCAGAGCGACACCGCGACCTTCGACAACGCGCTGGAACTGCTGACGATGGCCGGCTACCCGCTGGCCCACGCGGCGATGATGATGATTCCCGAGGCCTGGGAGAACCACGAGCTGATGGACGCGCGGCGGCGTGCCTTCTACGAGTACCACGCCGCGATGATCGAACCCTGGGACGGCCCGGCGGCGATGGTCTTCACCGACGGCAAGCAGATCGGCGCCACGCTCGACCGCAACGGCCTGCGGCCGGCCAGGTACATCGTCACCGACGACGACCTGGTGGTGATGGCCAGCGAGACCGGCGTGCTGCCGATCCCCGAAAGCCGCATCGTGCGCAAGTGGCGCCTGCAGCCGGGCAAGATGTTCCTCATCGACCTCGAGCAGGGCCGCATCGTCGACGACGAGGAACTGAAGAACCAGTTCGCCAACGCCCGCCCCTACCAGCAGTGGATCGACAACGTGCGCGTGCGGCTCGACGCGATCCCGGCCAACGAGGCGGCACCGGCTTTCACCGAGACGCTGCTCGACCGCCAGCAGGCCTTCGGCTACACCCAGGAAGACCTCAAGTTCCTGATGCTGCCGATGGCCGCCAACGGCGAAGAAGGCATCGGCTCGATGGGCAACGACTCGCCGCTGGCGGTGCTGTCGGACAAGAACAAGCCGCTGTACAACTACTTCAAGCAGCTCTTCGCGCAGGTCACCAACCCGCCGATCGACCCCATCCGCGAGGCCATCGTGATGAGCCTCAACAGCTTCATCGGCCCCAAGCCCAACCTGCTCGACATCAACGCCGTCAACCCGCCGATGCGGCTGGAGGTGACGCAGCCGGTGCTCGACTTCGACGACATGGCGCGGCTGCGTTCGATCGAGCGCCACACCGGCGGCAAGTTCAGGAGCTACGAACTCGACATCACCTACCCCGTGGCCTGGGGCCGCGAGGGCGTCGAGGCCAAGCTCGCGTCGCTGTGCGCCGAGGCGGTCGATGCGCTCAAGAGCGGGCACAACATCATCATCGTCACCGACCGCCGCATGGACCGCGACAACGTCGCGATCCCCGCCTTGCTGGCGCTGAGCGCCATCCACCACCACCTGGTGCGCGAGGGCCTGCGCACCACCGTGGGCCTGGTGGTCGAGACCGGCTCGGCGCGCGAGGTGCACCACTACGCGGTGCTCGCCGGCTACGGCGCCGAGGCCGTGCACCCTTACCTGGCGCTGGAGACGCTGGTCGAGTTGCAGGGCTCGCTGCCGGGCGCCATCGACGCCGACAAGGCCATCTACAACTACATCAAGGCCATCGGCAAGGGCCTGAGCAAGATCATGTCCAAGATGGGCGTGAGCACCTACATGAGCTACTGCGGCGCGCAGCTGTTCGAGGCCATCGGCCTGGAGAAGAGCTTCGTCGACAAGTACTTCCGCGGCACCGCCAGCCAGGTCGGCGGCATCGGCGTGTTCGAGGTGGCCGAGGAAAAACTGCGCATGCACCAGGCCGCCTTCGGCAACGACCCGACACTGGCGCATTTGCTCGAAACCGGAGGTGAATACGCCTGGCGCGTACGCGGCGAGGAGCACATGTGGACGCCCGACGCCATCGCCAAGCTGCAGCACAGCACGCGTGCCAACAAGTGGGACACCTACAAGGAATACGCGCAGATCATCAACGACCAGAGCAAGCGCCACATGACGCTGCGCGGCCTGTTCGAATTCAAGGTCGACCCGGCCAGGGCGATCCCGCTCGAGGAGGTCGAGCCGGCGGCCGAGATCGTCAAGCGCTTCGCCACCGGCGCCATGAGCCTGGGCTCGATCAGCACCGAAGCGCACACCTCGCTGGCGATCGCGATGAACCGCATCGGCGGCAAGAGCAACACCGGCGAAGGCGGCGAAGACCCGGCGCGTTACCGCAACGAACTCAAGGGCATCAAGGTCAGCGCCGGCACCAAGGTCAGCGACATCATCGGCGCCAAGGTCATCGAAGCCGACTACGTGCTGCAGGCCGGCGACAGCCTGCGCAGCAAGATCAAGCAGGTGGCCAGCGGCCGCTTCGGCGTGACCACCGAATACCTGGTCAGCGCCGAGCAGATCCAGATCAAGATGGCGCAGGGTGCCAAGCCCGGTGAAGGCGGCCAGCTGCCCGGCGGCAAGGTCAGCGAATACATCGGCATGCTGCGTTATTCGGTGCCCGGCGTCGGGCTGATCAGCCCGCCGCCGCACCACGACATCTACTCCATCGAGGACCTGGCGCAGCTCATCCACGACCTGAAGAACGCCAACCCGCGGGCCAGCATCAGCGTCAAGCTGGTCAGCGAAGTCGGCGTCGGGCCCCCCCCCCCCCCCCGGGCCCCCAGGAACAGCCCCCCCCCCCGCCAACCCCGCCACCCCCGCGCCCCCCGCCCC
>CAYJOA010000108.1:14677-15013 GCA_964371495.1 uncultured Rubrivivax sp.
CGCCGCCGGCGTGGCCAAGTGCACGGCCGACCACGTGGTCATCGCGGGCCACGACGGCGGCACCGGCGCCAGCCCGTGGAGCAGCATCAAACACGCCGGCACGCCGTGGGAGCTGGGCCTGGCCGAAACACAGCAGACGCTGGTGCTGAACCGCTTGCGCGGCCGCATCCGCGTGCAGGCCGACGGGCAGATGAAGACCGGCCGCGATGTCGTCATCGGTGCGCTGCTCGGCGCCGACGAGTTCGGCTTCGCCACCGCGCCGCTGGTGGTGGAAGGCTGCATCATGATGCGCAAGTGCCACCTCAACACCTGCCCGGTGGGCGTGGCCACCCAGGA
>CAYJOA010000109.1:0-11647 GCA_964371495.1 uncultured Rubrivivax sp.
CCGATCAGGCCGGCCATCACCTTGCCGGTGTAGACGGGGTCGAGCAGGATGCCTTCGGTGCGTGCCAGCATCTGCACGGCTTCGACCATGCCGGCGTTGGGCAGCGAGTACTTGGGTTGCCAGTAGCCGCCCACGCATTGCACGGCCTCGCGCGGCACGCTGAAACCGGCGCCGACGAGGTCGACCACGGCCTGCGCCTCCCTGTGCACCAACGGCACCTGGTCGACGGGGTCGCGGCTGACGCCGATGCCGACGATCGGCGTGCCGATGCGGTTGCCCAGGAAGCCCGCGAGCAAGCCGCCGTGGGTGCCCGAGCTGCCGGAGCCGACGACCAGGCGGTCGAACGACAGGCCGGCGTCGAAGCACTGCTGCTGCAGTTCCTGCGCGCAGGCCACGTAGCCCAGGCCGCCGAGTGCGTCGGACCCGCCGCCGGCGATGACGTAGGCCTTGCGGCCGCCGGCGGCCAGTTCGGCGGCCACCCGGCCCATCGCCGCCGCCATGTCGGTGCCGGCCGGCACCACCGTGATCGCTTCCACGCCCAGCAGCCGGAACATGAAGTTGTTGCCGCTGGCGTGCCTGTCGTAGCTGTCCGGCACCCGTTCCTCGATGACGAAGCGGCACTGCAGGCCTTCCTTCACTGCGGCAGCCAACGTGATGCGGCAATGGTTGCTTTGCGGTGCGCCGCAGGTGACCAAGGTGTCGGCGCCCTGGGCCAGCGCATCGGCGACCAGGAACTCCAGCTTGCGCGTCTTGTTGCCGCCGGGAAACAGGCCGAGCTGGTCGTCGCGCTTGACCCAGACCTCGGGCCCGCGTCCGCCGGGACAACTTGCAGCCAGCGCGGCGCTGAAGCGCGGCAGCGGTTCCAGCGGCGTGGCCCAGGCGGTGTAGCGGCGGCGGGCAAAACGGGACAGATCCATGGCGGGCCTTCCAGGCGGGAGTGGCAGACGGTGTCGTGGTGGCGCGGGCCGACCGGTCACGATGCGCGCTCGGTCGCGTCGGGCCTGTTGTACAACAGCGCCGCGCCGGCCCGGTCCAGGTGCCGTCGGTGACGGGCGGCAGTCCACAATGCGGCCCTGTCCATCAGAGCGAGTCGTCGATGCGCCATCGCCACCGTTTCGTCCCGCGCCGCGCCGCGCTGCTGCTGGCCCTGTGCACTGCGGCCAGCCACGCCGGCCAAGCCATCGGCGAGGTCGACACCGTGTTCAAGTTCATCGGCCCCGATCACAAGATCGTGGTCGAGGCCTACGACGACCCCAGGGTCGGCGGGGTGACCTGCTATGTCTCGCGTGCCCGCACCGGCGGCATCAAGGGCGCCCTGGGCGTGGCCGAGGACCGCGCCGAGGCGTCGATCGCCTGCCGCCAGGTGGGGCCGATCAGCTTCGCGCAGCCCTTGCCGCGGCAGGAAGAGGTGTTCAGCGAACGCATGTCCATCCTGTTCAAGAAGCTGCGCATCGTGCGCATGGTCGACACCGGGCGCAACACGCTGGTCTACCTGACCTACTCCGAACGGGTCATCGAGGGGTCGCCACAGAACAGCGTGACCGCAGTGCCGGTGGACCGCGGCACGGTGATTCCCCTCCGATGACCCGGCCGCCGCGGCGCGGTGGTGTCAGCGCCCGAGCGGCGGCGGCACACCGGCCTGCACCGCGGGCACGGGTTCGACGCCGGCCCGCACCTGGATCGACGAGTCCCTGAAGTCGTCGCCGACCGCCTGCGCACGCCCGCCCAGGCAGCTGGCGAGGAACTGCTCGACCACGGCATGGAACGAGATGCGGTTGGCCGGCCGCGCAAAGCCGTGCCCCTCGTCGGGGTAGAGCAGGTAGCTCACCGGAATCTGCCGCGCCTGCAGCGCGGCGACGATCCTGGCGCTGTCGGCCTGCTCGACACGCGGGTCCCGGGCACCCTGGCCGATCAGCAGCGGCCGCTCGATGCGCTCGACGTCGCTGGGCGGCAGGCGCACGATCGGCCCGCGGCGGGTCTGCGGCGTTCGTGGGTTGGCGACGCGGCTGCCGCCCGCGACCCCGCAGGCGTAGACCTTCGGTGTCGTCGCCAGGCCAACCCAGGCTGCATGCCTGCCGTCGCTGCCGCCCATCAGGGCCACCTTGTCGCGGCGCGCCACGCCGTTGACGGCCGCCCAATCGACGGCGTCGAGCAGGTCCTCGTGCCACTGGCGCCCCGCGCCGCCATCGCCGGCATCGGCAACGGTGCCGCCCGCCCCGGTGGCGGCACGGAAGTCGACGCCGAGCACGGCATAACCGCGATTGGCCAGCCACTGCGGGGTGGCGTTGAAACCCTCGTACTCGCCTGCCGACGAGCTGTCCTGCACCAGCAGAACCATGGGCAGGGCCTGCTCGGGCCTGCCGTCGCCGTCGGCGTCGCTGCCCGTGGGCAGGGTCAGCGTGGCGGACATCACGACGCCGTCGCGGGCGCCGATCGCCAGCCTGCGTGTCGGCGCCGGCGGCGGCCCGGCAAGGGCCGGCCGGCTGTCGTACCAGAGCCTGGCCTGGCCGCTCGCGCGGTCGTAGACATGGGTCTGTCCCGAGCCGTCGTGCGTCCTCACCGTCACGACCCAGGTCCTGTCGTCCCGGCTGCGCGCGGCCACCGAGTATTCGCCGCCGGCGGCCAGCGCCTCGAGCCGCTGCAGGTCGGGCGCGATGGCCGGATCGATGACCAGCCAGCGGCGGCTCAGGTCGTTCGACGCCTGCGCCTGCAACAGGCCCGAGACCGGGTGCACGAGCCTGCCGGTGGCGGGCACGGTGTCTGCGGACCCTTCGTTGTCGGGAACACGCGTGCTCTTGCCGCTCGCCAGGTCCACCCGCACGAGGTCGAATCGACGCGGGTCGCGGTCGTTGACCGACAGCAGCACTTCGCCGGCGTAGGCGTCCGACAGGCCGGCGATGGCGGCGTGCGAACCCCGGGGGCTGAGGGCCCGGGCCGCGCCGCCGGCCAGGTCGACGGCGTGGATCTGGAAGTTCTCGTCGCCGCTTTCGTCCTGCGCATACAGCAGATGCCTGCCGTCACGCGCGAACCGGAAGCTGCCGATGCCGCGCTGGCGCTCGTCGGTGAGCGCGCGCGAGCGCTCCGGCGCCGTGACGGGAGCGACCCAGACATTCACCACACCCTCCCTGGGCGCCAGCCAGGCGAGCCACTGGCCGTCGGGGCTGACGCTGCCGCCGGCCATTGGCGGATCGCCGAACAGCACCTGGCGTGGGATCAGCGCATCGGTCGGCAGCTGCGCAGACGCGACGACTGGCGGGCCCGGGTCGCCGTCGGTGCCGACGAGCGGGGCTTCGATGCCAAGCGCGCTGCCGGCGGGGGCTACGGCATGGCGCTGTTCGTCGTGCAGGCAGTTGTCGACCATGCGATTGCCGGTCTTGGCGTTCAGCAGCATCGACTTGGTGGCGATCTGCAGCCAGACGACGCCGGCCTTGCGGTCTTCCAGGCGCACCGCCCCGGTGGTGGTTTCCTGCGGCACCAGGGTGTAGCTGGTCTTCTTGAAGACGAGCCTGAAGTGTCCGCGCTGGCCGTCGATCGGCCTGAGCTGGACCGTCTGGCTGAACTCGCAGGACATGGCGCCGGTCAGCACCCGGCTCGCGGCTTCGAGCTGCCCGGGGGCTAGGTCGGCCGGCGGCGCTGCGGCTGCGCGCGCAGCGGGCGATGGCTGGGCTGGGCGCGGGCCCGGCGTCTTGGCCGGCGCAGCGTGCACCGCAGCGCTCGTCAAGAGCGCTGCGGCGTACCATCCGATCGAGGGCCAGAGGGGCATGATGAATGGAAAGGGGCAGCTTGCCGGCGCGTCACGAGGGTTCGATCAGGCCGGTCCGGACGGTGTCGGCGCCTGCGAGGACACGAGTCTGCACCATCGGCTGCGCCGAGTCGGTCGGCCCGCGCGAGACGACGAGGTCGGACAATGCCTACACCGGACTTCGAGCCAATCCGACCGCCATGCCCCGTGCCCGGCGCAGCCGCCACCACCATCATGTCTACGTCGTGCAACTGTCCGACGAGGTCTGGAACGAGCCCGGCTTCCGCAAGGCCAATCCCGACTACCAGCACGGCAAGCCCTTCGTCTACGTCGGCATGACCGGACTGGACCCCGACCTGCGCTTCGACCGCCACATGGCCGGCGTGCAGGCCAACCGCTACGTGCTGCGCTACGGGCTGCGCCTGATGCCCGAGTTGTTCGAGGTCTACAACCCCATGCCCTACGAGGCCGCGCGCGAGATGGAGGTCGAACTGGCGATCGGCCTGCGGCAAAGCGGCTACGCCGTCTGGCAAGCCTGATGGCGCACGGCGCCCGCCGCCCGTGATGGCACTGGTCACCGAGACCCCGGCCGCGGCACTGCTGCTCACGGCCATCGTGCTGGCGAGCCTGATCGGCTTGTACGCCGCGCCGGCGATGGTCGAACGCAACCTGTTCCGGCCCTACTGGCTCTTGTCGAGGCGTGAATACGCCACGCCGATCACGAGCGCGTTCCTGCACGCCGACCTGGCCCACCTGTTCTTCAACGGCTTCACCTTCTGGGCCTTCGCGTTCCCGCTGGAACGGGCGATCGGCAGTCCACGCTTCCTTGCCCTTTATGCCTTCGGCCTGCTGGCCAGCGGCCTGGGAACCTACTTCAAGCACCGGGGCGATCCCGGCTACCGCTGTCTGGGCGCCTCGGGCGCCATCCTGGCGGTGCTGTTCGCGTCGATCGTCTACACGCCGAAGGCGTCGATCTTCATCCTGCCGATACCCGTGCCGATCCCGGCGCCGCTGTTTGCGGTGGCCTACCTGGCCTACAGCTACTACGCAGCGCGACAAGCCCGGGGACGGGTCAACCACGACGCGCACCTGGCCGGCGCGTTGGCGGGCATCGCCTTCGTCGCCGTCACCGACCCGCGGGCAGTCCTGCGCGCCTGGCAGTTCGTGTTCGGCTGAACAGAACCGCCTATCTTCGGCACTTCCGCTCAAGACCCGGGCCCCGGCGGCCGATACTGGATCACGCTGCAAGGCCGCGTCCTTGTGCCGTGTCGGCGTCCTTCGGCACGGACGAACCAACAACACCAAACGGTAACCCGCATGCGCAACAACCAGCCCGTGACCCAGACCGAGTTCGACTTTCCGGACGATGCAACGCTGATGTCGGTCACCGACACGCACAGCCACGTCACGTATGCCAACGCCGCGTTCGTGGCTGTCAGCGGCTACGCGCGCGAAGAGATCCTGGGCCAGCCGCACAACATCGTGCGCCACCCGGACATGCCCGCGGAGGCCTTCGCCGACATGTGGAAGACCCTGAAGGGCGGTGAGTCCTGGTCGGCGGTGGTGAAGAACCGGCGCAAGAGCGGCGAGCACTACTGGGTGCGCGCCAATGCCGCCCCGGTGCATCGCAACAAGCAGCTGGTGGGCTACCTGTCGGTGCGCACCAAGCCCACGCGCGCTGAAATCGACAGCGCCGAGACGCTGTACCGCGACCTGCGCGAAGGCAAGGCCGGCGCTCGCGCGCTGCACAAGGGCGTGCTCGTGCGCACCGGCATCATGGGCTGGTCGTCCCTGCTGCAGACCCTGCCCGTCAAGTGGCGCATCCGCAGCAGCTCGCTGGCCGGTGTCGCCATCGTCGTGGGCATTTGCGCGGCGGCCGGGCTCGGCGCAGGCACGCTGGGCATCGTCGCCGGCGCGGCCGCCTTGGCGGCGCTGCTCTGCAACGTCTGGCTCGAAACGCAGATTTCTTCGCCGCTGGCGACCGTCGTTCGGGTTGCCAAGAACGCCGCCGCGGGCAACCCTGAACGCAACGTGACCCTGAACCGGGTCGACGAGATCGGCATGCTGCTGCGCGCGGTGAACCAGACCGCGCTCAACCTGCAGTCGCTGGTGGACGACGTGGGCGAGCAGGTCGCGGGCGTGCATTCGGCCAGCAGCGAAATCGCGATGGGCAACAACGACCTCAGCGCACGCACCGAACAAACCGCCAGCAGCCTGGAGGAGACGGCCGCGTCGATGGAGCAGCTCAGCTCCACCGTCAAGCAGAACGCCGACAACGCCAAGCAGGCCAATCAGCTGGCGCTCGGTGCCTCGGCCGTGGCCGTGAAGGGTGGCGAGGTCGTCGGCCAGGTCGTCGACACCATGAAGGACATCAACGACAGCTCCAAGAAGATCGCCGACATCATCGGCGTCATCGACAGCATCGCCTTCCAGACCAACATCCTGGCCTTGAACGCCGCGGTGGAAGCCGCGCGCGCCGGCGAGCAGGGCCGCGGTTTCGCGGTCGTGGCCTCCGAAGTGCGCAGCCTCGCGGGCCGTTCGGCCGACGCCGCCAAGGAGATCAAGGGCCTGATCGCGGCCAGCGTCGACCGCGTCGGGCAGGGCACCGCGCTGGTCGACCAGGCCGGCGCGACGATGGCCGAGATCGTCGCCAGCATCCACCGCGTGACCGACATCATGGGCGAGATCAGCGCCGCGTCCTCCGAGCAGAGCTCGGGCGTGGCGCAAATCGGCCAGGCGGTGAGCCAGATGGACCAGGCGACGCAGCAGAACGCCGCGCTCGTCGAGCAAAGCGCCGCTGCCGCCGAAAGCCTGAAAGGCCAGGCCGTGCAGCTGGTCGCGGCGGTGGCCGTGTTCAAGCCCACGCAAGGCGAGAAAGCCAACCGGGCGCCGGCGACGGCGGCCCAACACAGCACCGAGCGGCGTGGCGCCGACCGCGCCAAGAACGTGACGCGGCCGGCCTTCGGCGCCAAGGCGAAGACCGGCGCTGCGAAGCCCCAGGCCGCCGCCGCGGCGCAAGCCAGGACCGGCAGCGACGACTGGACGTCGTTCTAGTCGGCCGGGGGGCGCGGTCCGCGAGGCCAGGCCCCCGGTCCACTCCGGGACCTGCGGCACCGCCGGCCGCAAGAGACGGTCCGGTGAGGCCTGGTCGAGTTGGGACCCTCCCAGCCGCCGCAAAGTCTAGGCGCCAACGCGCCTTCGAACGACCTGCACGTCGCGCACGGGCCGCACCTCGATGCAGCCATAACGCACCCACGGGAACTCCTGGGCCAAACGCACCGCTTCCTCGATCGAGCCGGCCTCGACCAGATTGAAGCCGGCGAGCACTTCCTTGGTCTCCGCAAACGGGCCGTCCAGCACGCTGGTCCTGCCAGCCCGCACCCGAACGGAGCGAGCCGTCGCCGGCGCCTCGAGCTGCTGGAAGGAGACGAGCTTGCCGTCGCCTTGCATCTCGTCGGCGTGCTGCAGGCACTGCTTCATCTCGGCGTCGAACGCCCCTGGCGGCAGCTCGCCCAGCAGCTTGTCGTCCACGTACACCAACAGAAGGTAATGCACAGTCGAGGCTCCCGCTGAACGTTGCCGGGCATTCTGCGCCGGGATGTCGATTCTCGCCGCCGTCGATCGTCGTGGTGAAGCAGGCACGGGTCATCGGCTTCAAGGCCTCCGGCCAGGCCGCGTCCAACTTCAAGGAGATCTGTTCATGCGTGTCATGGTCATGGTCAAGGCGTCGCAGGCTTCCGAAGCCGGCGCCATGCCCGACGGCGAGCTGCTCGCCGCGATGGGCCGCTTCAACGAGGAACTGGTCAAGGCCGGCGTGATGCTGGCCGGCGAGGGCCTGCACCCCAGCCGCAAAGGCGTGCGCGTGCGCTATTCGGGCAGCCAGCGCAGCATCGTCGACGGGCCCTTTGCCGAGACCAAGGAGCTGGTGGCCGGGTTCTGGCTCTGGCAGGTGCGCTCGATGGACGAAGCCATCGAGTGGGCGCGACGCTGCCCGAACCCGCACGCCGACGACTGCGAGGTCGAGATCCGCCCCGTCTTCGAGGCCGACGACTTCGGCGACGCCTTCACGCCCGAGCTGCGCGAGCAGGAGGACCGCCTGCGCGCCGAGGTCGAAGCCCGACGCAGGTAGTCTCGCGACGCATGGCACGTGACCTGCACGCGACGATCGACGCCGTCTGGCGCATCGAGGCGGCGAAGATCATCGGCGCGCTGGCCCGCATGGTGCGCGATGTCGGCCTGGCCGAGGAACTGGCGCAGGACGCCCTGGTGGCCGCACTCGAGCACTGGCCGCGCGACGGCATCCCGGACAAACCGGCAGCCTGGTTGATGGCCACCGCCAAGAACCGCGCCCTCGACCGGCTGCGCCAGGAGGCGCTGCACCTGCGCAAGCAGGAAGAACTGGGCGCCGACGCCGACGCGCGCGGCGACCATGTCGTGCCCGACTTCAGCGACGCGCTGGACGAACGCGACCGCATCGGCGACGACCTGCTGCGGCTGGTGTTCACCGCCTGCCACCCGGTGCTTTCCCAGGAGGCCCAGGTCGCGCTGACCCTGCGTTTGCTGGGCGGTCTCACCACCACCGAGATCGCGCGTGCGTTCCTCGTGCCCGAGCCGACGATCGCCCAGCGCATCGTGCGCGCCAAGCGAACGCTGACGGCGGCGCGTGTGCCCTTCGAGGTGCCGCAAGGCGATGCGCTGCACGAGCGCATGGCGGCCGTGCTGGAGGTGATCTACCTGATCTTCAACGAGGGCTACGCGGCCACGGCCGGCGCGGACTGGATGCGCCCCGCGCTGTGCGAAGAGGCCCTGCGGCTGGGCCGTGTGCTGGCCGCGTTGGCGCCGGACGAAGCCGAAGTGCAGGGCCTGGTGGCGCTGATGGAGATCCAGGCTTCGCGCCTGCGCGCCCGTACCGACGCGGCCGGGCGGCCGATCCTGCTGCTGGATCAGGACCGGGGCCGCTGGGATCGTGTGCTCATCGGTCGCGGGCTGGCGGCACTAGCACGGGCCCACGCGATCGCCGATGCGCTCGGCGCCGAGCCCGGCCCCTACGCGCTGCAGGCCGCCATTGCGGCCTGTCACGCGCGCGCGCGCACCGCGGCGGAGACGGACTGGGAGCAGATCGTTGCGCAGTACGACGCGCTGGCGCTGCGCCTGCCCTCGCCGGTGGTCGCGCTCAATCGCGCGGTCGCCGTCGGCATGGCCTTCGGCGCCGCCGCGGCGCTGCCACTGGTCGATGAACTGGCGCAGGAGCCGACCCTGCAGCGCTACCACCTGATGCACGCCGTGCGGGCCGATCTGCTCGACAAGCTCGGGCGCGTGGGCGAGGCGCGCGAGGCGCTGCAAAATGCCGCCGAGCTGACACAGAACGAGCGTGAGCGAGAGTTGCTGCTGGCGCGTGCGCGCGGCCTCGCGCATTGATGTCGTTGGATGTTGCCACTGGATGTCGATTCCCGCCGCGCTCGATCGTCGTCAAGTGACTGGCCCAGTGAGTCCAGCCACATTGAAGGAGCCCTTCGAATGACCACCACCCTGACGCCCTACCTCAGCTTCGACGGCAACACCCGCGAGGCCTTCGGATTCTACGAACGAGCCCTCGGCGCGAAGATCGAAACCATGATGAGCTACGCCGACATGCCCCCCTCCGCCACATCCGCCGCGCCCACCGAAGGCTGTGGCGAGGCCGGCGTACCCAGCGGCGACGGCATCATGCACGCCTGCCTGCTGCTGCCCGGTGGCGCGATGCTGTTCGCCGGTGACACGCCACCCGGCATGCAGCACGATGGCATCCAGGGTGTGATGCTCGCGCTGCAGTACGACAGCGTCGACGAGGCGAACAGCGCCTTCCATGCGCTGTCGCAGGGCGGGCAGGTGACGATGCCGCTGGCGCCGGCGTTCTGGGCGGAGACCTTCGGCATGTTGACCGATCGCTTTGGCGTGAGCTGGGCCGTCAACGGTGCGCCGATCCCCTTGAGCTGAATCAACCTGGCGGGCACCCATGACCAGCAAGAACACGGTCTGCCTGTGGTTCGACGGCGGTGCCGTCGAGGCCGCGCAGTTCTACGCGAAGACGTTTCCCGACAGCGAAGTGGGCGCGATACATCGCGCGCCCGGGGACTTTCCCTCGGGCAAGCAGGGCGACGTCCTGACCGTCGAGTTCACGGTGATGGGCATCCCGTGCCTCGGTCTCAACGGCGGGCCGGCGTTCAAGCACAGCGAGGCGTTTTCGTTCCAGGTGGCCACCGATGACCAGGCGGAAACCGACCGCCTGTGGCACGCGATCATCGGCCATGGCGGCCAGGCCAGCGCCTGCGGATGGTGCAAGGACAAGTGGGGGCTGTCGTGGCAGATCACACCGCGTGCCCTCATTGCCGCGATCGCCGACCCCGACCCCGCGGCGGCCAAGCGAGCCTTCGACGCGATGATGGAGATGACGAAGATCGATATCGCCGTGATCGAAGCGGCCCGGCGCGGCTGACGGCGCAAGCAGGGTTTGCCGCCGGCCAAAGGCGCCCCGGCGGCGTGGGGTGGGCGGCGCTTCGGCACGCCAGGCGACTACTGCACGAGCGCCTCGAGCGCATCGAACGAGCTCGTCCACCCGAGCGTCATGCCCGCACGCTCACGGACGAAGGCCTCGACCTCCGCGCTCGTCACCTCGCCCACCTCGCCCCAGGGCTCGCTGTTCACCGTCACGCGCGTTCGCTCGGGCGTCTCTGCCGTCAACGACACCGTGGTCAGCAGCGTCGCCGGCCAGGTCTCGGCGCCCGGAGCACGCGCGAGTTGCCCGCGCTCGTCGACAAACTGCTGCGTGTAGACGATGCGCCGGGGCGGATCGATCGCCAGGTACTCGGCCCGCACAAACATCGTGCCGTGCTTGCCCGCGATGACGAAGAGCGTGCTCTTGCCCACCACGATTTCCGAACGGAGAAAGCGCATCGTGGTTCCCGGCGGCGGGAGCCACTTCGCCAGGTGCACCGGGTTGGCCCACATCTCGAAGACGCGTGCGATCGGGGCGTCCAGCGCGCGGTTGATGACGAATCGCCGTCGGCCTGTCGAGACCTCTTCGAGGTGCTCCGCGAGCCGATCCCAGGTCGCGTTGCCGCCGGCTTGCTTGATGTGCTTCGCGATTTCGGCGGCGGCCTCGGGCGACGACAGCGTAAAGACCAGCTCCATCGTCGTGCGGCCGTTCGCTTCGCTGAACGTGGCGGTGACGTGGAAGAGCGCAGGACGATCGTCGGTGGCCCCGTGGTCGTAAACGAGCGTTTTGTGCGGCTCGACGACGTGGTACGTCGCAACGTTCGGATAGTCCACGCCGTCCGGGCCGTGCATCGTGTAGCGCCAGTGGCCGCCAGCGCGCAGGTCCTTGCTGTGGGTGGTCAGCGTGAAGCCGCGCGGCCCCCACCACTTCGCGACCTGCTCGGGCAGGGTCCAGGCATCCCAGACCGCCTGCACCGGCGCGTCGTAGACACGTATGAGCCGGATCTCGCTCGAGCTACTTCTTGCGGCCACTGCGTTCTCCTTGTGTCTTGGGCGTCGGCTTCCTTCGCGGCGACGTGCCGGCGGCGTTCGAAGGGGAAGTCGCCGTGACGCTCTTCAGGTACGAGTCGAGGCGGTCGAGCCGCTCCTCCCACAGGGCACGGTGCTGATCGATCCAATCGGCGGCCGGTGCAAGGGCATCAGGCTCGAGTCGACACGGCCGCATCTGACCTTCACGGCCACGCGAGATGAGCCCGGCGCGTTCGAGCACGTGGAGGTGCTTGGTGATGGCCGGGCCGGACAGGTCGAAGGGTGCTGCCAACTCCTTCACCGGAGCCTCGCCCTCCGACAGCCGCGCGAGGATCGCCCTGCGCGTCGAGTCGGCGAGGGCGGAGAAAACGGCCGAGAGTTGCACTGAGTCCATGAACCGTA
>CAYJOA010000109.1:11747-14986 GCA_964371495.1 uncultured Rubrivivax sp.
TGCGTTGACACGCCCTTAGCAGATGGCCCTGTTCATGGCCCCAAACCGTTGGCCGCGCCCGCAGCCGCCTCTTGTCCGGCAAAGAGTTGCTCAAATGGTACGAGACCGGGCACCTCAACGTCCTCCATCGAGGCCTGTCCCTCGCTCGCATCAACCCCGACTCGATAGCCCATCGCGCGATAGCCGCGCTGGCGCTTCTCCCACATCCGCAGCAGCGCCGGGTGGCCGGTATCGACGAAGTCGATGATCCGCACATCGGCTTTGCTGGCGTGCTCCCGGTGCAGTCGGCCCGCGTACTGCTGCAAGGTGCCCTTCCAGGACACCGGCATGGCCAGCACCAGGGTGTCCAGCGGCGGGTGGTCGAATCCTTCACCGACCAGTCTTCCGGTGGCCAGCAGGATGCGCGGTGCCTCGGGTGGCAGCGTGTCCAACTCGGCGATGAGGGCGGCGCGCTGCTTCTTCGACATCCGCCCGTGCAACACGAACGGCGCCGGTGCCTGTGCAATCAGGGCCTGGCGGATGGCCTCGAGGTGTTCGGTGCGCTCAGTCAGCACCAGCACTTTGCGGCCCTGCTCGAACGCCGCTGCTGCTTCCACGGCGATGGCTTCGGTGCGGGCCAGGTCGTTGGCAAGGTGCCGGAACACGTCTTGAATGGCCGCCCCGGTCAGCAGGTCGATGCGGGCAAGCCGTGATCGCGGCACGACCTCCAGGTCGTGCGGTGCACCGGCCGGCCTGTCTGCGGCGCCGACTCGGGCGCGAAGCGGAAGACGAGGTGCATCGAATGCCCGGCTTGCTCGCGCTGACACTTGCCCAACCAAGAGAGCGCATCGCGAATGGCGTCGACCGTGGCGCCGATGGGCTCTGCCTGTGTCTGCACCAGGTCGATGTCTTCGGAGTAGCGCAGCGGCTGCTTGAACAGCAGCTTGTGGATGGCCGTGCCACCCCGGAAGGCGATTTTGCCGGCGAGCGCTGGGGCATTGAACAAATCGCAGAGCGCGCGGCAGATGATCAGGTCCTGCTCGACTTGCGCCAGGTTCGGCCACGGGGCGTGCTCCCGCCAGGCCTGGATGTAGGCCTGGGGGATCAAGCGTCCACCTCGACGACTTCATTGATGAGCAGCTTCCATGTGGCGTCGCGCTCCGGAACCTCCGCCAGTGCGGCCACGATCGGTTTGACGCCGGGGTCAAGGGGCGCGAAGTGCCTCGCGGTTTCAGCGTACATGCGCAACGCCTTCGCTTGCTTGTGGTGCCCCGCCTGATCAAGCAGGTAGCCCAGGCGCCGCACCGCGGCGCCTTCGTAGTGCGCTGCAGCCCGTGCCAGCCGGCGCGCATCGGCGAGCGCGCCAAGGTCTTTGGCGATCTGTGCCACGCTGCCAAGGCCGCCGGCCCGATGCATATAGCGCACGCAGTCGAGCAAGGTCAGCTCGACGCCTGCCACGACGGCGAAGCCGGCGGGCGTCTTGATGGTCCCGACGAGCGAGGCTTCGTTGCACGCGGCAAATGCCGCCGGCTCTTGGTAGATGAACTGCAGGCGATGCGCGCCCAGCGTCAGATCGCGCAGCTGGCGGGGCGCCACCACCTGGAAGATCATGGCCGCTTGGTGCGACGAGCCGTGGTGGGCCGCCGCACGCAGCAGCGACACCCGGTAGCCCAGGCCCTGATGCTTCATCAGTGGGTCGATCCACTCTGCCGGGTCGGCGGCACCTGCCGCCCTGTGTTCGGGCCTCACGATGAGGTAGAAGCCGTGCCTTGGACTGGCCAGCTTGCCCTTGGCGACGGCACGCGTCAGTGCCGGTGACAGGGTACTCAGGGCGATGCCAGACGCGACCGCTTCGTCGCGACTGAACCAGCCCCGGCCTGCGGCAAGGCGGTCGTCGATGAAGGCGTCCAGGGCAGCCATGCCGAAGCATATGCGAATTCATGGTCAATGTGATCTGTTTTGCATACGAAAGCGAGGCGAACATGGACCCGTATGCAACAACTGCGGTCGATTCCCGCGCGGAACATGCAAGTGCCCGTGTCTAGATTGGATTGGGCCGATTGCCGATGACACTGATCGAAAACTCATCGCTCGACTGCCTTGGCCGCGCGCTTCAGGCGCGCGTTCGGCTCTGGCGGTTGCAGCAAGGCTTGCACGAAGGCCAACTGCTCGTCGGGCGACAGCCGGATCGACTCGTGCTCGGCGATCACCCGGCGCTCTGCGTCCTGTGCGCTGGTGACCAAGAACTCGCTCAACGTGCGGCCGGACAGCGCCGCCGCGTGCTGGAACAGGCTTTTCTGCGCCGCGGACACGCGGACTTCGAGCCGGGCGTCGCGGGTGGTGTCGGGGGTGTCTTGGCTGGCCACGGTCGTCTCCATGCTCTGAAGTCTCGCTCAGGTGCCTGTGATGCTGGACCGGGGCGCGGGCGATCGCACCGCGCAGCGGCTGCGCCGGGTTCGTCGTCACCAGCAGGTTGCGGATCGCGTGGTTGTAGAACTGCTGCACGATGACGCGGATGCGCTCGGCGGTCACCGGCGTGTCGGCGCGCGCCTTGATGATCGCCAGCACGTCGCCGGGCTGCACGTCGGCGAGCTGCATGTCACCGATCGCCGGGTCGATGTAGGCGTCGAGCCAGCGCACGATCTGCGCGACGTAGGCGGGCGATCGATAGAACAGCGTCTCGTCGATCCAGCGGCGCGCGAAGAGGCGGACGGTCAAGTCGCGTGACTCGGCCACCTTGCGGGCGGCCACCGTCACCTGCTTGGACTTGGCCGGGCTCTCGCCTCGCTCGACGAGGGCGCGCAACTCCTCGTGCCGGTCGCGCGCCTGCTTGATCGTGTAGGCCGGGTAGGCACCGATCGTGACCTTCTCGCGCTTGCCGTTCAGGTGCTACCTGAAACGCCAGGTCTTGGTTCCGGAGGGAAGGACTTCGAGCAGAAGGCGCCCGCCATCGGTCAACGAATACGCCTTGTCGCGCGGCTTCGCGTTGTCGATGGCGACCGGCTTGAGCAGGTAGTTGGTGTGCCTCATTTTTCGTCACCCGGCTGAAGCCATGGCCCCATGATGGCCCCATTCTTGGCCCCGTTTCGGTCGGCAGTCAAGGCACCTGCCGGGAAGTACCGGGACCACAGAAACGAAAAACCCCAGTCGAATCAACGATCTGGGGTTCTTCTTGGGACGGCCTGGGAAGGCCTGGAACAGGGTTACATGTGGTCGATCATGACCTGCCCGAAGCCCGAGCAGGAGACCTGCGTCGCCCC
>CAYJOA010000110.1:0-9681 GCA_964371495.1 uncultured Rubrivivax sp.
CGAGCTCGGCGGCCTGGTCGGAGTCCACCCGGTGACGTTGTTCGAGTTCGCTTCGCACCACGGGGGGATCTCCTGTCGAGACGCTGAAGGGCAGCCCGACTTCGGAGTGCTGCGGACCTCGGCCGGAATTCTAGGGACGGCATCTCGGCGCGACCCGACGTGGATCAAGGTTTGGCGCACTGCACAATCCGCGACCGATGCACGACTCCCCGCCGCCGCCGCCGAGCCCGCCCCGCGCCGCCATCCGCAGCTACGTGCTGCGTGCCGGCCGCATGGGGCCCGGGCAGGAGCGGGCGATGAAGGAACTCGGGCCGCGCTACGTGTTGCCCTTCGTGCCGCAGCCGCTGGACCTGGACGCCACCTTCGGCCGCAGCGCGCCGCGCGTGCTGGAGATCGGCTTCGGCATGGGTGACGCCACGGCACAGGTCGCCGCGGCGATGCCGGGCACCGACTTCATCGGCATCGAGGTGCACGCACCCGGCGTCGGCGCGCTGCTCAAGCGCATCGGCGAACTGGGCCTGATCAACCTGCGCATCGTGCAGCACGACGCCGTGCCGGTGCTCGAGCGCATGATCCCGCCACAGTCGCTGGCCGGCGTGCACCTCTGGTTTCCGGACCCCTGGCACAAGAAGAAGCACCACAAGCGCCGGCTCGTGCAGCCCGCCTTCGTCGCCCTCGTCGTGTCGCGGCTGGCCCCCGGCGGCTACCTGCACTGCGCCACCGACTGGCAGCCCTATGCCGAACAGATGCTGGACGTGCTGTCGGCCGCGCCCGGCCTGGCCAACACCGCGGCCGGCTACGCGCCGCGGCCGACCTGGCGGCCGCTGACCAAGTTCGAACAACGCGGCCTGAAGCTCGGCCACGGCGTCTGGGACCTGCTGTTCAGTGCCTCCACTCCAGCAGGCCCGAATACGCCGTGACCAGCACGACGGCGCCGAAGACGATGCGGTACCAGGCGAAGGCCACGAAGTCGTGCGTCGACACGTAGCGTATGAGCCAGCGTATGCACAGCAGCGCGCTGACGAAGGACAGCGCCAGTCCGACCGCGAACAGCGGCAGGTCGGCCGCGTTCAGCGCCGCGCGCTCCTTCCACACCGAATAGGCGCCGGCACCCATCAGCGTCGGGATGCCGAGGTAGAAGCTGAACTCGGTGGCGCATTTGCGTGAAAAGCCCAGCACCATGGCGCCGATGATGGTGGCGCCCGAACGGCTGGTGCCGGGCACCAGCGCCAGGCACTGCAGCAGGCCGACCTTCAGCGCGTCCAGCGCCGTCATGTCGTCGACGGTTTCGACGCGCGCGTGGCGCTGTCCTTCGAGGTCGCGCTCGCCGAAGGCGCGGTGGTGCCGGCGTTCCACCCACAGGATCACGACGCCGCCGACCACCAGCGCCACCGCCACCGCCACCGGGTTGAACAGGTGCGCCTTGATCGTCGCGCCCAGCGCCAGCCCGAACACCACCGCCGGCGCGAAGGCGATCATGACGTTGCGCGCGAAACGCTGTGCCACCGGGTCGCGCCCGAGGCCCGTCACCGTGCGGCGCAGCCGGTCGCGGTATTCCCAGACGACGGCGAACATGGCGCCGGTCTGGATCGCGATGTCGAACACCTTGACCATGGGTCCGGTGAAGTCCAGCAAGGACGCGGCCAGGATCAGGTGCCCGGTGGACGAGATCGGCAGGAACTCGGTCAGCCCCTCGACCACGCCCATGATGGCGGCCTTGAGCAGCAGGATGGGGTCCAAAGGGTCGGCTCCGGCGCGGGGCGAAGCGGCGGATCATAGCGGCGCACATCGCGGCCACCCGTGCGCAAGTGGGCACGGCGGCCGCTGATTGACCGGCTCGGCAGCGTGACATAAGATTACTGACTGGTCAGTCATTAAAAAATGTCCCTCTCCGCCGAACCAGGCGACACCGGCCCGCGCCAACGCCGCAAGGAATCCCGCCCACAGGAACTGCTGGACGCTGCACTGGCCCTGTTCGTCGAGAAGGGTTACACCGCCACGCGCGCCGAAGAGGTGGCCCGGCGGGCCGGTGTCTCCAAGGGCACGCTCTACCTGTACTACCCGAGCAAGGAAGAGCTGTTCAAGGCGGTGGTGCGGCACAACCTGGGCAGCCTGATTGCCGAGGGCAAGGAACTGGCCGGCCAGTTCGAAGGCAGCACCTCGGCCCTGCTGGCCAGGCTGCTGCTGACCTGGTGGCAGCGCATCGGCGACACCCCGGCCGCCGGCATCCACAAGATCATGCTGGCCGAGGTGCGCAACTTCCCCGAGCTGGCGCAGTTCTACACCGACGAGGTCATCGTCCCCGCCGACCGCCTGCTCAGCAGTGCCGTGCAGCGCGGCATCGAACGCGGCGAATTCCGCCCGCTGCCGGTGCACGAGGTGGCCCATGCGCTGATGGCGCCGCTGATCTTCATGGCCGTGCACCGCCATTCCTTTGGCGCCTGCCCGGTGCACGGTGGCATCGAACTCGACGCCAGCGTGATGCTGCAGACCCACCTAGACCTCGTGCTGCGCGGCCTGGAAGTGCGCGCGGAGCCGCTCGGATGAGCCGCCGCAAGGCCTGGGTCGTCGGCCTGGTGCTGGTGGCGCTGCTGGCCGCACTGGCGCTGCGGCTGCTGCCCGTGCTGCGGCCCGCGCCACCGGCCGCGGCGCCTGCCGCGCAGACCATCGAACTCGCAGCCGGCGACGTGGCGCGCGCCGAACACGCCGAACTGGTGCGCCGACTCGACATCACCGGCAGCCTGAAGGCGGTGCACAGCGCCGTCGTCAAGGCCCGCGTGGCGGCCGAGCTGAAGACACTGACGGTGCGCGAAGGCGACCGCGTGACGGCCGGTCAGCTGATCGGCCAGCTCGACGCCACCGAATTCCAGTGGCGGCTGCGCCAGGCCGAGGACCAGGCACGGGCCGCACAGGCACAGCTCGACATCGCCGAGCGCACGCTGGCCAACAACCGCGCGCTCGTCGACCAGGGTTTCATTTCGCGCAACGCGCTGGACACCTCCAGCAGCAGCGCCGCCGGCGCCGCGGCGTCGCTGCAGGCGGCGCGTGCCGGCGCCGAACTGGCCCGCAAGGCTCTACGCGACACCGAGATCCGCGCCCCCATCGGCGGCCTGGTGTCGCAGCGTTTCGTGCAGCCGGGCGAGCGCGCGGCGCTCGACGCCCGGCTGGTCGAGATCGTCGACCTGTCGCGTATCGAGCTCGAGGCCGCGGTGGCGCCCGAGGACGTGGTCGCGCTGCGCGTCGGCCAGGCGGCGCGCGTGTCGATCGACGGCCTGGCCGAGCCGGTGGCGGCGCGCGTGGTGCGCATCAATCCCGGCGCAGCGGCCGGCACGCGCTCGGTGATGGCGTACCTGGAGCTGGTGCCGGCACCCGGGCTGCGCCAGGGCCTGTTCGCCCACGCCAGCATCGAGCTGCAACGCAAGACGGCGCTGGTGGTGCCGAGCTCGGCGCTGCGTTTCGACCAGGCCCGGCCGTACGTGCTGGCGGTCGAAGACGGCCAGGCCCGGCAGCGCCGGGTGACGCTGGGAGCACGCGGCGACGTGCTCGTCGACGGCCGGCCCGAGAGTGCGGTCGAGGTCAGCGCCGGCCTGGCCGCCGGCGCCACGGTGCTGCGCGGCACCGTCGGCGCGCTGCGCGACGGCACCCGGCTGCAGTTGCCGGCGGCGCCCCTTGCCGTGCCGGCGGCCGCGGCGTCGGCAGCAGCGGCGCGCTGAGGCGGTCGCGATCGCCATGTGGTTCACGCGCGTCTCGATCCACAACCCGGTGCTGGCCGTGATGGTCATGCTGGCCTTCGTGGTGCTGGGCCTGTTCAGCTGGCAGCGGCTGTCGGTGGACCAGTTCCCCAACATCGACGTGCCCACCGTCGTGGTGGCGATGGACTATCCGGGCGCCAGCCCCGAGATCGTCGAGGCCGAGGTGACGAAGAAGATCGAGGAAGCCGTCAACACGGTGGCCGGCATCAGTTCGCTGTACTCGCGCTCGTACGAAGGCACGACGCTGGTCATCGTCGAGTTCAACCTCGACATCGACGGCCGCCGCGCCGCCGAGGACGTGCGCGAGAAGGTGGCGCTGATGCGCCCGCAACTGCGCGACGAGGTCAAGGAACCGCGCATCTTCCGCTTCGACCCGGCCAGCCAGCCGGTCTTCAACGTCGCGCTGCTGGCGACCCAGGACGCGGTGACGGCGCAGGACCTCACCACCTGGGGCACGCAGGTGCTGCAGAAGCGGCTGGAGAACGTGCGCGGCGTCGGCTCGGTGAGCGTGATCGGCGGCGTGCAGCGGCAGGTCAACGTCTACCTGCGGCCGGCGGCGATGGAAGCCGCCGGCGTCGGCACCGAGCAGGTCGCCGCGGCCCTGCGCAGCGAGAACCAGGAGTCGCCGCTGGGCAGCATCCGTTCGCTCGAGCAGGACCGCGTGGTGCAGATCAACGCGCGGCTGAAGACGCCGCGCGACTTCCGCGACATCGTCGTCGCGCGCAAGAGCAATGGCAGCGTGGTGCGGCTGTGGCAGGTCGCCGACGTCGTCGACGGCCCGCAGGAGATCGAGAGCCTGGCGCTGTACAACGGCCAGCGCACGGTGCTGCTGTCGGTGCAGAAGAGCCAGGGCGAAAACACCATCGCCGTCGTCGACGGGCTGAAACGCGCGCTGGCCGAGGCCCAGGCGCTGCTGCCGCCGGGCGTGAAGACCGAGGTCAACCGCGACAACTCGCGCGCCATCCGCGTCTCGGTGGCCAATGTGCAGCGCACGCTGCTCGAAGGTGCGGCGCTGACGGTGCTGATCGTCTTTCTGTTCCTGAACTCGTGGCGTTCGACGGTGATTACCGGCCTGACGCTGCCGATCGCGCTCATCGGCACCTTCCTGTTCATGTACGTCTTCGGCTTCACCATCAACACCATCACGCTGATGGCGCTGAGCCTGTGCGTGGGGCTGCTCATCGACGACGCCATCGTCGTGCGCGAGAACATCGTGCGCCACATCCAGATGGGCCAGAGCGCCCGCGACGCGGCGCTTGCCGGCACCGACGAGATCGGCCTGGCGGTGCTGGCCACGACGCTGTCGATCGTGGCCGTGTTCCTGCCCATCGGCTTCATGGGCGGCATCGTCGGCAAGTTCTTCCACGAGTTCGGCATCACCATCGTCGCCGCGGTGCTGATCAGCATGTTCGTGAGCTTCACGCTCGACCCCATGCTCAGCAGCGTCTGGAACGACCCCCAGGCGCACGGCCACCCCGAAGGACCGCCGGTGACGCTGTACGACCGCACGCTGGGGCGCGTCACCGGCTGGTTCGACCGCCTCACGGTGCGCCTGGGCGACGGCTACCAGGCGCTGCTGGCGTGGTCGCTGGTGCACAAGGTCAAGACGGTGGCCGTGGCCACCGCCACCTTCGTCGCTGCGATCGTGCTGCTGGGTCTCATCGGCAAGGAGTTCGTGCCGCGCGCCGACTTCTCGGAAACGCAGATCAATTTCTACACCCCGGTCGGTTCGTCGCTGGACGTCACCGAGATGCGGGCCCGCCAGGTCGACGCCGCGCTGCGCGAGTTCCCCGAGGTCCGCCACACCGTGACGACCATCAACAGCGGCTTCGCGCAGGGCAAGATCTACGGCTCGGTGTACGTGCGGCTGGTTGACCGCAAGGAACGCCAGCGCAGCATCGACGCGCTGACGACGCCGCTGCGCGAGCGGCTGGCGCGCATCCCCGGCATCACCGTCACCAACATCGGCGTCACCGACCTCGGCGGCGGCAAGAGCATCCAGTTCTCGGTGCAGGGCAGCGACCTCGGCGAACTCGAACGGCTGGCGACGCAGATCCTGGCCAGGCTGCGCGACATCCCGGGCCTGGTGGATCTGGACAGCACGCTCAAGCCCGACAAGCCGACCCTGGCGGTGGACGTGAGACGCGATGCCGCGGCCGACCTGGGCCTGAACGTGAGCGCGATCGCCGGCACGCTGCGCACGCTGCTGGCCGGCGTGTCGGTCGGCAACTGGCGCGCCGCCGACGGCGAGAACTACGACGTGCGACTGCAGCTGGCGCCGCAGAGCCGCGACGCGGCGAGCGACCTGTCGCAGCTGCCGCTGGTGCTGGGCAGCAACGCCGACGGCAGCGCGCGCGTGGTGCGGCTGTCGCAGGTCGCCGACGTCACGCCGTCGACCGGCCCGAACCAGATCAACCGCCGCGACCTGAGCCGCGAGGTCAACATCGACGCCAACGCCCTGGGTCGCAGCAGCGGCGAGGTCTCGGCCGACATCCGCGCCGCGCTCGACGCCATCGCCTGGCCGCCGGGCTACCGCTACAGCTTCGGCGGCTCGACGAAGAACATGCAGGAGTCGTTCACCTATGCCGTCGGCGCGCTGGCGCTGGCGGTGGTCTTCATCTACATGATCCTGGCCAGCCAGTTCAGGAGCTTCCTGCAGCCGCTGGCACTGATGAGCGCGCTGCCGCTGACGCTGATCGGCGTCGTGCTGTCGCTGCTGGCCTTCCGCTCGACGCTGAACATGTTTTCGATCATCGGCGTCGTCATGTTGATGGGGCTGGTGACGAAAAACGCCATCCTGCTCATCGACTTCGCGATCCGCGCCCGTGAACGCGGCCTGGACCGCACGGCGGCGCTGCTCGAGGCGGCGCGGGTGCGGCTGCGGCCGATCCTGATGACGACGCTGGCGATGATCTTCGGCATGCTGCCGCTGGCCTTTGCGCTCACCGAGGGCTCGGAGCAGCGCGCGCCGATGGGTCAGGCGGTGATCGGCGGCGTCGTCACCTCGTCGCTGCTGACGCTGGTGGTGGTGCCGGTGGTGTATTGCTGGCTCGACGATCTGGCGGTCTGGGCGCGGCGGCGCTGGCGCGGCGCGCCCCGGCCGGTCGTCGAAGCGGGCGCCTAGAATCGGAAGTCGCTCGAATCTGATACCCTATACCGTATAAATATGAACACCGAGACCGCCCGCTTCAACATGATCGAGCAGCAGATCCGCCCCTGGGAGGTGCTCGACCAGGCCGTGCTCTCGCTGCTGGCCACGGTGCGCCGCGAGGACTTCGTGCCGCCGGCGATGCGCGCGCTGGCCTTCGTCGACACCCAGGTGCCGCTGGTCCCGGGCGAGCCCGATGGCCCGCAGATGCTCGAACCCAAGGTCGAGGCGCGGCTGCTGCAGGAATTGCAGCTGCAGCGCCACGAGAAGGTGCTGGAGATCGGCACCGGATCGGGCTTCATGGCCGCGCTGCTGGCGCACCGGGCGATGTTCGTGCACACGCTGGAGTGCCGGCCGGCGCTGGTGCAGATGGCGCGTGACAACCTGCGCCGCAATGGCATCACCAACGTCACCGTGCATGAAGTCAGCGCCGCCGCCGGCGCGCGCGGCCTGCCGGGCGAGGCGCCGTTCGACGCCATCGTGCTGTCGGGATCGGTGGCCGAGGTGCCGCCGGCGCTGCTGGCACAGCTGAAGGTGGGCGGGCGCCTGGTGGCGGTGGTGGGTGAACTGCCGATGATGCGCGCCCGCCTGTTCACGCGCGTCGGCGACGCCGCCTGGTCCGACATCGACCTCTTCGACACCGTGGCGCCGCGCCTGGAAGGCTTCTGCGAAGCGCCTCGCTTCCACTTCTAGGACCGGCATGTCTGCCCGAGCGCCCGTCACCACCGCCCGTCGCCGCTTTGTGCGGTCACGGCACCTGCAGCACGCAAGTCGTCGCATGGCGGCTGCGCCGACCCCGCCGCCACCGCTATAACCTCGCCGCGGCACGGGCGCCGGGCACACACGTCGTCAGCCCCGGCCGCCACCGACAAACCGAAGGAACCCGCATGCTTTCGCTGATCCACCGCCCGGCCCGTTTCAAGCTTGCCGCCCTGCACGCCCTGGCCGCGCTGGCGTTCGCCGTGCCGGGGCTGGCCGGCGCGCAGAACCTGCAGGAACTGTACGAGGCGGCGCGCGCCTTCGATGCCACCTACCTGGCGGCCAAGGCCAATGCGCAGTCGGCCGAATACCGGGCCGCCCAGAGCGAGGCACTGATGCGCCCCTCGGTGGCCGCCACCGCGGGGGCCAGCACGGGTGTGGCCGATCTGCCGATCCTCGGCCGCGGCGACACCCAGACCGTGCAGGGCGCCATCAACGGCCGCTATCCGCTGTTCAACCGCGCCAACGGCGCCACCATCGAACAGGCGCGCAAGTCACTGCTCACGGCGCAGGCCGATCTCGACGCCGCCGAGCAGGACCTCATCCTGCGCCTGTCGCAGGCGTACTTCGACGTCCTGGCGGCGCAGGACACGCTGGCCACGACGCAGGCCAGCAAGGCCGCCATCACCGAGCAGCTGGCGTCGGCCAAGCGCAACTTCGAGGTCGGCACCGCGACCATCACCGATACCCGCGAGGCGCAGGCCCGTTACGACCTCGCCACGGCCCAGGAACTGGCGGCCGAGAACGACCTGCGCAGCAAGCGCATCGCGCTGGACACCCTGGTCGGCCGCGCCGCATTGGCGCCCAAACCGCTGGTCGTGCCGGTGGTGCTGCCGGGCACCGTGCCGCCGAACGCCGAAGAGTGGGTGACGGTGGCCGACCAGCAGCATCCCACGGTGCGGCGCGCCCGCGTCGGACTGGAAGTGGCGCAACTCGAGACCGCCAAGGCACGCGCCGGCGACCTGCCGACGCTGGACGCCGTGGGCTCGGTGGGCGCCAACCACTCGCGCGGCAGCGGCGTCAGCCTGCCGGGCACGACCACCAGCGCCAGCCTCGGCGTGCAGATGAACTGGCCGCTGTACAGCGGCGGCGCGACGCAGAACCGCATCAAGGAAACCCTGCTGCTGGAAGAGAAGTCGCGCAACGACCTCGAAGCCGCGCGCCGCGCCGTGGGGCAGGCCACGCGGGTGGCCTATTTCGGTGTGCAGTCGGGGCAGGCCCAGGTGAAGGCGCTGGAGGCCGCCGAATCCTCGTCCAAGCTGGCGCTGGAAGCCACGCAACTGGGCTACCGCGTCGGCGTGCGCGTCAACCTCGACGTGCTGAACGCGCAGACCCAGCTCTTCACGACCCAGCGTGACCTGGCCAAGGCGCGCTACGACGTGCTGCTGGGCGGCCTGCGGCTGCGCCAGGCCTCGGGGCAACTCTCGCCGGCCGACGTGGAGGCCGTGAACCGCCTGCTGGCACGTTAAGCGGCGCCGGCCCTGCCCGCGCTCCCGCTCGCGGTGGACGACGCGGCAGGCGGCGCCGGCAGCAGGGCCAGGATGGCCGCCGCCATGCGCTCGGCGGCGCCGCGGTGCCGGTTGGCGAAAGCCAGCGCCCGCTGCGACACCCGCGCGCGCGCCGGGTCGCCCGCCAGCTCGGCGGCGCAGGACACGCCCTCCTCGATGCCGGCCACGCGCCGTGCCGCGCCGGCCGCCAGCGCCCCTTCGGCGGCCTGGCCGAAGTTGAAGGTGTGCGGCCCCATCAGCAGCGGGCAGCCGCAGGCCGCGGCCTCGATCAGGTTCTGCCCGCCCAGCGGCGCGAAGCTGCCGCCGAGCAGCGCCACGTCGGCCAGCGCGTAGTACAGCGGCATCTCGCCCAGCGTGTCGCCCAGCCAGACATCGGCCGTGGCGGCGGCAGCCGGCGGCGCATCTTCCCAGCCGCTGCGGCGCAGTCCGTGCAGCCCGGCGGCGGCAACCATCGCGCCGACTTCGTCGAAGCGCTGCGGATGCCGCGGCACCAGCAGCAGCAGCGGCCGCGGCG
>CAYJOA010000110.1:9691-14696 GCA_964371495.1 uncultured Rubrivivax sp.
GCGCGCGCCAGGCGCGCAACAACGGCTCCTCCTCGCCTTCTCGCGTGCTGGCGGCGAGCACGACGCCGCGGCCCAGCGCCTGCCGCCATTGCCGGCCGCGCGCCAGCAGGTCGGGCGGCGGTGTCATGTCGAACTTCAGGTTGCCCATCACCTGCACCGCAGGGGCGCCGGAATCGCGCAGCCGCTGCGCATCTTCCTCGGACTGCGCCAGCACCAGCATGAAGCGCGCCAGCGCCGGGTGCAGCAGGGCGCGCAGGCGCTGGCCCCGGGCGCGGCTGCGTTCGGACAGGCGCGCGTTGGCCAGCACCAGCGGCACACCGGCTTCGTGCGCGGCGTGCAGCAGGTTGGGCCAGACCTCGGTTTCCATGACCACGCCGGCGGCAGGACGGTGCCGGCGCAGGAAGCGCCGCACCGCGCCCGGGGTGTCGTACGGCAGCCAGACCTGGGCATCGCCTTCGCGCAGCAGCGCCGCACCGGCCTCGCGCCCGGTGGCGGTGCCGTGGCTGAGCAGCAGGCGCAGGCCCGGGTGCTGCCGGCGCAGCGCCTCGACCAGCGCCGCGGCGGCACGCGTTTCACCCAGCGAGACGGCGTGCAGCCACAGCCGCCCCGGCACCGCCTGACCGCGGTAGCGGCCCAGCCGTTCGCACCAGTCATGCCGGTAAGGCGGCTCGTGCCGGCCACGCCACCACAGCCGCGCCAGATACAGCGGCGTGGCCAGGCGCAGCAGCGTCGAGTACGCGGTCCGAGCCAGCGACCCGGTCATGCCCGGCGCAGCCGTCGTGTTGTCAATGGGCGGCCAGCGCCACCTGTGCGTCGGGCTTCACGCTTCGCAGCGCAGCCATGAACTGGGACTCGATGCGGTGCAGCGTCTCGGGCGTGTGGCCTTCGAAGCGCAGCACCAGCACCGGCGTCGTGTTGCTGGCGCGGACGAGGCCGAAGCCGTCGGCGAAGTCGACGCGCAGGCCGTCGATGGTGCCGACCTCGCCGCCGGCGAAGGCCAGCCGGCCGTCGGCCACGCGCGCCAGCAGCTCGGCCACCACGCGGTGGTGTTCGCCTTCGGCGCAGGGCACGTTGAGCTCGGGCGTCGAGTGGCTGGTGGGCAGCGCGTCGAGAAAGGCGCTGGCGTCGTCCTGCCGCGACAGGATCTCGAGCAGCCGCGCCGCGGTGTAGGTGGCGTCGTCGAAGCCGTACCAGCGTTCGCCGAAGAACAGGTGTCCGCTCATCTCGCCGGCAAACGGCGCCCCGGTTTCCTTGAGCTTGGCCTTGATCAGCGAGTGCCCGGTCTTCCACAGCACCGGCACGCCGCCGGCTTCGCGGATCGCCACCGGCACGCGCTGCGAGCACTTGACGTCGAAGACGATCGACGCGCCCTTGTGGCGCTGCAGGATGTCGCGCGCGAAGAGCATGATCTGGCGGTCGGGGTAGATGATGTTGCCGCCGCGCGTGACGACGCCCAGGCGGTCGCCGTCGCCGTCGAAGGCCAGCCCGATGTCGGCCTCGGCGGCGTGTACGACCTTGATCAGGTCGGCCAGGTTCTCGGGCTTGCTCGGGTCCGGGTGATGGTTCGGGAAGTCGCCGTCGACCCTGCTGTACAAGGCAATGACCTCGCAGCCCAGGGCGCGCAGGATCGCCGGCGCGCTGGCGCCGGGGATGCCGTTGCCGGAATCGACGACGATGCGCATCGGCCGCTCGAGCCGGCAGTCGTCGACGATGCGGGCCGCGTATTCGGCGCCGATGTCCAGACGCGCGGCGCGGCCGCGGCGCGCGGTGTAGTCCTCGGCCTCGATGCGCCGGCGCAGCGCCTGGATCTCTTCGCCATAGATGGCGCGACCGGCCATCACCATCTTGAAGCCGTTGTAGTCCTTGGGGTTGTGGCTGCCGGTGACCTGGATGCCGCTGTTGCAGCCATACCTGCCGCGCGTCGCCGCCACGTAATACAGCATCGGCGTCGTCACCGGTCCGATGTCGACGACGTCCAGCCCGGTGGACACCAGGCCGCGGACCAGCGCCGCCGCCAGCCCGGGGCCCGACAGCCGGCCGTCGCGGCCGACGGCGACGGCCTTTTCTCCCGCCGCCAGCGCCGCGCTGCCGAAGGCGCGGCCCAGGTGTTCGGCAAAGGTCTCGTCGATGTTGCGGCCGACGACGCCGCGGATGTCGTAGGCCTTGAAGACGGTGGGGTCGATGCGCATCGCTGGGCTCGCTGAGAACGGATCGACGCATTCTAGGAGCCGGCCCGGCCACGGCCGGCCGCCGTTCGTCGCCGCGGCCGTCGACTGGCGGCGCAGGCTGGCCGTCCGGCGCAACGCGCTGCCCTGCGCCACTGCGCATCCCTACACTGCGCCGCATGGACACGACCGCCCCCCGCCCGGGCAAGCCCGGCTTGCTTCGCGCCTCCTGGCGCAGCTGGATCGGCACCGACCTGCAGCCGGTCGGGCCGGGCTGGCTGCAATGGCTGTGGACGCTGGTCTTCGCCGCCGGCATCGCGCTGGCGTTCACCGTCATCGGCATCGCGACGAACTCCGGGGCCCGACCGCAGGCCTGGCTGGACGGCGGCCTGTGGTGGCGCTGGTACCGCGTGAACTTCACCATCACGCTGACCATCGCGATGCTGATCCATGTGCTGTTCGCGGTCCTGATCCCGCTCGTCGGGCCGGCGCGCATCCGCCGCTTCGGCAACGGCCGGCGGGCGATCTTCTTCTCGGGCATCCCCATCGTCGGCGTCGTGATCGGCTGGCCGCTGGGTGTCTGGCTGGTCAGCGAGGACGTCGTCGGCTGGGTGCGCCTGAGCACCATCTCGCTGGTCGGCAGCGTCGTCGTCGGCACGCTGCTCAGCAGCATCGTCTTCCTGATCTTCAACGCCAAGCAGCAGCAGGTGGTGGCCGAGAAGCGCGCCGCCGAGGCCCAGTTGCGGCTGCTGCAGGCGCAGATCGAGCCACACTTCCTGTTCAACACGCTGGCCAACGTGGTGGCGCTGATCGACCACGAGCCGGCCAAGGCCAGGCAGATGTTGAGCGCCTTCACCGACTACCTGCGCGGCGGCCTGTCCGGCCTGCGCCGCGACGCCGGGTCGCTGGCCGACGAACTGGCGCTCGCCGAGGCCTACCTGCGCGTGCAGCAGTCGCGCATGGACGACCGGCTGCGTTACGTCATCGACGCCGACGACAGCGTGCGCGCCGCGCTGCTGCCGCCGCTGCTGCTGCAGCCGCTGGTCGAGAACGCCGTGCAGCATGGCCTGGAGCCGACGCTGGACGGCGGCACGGTGCACGTGCAGGCGCGCGCCGAGGGCGACTGGCTCGTCGTCGAGGTGCGCGACGACGGTCGCGGCCCCGAGCCCCCGCCGCGCAGGACGCAGGGCAACGGCCTGGCGCTGGCCAACATCCGCGAACGGCTGCTGCAGCGCTACGGCGACGCCGCCAGCCTGGAGATGCTGGCCGCCGATCCCGGAACGTTGGCGCGCCTGCGCCTGCCGCTCGAGCTGCCGACCCACTGAGAACGACACCATGCCCGAGATGCCGCTGCGTGCCCTGATCGCCGAAGACGAACCCCACCTCGCGCGCGCCCTGCAGGCCGAACTGGCCGCGCTGTGGCCCGAGCTGCAGATCGTGCACGTGGCGCGCAACGGCATCGAGGCCGCCGAGCGCATCGCGGCCTTGCAGCCCGAGCTCGCCTTCCTCGACATCCAGATGCCGGGGCTGACGGGACTGGAGGTGGCGCAGGGCATCGAGGGTGCGACGCGCGTCGTCTTCGTCACCGCCTACGACGCCTACGCCGTGCAGGCCTTCGAGGCCGAGGCGCTCGACTACGTGCTCAAGCCGGTGAGCCGCGAACGCCTGCGGCAGACAGTGACGCGCCTGCAGCGCAGCTGCGCCGGGCCGGCGGCCGGCGACGGCGACGAAGCGCGTCTGCTCGCCGCGCTGCGACGCCTGCTGCCGGCAGCACCGGGTGCCGGCCGCGAGCCCCTGCGCTGGGTGCGCGCCAGCGCCGGCGACATCACGCACCAGGTCGATGTCGCCCAGGTGCTGTTCTTCCGCGCCGACGACAAGTACACCTGCGTGCAGACAGCGCAGGCGGAATATCTGATCCGCACACCGATCGCCGAACTGGCGGCCAGCCTGGACCCGACCCGCTTCGTGCAGGCACACCGTTCGACGCTCGTCAACCTGGAACACCTGGCCGGCACGCGCCGCGACGAGTCGAGCCGGCTCTTCTTGCGTTTCAAGGGCCACGCGCAGGAACTGCCGGTCAGCCGCGCCTACGTGTCGTTGTTCAAGGCCATGTAGGCCTGGGTCGGCAGGCGCCCAGGCACAGGTCCGAAAACGGCGAGTCCGCGCCGGCCCGGCGCCTATGATGGCGTCATGCCCCTGGACCCCGACGCCGCCTACCTTGCCGTCTGCGCGCGCGACGCCCGCTTCGACGGCCGGCTCTTCGTCGGCGTCACGTCGACCGGCATCTACTGCCGCCCGGTGTGCCGCGTGCGCACGCCGCGGCGCGAGAACTGCCGCTTCTTCGGCAGCCGCGCGCTGGCCGAGGCGGCGGCCTTCCGGCCCTGCCTGAAGTGCCGGCCGGAGATCGCGCCCGGGCTGTCGCAGATGGACTCGTCGCGCTGCCTGGCCGACAGCGCGGCGCTGATGATGGACGACGCCGTGCACGCCGGCGCCGGCACCAGCCTGCCGGCGATCGCCGCGCGGCTGGGCGTCACCGACCGCCACCTGCGGCGCATCTTCCAGGCTGCGCATGGCGTGGCGCCGCGCGACTACCTGGCGACGCAGCGCCTGCTGCTGGCCAAACAACTGCTCACCGACACGCTGCTACCGGTGACGCAGGTGGCGCTGGCCAGCGGCTTCGACAGCCTGCGCCGTTTCAACGCCGCCTTCGCCGAGCGCTACCGGCTCAACCCGACGCAATTGCGGCGCCAGGGCGGCGGCCGCGCCAGCGGCGGCTCGGCGCTGCGGCTGGCCTGGCGGCCGCCCTACGACATCGACGCCATGCTCGCCTTCCTGGCGCG
>CAYJOA010000111.1:0-14639 GCA_964371495.1 uncultured Rubrivivax sp.
CTCGACCGCTGCATCGAGTGCGGCTGCTGCGTGGCCGCCTGCGGCACCGCGCGCATGCGCGAGGACTTCGTCGGCGCGGTGGGCCTGAATCGGGTCGCACGTTTCCGGCTCGACCCGCGCGACACTCGCACCGACGCCGACTACTACGAAATCATCGGCGACGACGACGGTGTCTTCGGCTGCATGTCCCTGCTCGCCTGCCACGACGTGTGCCCGAAGGAGTTGCCGCTGGCCACGCAGATCGCCTACCTGCGGCGCAAGATGGCGCGGCAGGGGCTCGCCTAGGCCGCAGCTACCGCGTTCCGCGGCCCCGCTCCGGCGACCGGGGCCCGACGACCCTTACGGCGCCAGCGTGGTGGCCTGCTGCGCGCCGGCCTGTGCCGCGGCCGCGGCGTCGTCGAGCATCGGGCGGATGTTCTGCGCCAGGTCGCCCTTGGGCCCTGCGACGAGCTCGTAGCTGACGCGGCCGCCTTGCTTCAAGGTGCGAAACCCCTCCATCTGGACGGCCGAAAAGTGCGCAAACACGTCCGCGCCACCGCCTTCGGGTTCAATGAAGCCAAAGCCCTTGGAGTCGTTGAACCACTTGACCGTACCCAATGCCATGACACACCTCGCGCTACAACAGGCCGGTGGAAATTTTCGCGCTGCGCGCTTCGCGATGTCAAGGCTGCGACCGGCCAGGCCGCACCGACAGGCTGGACAAGCGCTGGGCAGTCGGTGCCGCAATACGCCGCCGCACCAGCGGCCGGGCCGTGCGGTGCTGGCACGGGCCCGACCGGCCTGAAGCGGTCAGGCCGGGGCGCCTCGTGGCCATTGCGGCGCCGCCGTACGCGTGCGAACCAACTCGATAGAATCAGCCATGCCCGACGAACCGCCGCCGCCGCCACCGCCCAAACCGCGCGCCCTGCCGCGTCGAGACGGCGGCCAGGGGGTCGTCGTGGCCGAGCGCAAGGCGGCCAAGACCAAGCCGCCGTCGCTTTACCAGGTGGTGATGCTCAACGACGACTACACGCCGATGGAGTTCGTCGTCATGGTTCTGCAGCAGTACTTTCAGCGTGATTTGGACACGGCCACGCACATCATGCTGAAAATCCACCACGAGGGGCGCGCCGTGTGCGGCGTATACCCGAAAGATGTCGCCGCGACGAAAGTCGAACTGGTGCTGACTGCTTCGCGCCGCGAAGGGCACCCGCTGCAATGCATTATGGAGGCCGCATGATCGCGCAAGAGCTAGAAGTCAGCCTGCACATGGCGTTCGTCGAGGCACGCCAGCAGCGGCATGAATTCATCACCGTCGAGCACCTGCTGATGGCGCTGCTGGACAACCCGTCCGCGGCCGAAGTGTTGCGGGCCTGCGCGGCCAACATCGAAGACCTGCGCAAGAGCCTGGCCACCTTCATCAAGGAAAACACGCCCACGGTCGGCGGCAGCGACGAGGTCGACACGCAGCCGACGCTGGGCTTCCAGCGTGTCATCCAGCGCGCCATCATGCATGTGCAGAGCACCGGCAGCGGCAAGAAGGAAGTCACCGGCGCCAACGTGCTGGTGGCGATCTTCGGTGAAAAGGACTCGCACGCCGTCTACTACCTGCACCAGCAGGGCGTGACGCGGCTGGACGTCGTCAATTTCATCGCCCACGGTATCAAGAAGAACGACCCCCCCGAGCCGGCCAAGGGCCACGAAGGCAGCAGCGGCAGCGGCGAGGCCGAGAAGGAAGAGCCGGGCGACGCCAAGGGCTCGCCGCTGGAGCAGTTCACGCAGAACCTGAATGCGCTGGCACGCGACGGCAAGATCGACCCCTTGATCGGCCGCGAGCACGAGGTCGAGCGCGTGATCCAGGTGTTGTGCCGCCGGCGCAAGAACAACCCGCTGCTGGTCGGCGAGGCCGGCGTCGGCAAGACCGCCATCGCCGAAGGCCTGGCCTGGCGCATCACCGAGAAGGACGTGCCCGAAGTGCTGGCCGACGCCACCGTCTACGCGCTGGACATGGGCGCGCTGCTGGCCGGCACCAAGTACCGCGGCGACTTCGAGCAGCGGCTGAAGGGCGTGCTCAAGCAGCTCAAGGACCAGCCCGGTGCGATCCTCTTCATCGACGAGATCCACACCCTGATCGGTGCCGGCGCGGCCAGCGGCGGCACGCTGGACGCGAGCAACCTGCTCAAGCCGGCGCTGAGCAGCGGTGCCATGAAGTGCATCGGCGCCACCACCTTCACCGAATACCGCGGCATCTTCGAAAAGGACGCGGCGCTCTCGAGGCGTTTCCAGAAGGTCGACGTCGTCGAACCCTCGGTCGAGCAGACGATCGAGATCCTGAAGGGCCTGAAGTCGCGTTTCGAAGAGCACCACAGCGTCAAGTACGCGCTGACCGCGCTGCAGGCCGCGGCCGAGCTGTCGGCCAAGTACATCAACGACCGCCACCTGCCCGACAAGGCCATCGACGTCATCGACGAGGCCGGTGCCGCGCAGCGCATCCTGCCCAGCAACAAGCGCAAGAAGACGATCAACCGCGCCGAAGTCGAGGAGATCGTCGCCAAGATCGCCCGCATCCCGCCGGCCAGCGTCTCCAGCGACGACCGCGGCAAGCTCAAGACGCTGGACCGCGACTTGAAGAGCGTGGTCTTCGGCCAGGATCCGGCCATCGACGCGCTCGCGTCGGCGATCAAGATGGCGCGCTCCGGCCTGGGCAAGCCCGACAAGCCGATCGGCGCCTTCCTGTTCAGCGGCCCCACCGGCGTCGGCAAGACCGAGGTCGCCAAGCAGCTGGCCTACGTGCTGGGCATCGAGCTGATCCGCTTCGACATGAGCGAATACATGGAGCGCCACGCGGTGAGCCGGCTGATCGGCGCGCCGCCGGGCTACGTGGGTTTCGACCAGGGCGGCCTGCTCACCGAGGCCATCAGCAAGAAGCCGCACGCGGTGCTGCTGCTCGACGAGATCGAGAAGGCGCACCCGGACGTCTTCAACGTGCTGCTGCAGGTCATGGACCACGGCACGCTGACCGACAACAACGGGCGCAAGGCCGACTTCCGCAGCGTCATCATCGTCATGACCACCAACGCCGGTGCCGAGACGATGAACAAGGCCACCATCGGCTTCACCAACAAGCGCGAGCAGGGTGACGAGATGGCCGACATCAAGCGCCTGTTCACGCCCGAGTTCCGCAACCGGCTCGACGCCATCGTCAACTTCCGCTCGCTGGACAAGGACATCATCCTGCGCGTCGTCGACAAGTTCCTGCTGCAGCTCGAGGGCCAGCTGGCCGAGAAGAAGGTCGAGGTCACCTTCACCGACGCGCTGCGCCAGCACCTGTCGGCCAAGGGCTTCGATCCGCTGATGGGTGCGCGACCGATGCAGCGCCTGATCCAGGACACGATCCGCCGCGCACTGGCCGACGAACTGCTGTTCGGCCGCCTCGTCGACGGCGGCCGCCTCACCGTCGATGTCGATGACAAGGGCGAGGTGCTGCTCGACATCCAGCCGCCGCGCAAGAGCGACAAGCCGCGCACCGAGGCGACCGCGGCCTAGAAGCCTGGGCGGCGCGCAGCGGCCGTCTCGGCGGCCGGGTCCTGCAGGTACAAGCGCGTGAACATCGCGTACAGGCCGGGGTGCTCGCGCTGCATCGCCTGCGGGTGCACGAAGAAGGCCTCGCTGGCGACGGCGAAAAACTCGTCCTCGCCCTCGGCGCCGTAGGGGTCGAGCACGGTGTCTTCGTGCTGTTCGACGCGCCGCACGAAGGTGCTGAATTCCTGCTGCAGCAGGCTGCGCCAGGCCGGCACCGGGATGTCCGGCGGCAGCAGCGGCACGCCGTCGGCAAGGCCGTCGGCCATGTCCAGCACATGCGCGAACTCGTGGATGACGACGTTGTAGCCCAGCGCCGCGCTGCGCCCGGCGGCGCGCACGTCCTGCCACGACAACATCAGCGGGCCGCCTTCCATGGCCTCGCCGGCCAGCACCTCGTCGTACTCGTGCACGATGCCGTCGTCGTCGGTCACTTCGCGACGTGCCACCACCTGGCCGGCGTGCACGACGATGCCGACGAAACCGTCGTAGCGGGCCAGCCCCAGGCGCAGCACCGGCAGCACCGCCTGCGCCGCGATGGCCACCACCATGGCGTCGGTGAGCTTCAGGCCGCCCGCGGCAGCGAACTCCTTGCGGTCCAGGAACAGGCTCGTCAGGCGGCGCAACTCGGCGGCGTCGGCGGCATCACGGCGCCGCAGGAAGGGGTAGCGCACCAGCGTGCGCTTCCACAGGTCGTCGGGGATGACGCGGCGCGCCACGGCGGCCTGCTCGCGCCGCCGCCGCAAGCCCTGCCACCAGCGGCCGATGACCATGCTTCAGAGGCGCTTGCGCGCTGCCGGGGCGACGCGCTCGAAGCCCTTGCGCGTCAGTCGCAGCACTTCGGCACGGTCAGCGCCGTCCAGGTCCCAGTCACTGAGGACGTGGCGTGCGAAGCCCGGCGCCAGCGTGTTGCTGCCGGGGCGGTGCGTGTGACCGTGCACCATCTCTGCGGCACCCATGGCGTGCAGCCAGTGCACCGCCGCAGCGGCGTCGACATCGGCGTCGGTATCACCGTCGAATCGATGGCGCGCGCTGCTCGCGCGCCGCATCTCGGCGGCCAGGCGCTGGCGTTCGGCCAGCGGCCGCGCCAGGAAGGCCTGTTGCCAGGGCGCCGACCGCACCTCGGCACGAAAGGCCTGGTAGGGGCGGTCGTCCAGGCACAACGCGTCGCCGTGGCTGAGCAGCACGCGCCGGCCCCAGGCGTCCAGCAGCGTAGGGTCGGGCAGGCCCATCATGCCGCTGGCGCGCAGCATGGCCGTGCCGAGCAGGAAGTCGCGGTTGCCGACCATGAACGCCAGCGTGCGGTGGCTGGCCGCCTCGGCCAGCACGTCCAGGCAACGGCGCTCGAAGGGCAGGGCGCGCGAGTCGTCGCCGACCCAGGCCTCGAACAGGTCGCCCAGGATGAACACGGCGTCGGCCGGCGTGTACCGCAGGTGGGCCGACCAGGCCTGGAAGGTGCGCGGCAGCGCTTCGCACAGGTGCAGGTCGGAGATGAAGTCGATCGCCTTCCAGTCGCGCGCTGCCGCGAACTCGAAGTAGGCCGGCAGCGCACCGACCGCCTCGCGGCCCGCCGCTGCGCCGCCTGCCACCCTCAGCTCACCTCGACGGCACGCTCGATGCGAACGTCCTCGAGCGGCACGTCCTCGTGCATGCCCTTGCGGCCGGTGCGTACGTTCTCGATGGTATCCAGCACGTCGGCACCTTCGACGACGCGGCCGAACACCGCGTAGCCCCAGCCCTGCGCGTTCTCGGCCCGGAAGTCGAGGAAGTCGTTGTCCACGGTGTTGACGAAGAACTGCGCCGACGCCGAATGCGGGTCGCCGGTGCGCGCCATGGCCAGCGTGAGGCGCTTGTTCTTGAGGCCGTTGTTGGCCTCGTTGCGGATCGGCGCGTCGGTGGGCTTCTGCTTCATGCCGGGTTCGAAACCGCCGCCCTGGATCATGAAGCCCTTGATGACGCGGTGGAACACCGTGCCGTCGTAGTGGCCCTTGTTCACGTAGGACAGGAAGTTGGCGGTGCTGACGGGTGCCTTCTCGTCGTCGAGTTCGATGCGCACGGTGCCGGCGCTGGTGTCCATCTGGACGAACTTGCTCATGTCATTTCTCCACGGTGGCTTTGTTCAGGGTCACCGGCGTGGCCGGCAGGTTCTGGTGCATGCCCGAGGCCCGCGTCGGCACGGCCCTGATCCTGTCGACGACGTCCATGCCTTCGACGACGCGGCCGAAAACGGCGTAGCCGTTGCCGTCGCGCGCCCTGGGCTGGTCGAGGAAGGCGTTGTCGGCGACGTTGATGAAGAACTGCGCGGTGGCCGAGTTGGGGTCAGAGGTGCGTGCCATGGCCACCGTGCCGCGCAGGTTGGACAGGCCGCTGCGGCTTTCCAGCGGGATCGGCGCGCGCGTCGGCTTCTCGCTCAGGTCGGGCTTGTAGCCGCCGACCTGGATCATGAAGTTCTCGATCACGCGATGGAAAATGGTGCCGTCGTAGTGGCCGGCACGCACGTACTGCACGAAGTTGGCCACCGTCTTGGGCGCTTTCTCGGCCTCGAGTTCGACCACGATGTCGCCGGCACTGGTGGCCAGGCGGACCTTCTGTGCCAGCGCCGGGAAGCTCATGGCCAGCACCGTGGCGGCGGCTATCGAACGTAAGAGTCTTGTCAAGGGGTGGTCTCCGGAAGTTGAAGCCGCGACGGCCGCGAGGCCGCGAGGCCGCGAGTCTAGCGGGGCGTGGCCGACACCGTGCGGGCGGCCAGCAGCGTGCGCGCGCCTTCCAGCAGGCGCTGCACGGGCGGATCCAGCGGCCCGGCGGCGGCGGCCAGTTCCCAGTCCTGCACCGCCAGCATCAGGTGCACCTGGCCGAGGTTGACACGTGCCGTGCGGTGTCCGGGGTCGCTGCGCAGCGCCGTCTTCAAGGCCTGGCGCGCTTGCTCCAGCCGGCCGGCGCGGGCATGCAACAAGGCGATGTTGTTGTGGGGGTCGGGCAGTTCGGGGAATTCCTGCGTCAGCCCCGTGAACAGGTCCATTGCCGCGTCGTCGCGCTGCAGGTCCATCAGCACCACGCCGTGCAGGAAGCGCGCCTGCGGATCGTTCGGCTTGGCCTTGGCGGCGTTCTCGGCCAGCTGCAGGGCCCCGATCGGGTCGCCGCGCGACAGCAGGGCGCGCACCTCGGCCGCCGTGTCGGCCACGGCCGGCCCGGCGCAGGCGACAAGCAGCGCCAGCACGCAGCGGATGAGGCGATTTCGCGGAGGCATGGATGAGGGTACGGCACCGCGGTCGAGCCGGGACCGGCCGCTATACTGGATTTCGATTCTATCGACGCACGGCCTCCACCGCAGACGCGGCATCGACGGCGGCGTCACCCCGGCGACCCCAGCCATGACCCTACACATCCACAACACCCTGACGCGCCGCCTGGAGCGGTTCACGCCCATCGAGCCGGGGCGCGTGCGCATGTACGTCTGCGGCATCACGGTGTACGACCTGTGCCACCTCGGCCACGCCCGCATGGTGATGGCCTTCGACGTCGTCTACCGCTGGCTGCTGGCCAGCGGCTACCGCGTCGACTACGTGCGCAACATCACCGACATCGAGGACAAGATCATCAAGCGTGCGCTGGAGCGCGGCATCACGATCCGCCAGCTCACCGACGAGATGATCGCTGCCATGCACCGCGACTTCGCCGCGCTGGGCACGCTGCCGCCCACGCACGAGCCGCGCGCCACCGACTACGTGCCGCAGATGCTGCAGCTCATCGACCGCCTGCAGGCCAAGGGCCTGGCCTACCGCGCCGCGGGCGGAGACGTGAACTTCGCGGTGCGGCGATTCCCTGGTTACGGCAAGCTGTCGGGCAAGTCGCTCGACGAGTTGCGCGCCGGCGAGCGCGTGGCCGTGCTCGGCGACAAGGAAGACCCGCTGGACTTCGTGCTCTGGAAGGCCGCCAAGCCCGACGAGCCCGACGACGCCCGGTGGCCCAGCACCTACGGGCCTGGCCGGCCCGGCTGGCACATCGAATGCTCGGCGATGAGCTGCGCGCTGCTCGGCGAGCCCTTCGACATCCACGGTGGCGGCATGGACCTGCAGTTCCCGCACCACGAGAACGAGATCGCCCAGAGCGAAGGCGCCAGCGGCGGGCCGTTTGTCAAGACCTGGATGCACAACGGCTTCCTGAACATCGACGACGAGAAGATGTCCAAGTCGCTGGGCAACTTCTTCACCATCCAGGACGTGCTGCGCCGCTGCGACGGCGAGTCGGTGCGTTTCTTCATGCTGCGCACGCACTACCGCAGCCCCTTCAATTTCAGCGACCAGGTGCTGGAGGAGTCCCGCACCGCGCTCAAGCGCCTGTACACCGCGCTCGAAGCGGCGGGCGATGTGCCGGCGCCGGCGGTCGTCGACTGGAGCGAGCCGCGTGCAGCGGCCTTCAAGGCGGCGATGGACGACGACTTCAACACGCCCGGGGCCGTCGCCGTGCTGTTCGAGCTGGCGGCCGAAGTCAACCGCGGCCGCAGCGCCGACGCCGCGCTGCTGAAAGCACTGGGCGGCGTGCTCGGCATCCTGCAGCAGGCGCCGCGCGACTACCTGCAAGGGGGACCGGGCCTCGACGAAGCGGCCATCCAGCAACGCATTGCCGCCCGTGCCGCGGCCAAGAAGGCGCGCGACTTCGCCCAGGCCGACCGCATCCGCGACGAACTGGCCGCGCAGGGCGTGGAGCTGAAGGACGCGCCGCAGGGCACGACCTGGGTCAGGGCCTGAACGATGCCCAAACCGGCGCCGGGCGCCGCACCCGTGACAACGACGACTGGCCCTGCTCCTGCGGTCTGCACCGAGGGGACGATGGCGGTGACCGCGGCTGCCGCGCCGCCGTATTGGGACGACGCCTGCCGCCACCTGGCACGGCGCGACCGGGTCATGAAGAAGCTGATCCCGCGCTTCGGTCAGGCGCGCCTGAGCAGCCGCGGCGACGCCTTCACGACGCTGGCCCGTTCCATCGTCGGCCAGCAGATCTCGGTGAAGGCGGCGCAGTCGGTGTGGGACCGTTTCGCGGCCACGGTCGGTGGCCCCGGCACGCATCTGCCGCCGGCGGGCGTGCGCGCGCTGGCCGTGCCGCGGATGCGCGAGGCGGGCCTGTCGGCACGCAAGTGCGAATACCTGCAGGACCTGGCACGCCACTTCGCCGAACGCCAGGCGCCCGAGGCCGACTGGCTGGCGATGGACGACGAGGCCATCATTGCCGAACTGGTGGCCATTCGCGGCATCGGCCGCTGGACGGCGGAAATGTTCCTCATCTTCCATCTCATGCGGCCCAACGTGCTGCCGCTGGACGACCTGGGCCTGCTCAAGGGCATCAGCCTGAACTACTTCAGCGGCGAGCCGGTGTCGCGCGCCGAGGCACGCGAAGTCGGTGACGCCTGGGCGCCATTTCGTTCGGTGGCCACTTGGTATATTTGGCGCAGTCTCGACCCCTTGCCGGTGGACTACTGACTGGCGCGCATCGACCCATGAGCAAACGCCACTTTCTCGAGTTCGAGCAGCCGATCGCCGAGCTCGAATCCAAGATCGACGAACTGCGTTACGTGCAGACCGAGTCGGCGGTCGACATCTCCGACGAGATCGGCCGCCTGTCGGCCAAGAGCCAGCAGCTCACGCGCGACATCTATGCCAACCTGACGCCCTGGCAGGTGACGCAGATCGCGCGCCACCCGCAGCGGCCCTACACCCTGGACTACGTCAACGAGGTCTTCACCGATTTCCAGGAACTGCACGGCGACCGCCACTACGCCGACGACCTGTCCATCGTCGGCGGGCTGGCGCGCTTCAACGGCCAGGCCTGCATGGTGCTGGGCCACCAGAAGGGCCGCGACACCAAGGAGCGCACGCTGCGCAACTTCGGCATGTCGCGCCCCGAGGGCTACCGCAAGGCGCTGCGGCTGATGAAGCTGGCCGAGAAGTTCGGCCTGCCGGTGTTCACCTTCGTCGACACCCCCGGTGCCTACCCGGGCATCGGTGCCGAAGAACGCGGCCAGAGCGAAGCGATCGGTCGCAACATCTTCGAGATGGCGCAGCTGGAAGTGCCCATCGTCAGCACCATCATCGGCGAGGGCGGCTCCGGCGGGGCGCTGGCCATCAGCGTTGCCGACCAGGTGCTGATGCTGCAGTACTCCGTCTATTCGGTGATCTCGCCCGAAGGCTGCGCGTCTATCGTGTGGAAGACCGCGGAGCGCGCGAGCGAAGCTGCCGAGGCGCTGGGCATCACCGCGCACCGGCTGAAGGCGCTGGGCGTCATCGACAAGATCGTCAGCGAGCCGGTGGGCGGCGCCCACCGCGACATGCCCTGGATGGCCGCGCAGCTCAAGCGTGGCCTGGCCGACGCGCTGCGCCAGACCGCCGACCTCAAGCTCAAGGACCTGCTGCAGCGACGCTACGAGCGGCTGCGCGGCTACGGTCGCTTCACCGACACCAAGGAGCGTTGATGCGGGCTGCGGGACGCCGGCGGCCCGGCGACGGCTGATGGCCGCGCCGCGGGTGGCGGTGGCCGCCAGCGGCGGCCGCGACTCGACGGCACTCCTGCACTGCGTCGTGCGCAGCGCCGCAGCGCTGGGCATCGAGGTCGTGGCGCTGCACGTGCACCATGGCCTGATGCCGGCGGCCGACGACTGGCTGCGGCAGGTGCGGGCTCAAGCACGGGGCTGGGGCGCGGCTTTCATTAGCCAGCGCCTCGACGGCCGGCCGCCGCGCGGCGCCAGCGTCGAGGCCTGGGCGCGCGGCGAACGTTATCGAGCACTGGCAACGATGGCCCGCGACGCCGGCTGCAGCCTGGTGCTGCTGGCGCACCACCGGCGCGACCAGGCCGAAACCTGGCTGCTGCAGGCGCTGCGTGGCGGCGGCCCGGCGGGGCTGGCCGCAATGCCGCGCCAGGCGTCGCGCCAGGGCCTGGTGTGGGCGCGACCCTGGCTGGATCAACCGCGGCAGGCCATCGACGCCTATGTGCAGAGGCACCGGTTGGGATTCGTCGACGACGCCAGCAACGCCGATTCGCGCTTTACCCGCAACCGCCTGCGCGCTGTCGTCTGGCCGGCCCTGCTGGGCGCATTCCCGCACGCCGAGACGACGCTGGCCGACGCGGCTGCCCGCGCGCAAGAAGCCGCGGCACTGGCCAGCGAGGTGGCGGAACTCGATCTGGCGTCGCTACAGCAGGATGGCGGGCTGCGCGTCGACCTCTGGCAGGCATTGCCGCCAGCGCGCCGCCGCAACGCACTGCGGGCATGGCTGGGCGGGGCGCTGGCGGCGCCGGTGGGCGAAAGCCTGGTGCGCCGGCTGTGCGGCGAACTGCCGCGGGCGCGCAGCGGGCGCTGGCCGGCGCCGGGCGCCGAACTGCGCCTATATCGCGGCGTGCTCGCAGTGGCCATGCCCGAGCAGCCTTGCCAGCGCCGCGAGCCGGTGACGATCGACCTGCACCGGCCCGGCATCTGGGCGCTGCCGGGGTGGCAAGGCCACTTCGTCGTGCATGAAACCACTGCCGGCGGCGCGTTGCCGGCCACGCTGGGCGAGGTGACGGCGCGCGAGCGCGCCGGCGGCGAGAGCTTCCGCCTCGCGCCGCGTGGCGCGGCGCGCAGCTTGAAGAAGCAGTTTCAGGCGCGTGGACTGGCGGCCTGGGAGCGCGAGGGACCACTGCTCTACACGGCCGCCGGCGACCTGCTCTTCGTGCCGGGCCTGGGCATCGAAGCCAGCCAGCTGGCAGCAACTGGCCAGGCGCAGCTGACCCTGTGCTGGGTGCCCACTGGCGCAGCCGCGACAGGGTGCCGTCAGCCCGGCGGCTAAAATTCGAGATCCCGTTCGGCGCCCTGGGCGCAGGCAAGTTCACGGCACCCCAACCATGGCATTGATCGTTCACAAGTACGGCGGCACCTCGATGGGCTCGACCGAGCGCATCCGCAGCGTCGCGCAGCGCGTCGCCAAATGGGCGCGCGCGGGCCACCAGATGGTCGTCGTGCCCTCGGCCATGAGCGGCGAGACCAATCGCCTGCTCGGGCTGGCCAAGGAACTGCAGCCCAACGCCAGCACGCCCGAGGCGCTGCGCGAACTCGACGCGGTGGCCGCCACCGGCGAGCAGGTCTCGGTGGGGCTGCTGGCGCTGGCGCTGCAGGCGCAGGGCCTGCAGGCCGTGAGCTACGCCGGCTGGCAGGTGTCGATCGCCACCGACACCGCCTACACGAAGGCGCGCATCTCGAGCATCGACGACACGCGTGTGCGCGCCGACCTGGCCGCCGGCAAGGTCGTCGTCATCACCGGCTTCCAGGGCATCGACCCCGAAGGCAACGTCACCACGCTGGGCCGCGGCGGCAGCGACACCTCGGCGGTGGCGGTGGCGGCGGCGCTGAAGGCCGACGAATGCCTGATCTACACCGACGTCGACGGTGTCTACACCACCGACCCGCGCATCGTGCCCGAGGCACGGCGGCTGTCCAGCATCAGCTTCGAGGAAATGCTGGAGATGGCCAGCCTGGGCAGCAAGGTGCTGCAGATCCGTTCGGTGGAGTTCGCCGGCAAGTACCGCGTGCCGCTGCGCGTGCTGTCGAGCTTCACGCCCTGGGACATCCCGATCGACGACGAGGCGCGTTCAGGGACCCTGATCACATTCGAGGAAGACGAAAAGATGGAAAAAGCCGTGGTGGCCGGCATCGCGTTCAACCGCGACGAGGCCAAGATCAGCGTCATCGGCGTGCCCGACAGGCCCGGCATCGCCCACCAGATCCTGGGGCCGGTGGCCGACGCCAACATCGACATCGACGTCATCATCCAGAACGTCTCGCACGACGGGCGCACCGACTTCTCCTTCACGGTGCCGCGCAGCGACTATGCGCGCACGATGGAGGTGCTGAAGACCCAGGTGCAACCGGTGATCGGTGCCGCCGAACTGCGTGGCGACCCGAAGATCTGCAAGGTGTCGATCGTCGGCATCGGCATGCGCAGCCACGTCGGCGTGGCGAGCAAGATGTTCCGCACGCTCAGTGAAGAGGGCATCAACATCCAGATGATCACCACCAGCGAGATCAAGACCAGCGTCGTGATCGACGAGAAGTACATGGAGCTCGCGGTGCGCGCGCTGCACAAGGCCTTCGAACTGGATCAGCCTGCGGCCGACGAGAGCTGAACAGCGGCTAGAATCGCTGTTCTTCGCCGGAGTCGTGACCGAGTGGCCGAAGGTGCTCCCCTGCTAAGGGAGTATGCGCCAAAAGCGCATCGAGGGTTCGAATCCCTCCGACTCCGCCAGTTGATGACGTGAATGGGCCCCGCGAGGGGCCTTTTTCACGACTGCCGCATTGACGAGCGGACGGCAAGCGGCGTCGATGCTCGACACCCGGATGCGCTGCGACGGCGAGCGGCCGATCGCGTCATCCGCGCCGCGTCATCGACGTCGCCTCTCGCAGCTTGTCCTTCTTGCTCTTGCGCCGGCCCTTGATGCCCCCGTTCGCATCGCTGGGCGCTGGCGGCGTGGCGCCGGCCGCCGGCTCGAAGCCCGGTACTTGCTCACGCACCAGCCACTGCTGACGGCGCTTCTCGATGAGGCGGAAGTGTGCCTCGCTGCCCGGCACGTCGGCGCAGATGAAGCTGACGGCCGTGCCGTGCGCACCGGCCCTGGCCGTGCGGCCGATGCGGTGCGTGTAGTCGACCACCGAGCGCGGCAGGTCAAAGTTGACCACCGCCGCCAGTTGCACCACGTCGATGCCGCGGGCAGCCAGGTCGGTGGCCACCAGCGCGGTCAGCGCCCCACTCCGGAAGTCGGCCAGCACCTGGCTGCGACGGCCCTGGCTCAGCTGGCCGTGCAGGGCCGCCGCCGGCAGGCCGGCGCGCCTGAGCTTTTCGGCCACGTGCTCGGTGGCGTACTGCGAGGCCACGAACACCAGCACGCGGTCCCAGGCTTCGCTGGTGATCAGGTGGCGCAACAGCAACGTGCGCCGCGCCGCATCCACTGCGATGGCGCGCTGGCTGAGGTGGGGAGTCACCGCAGGGTCGGCCGCCGGTGTTTCCAGACGCAGCGCATCGTGAAGCGCTTGGCCGGCCAGGGTGGCTACCGCAGCGGGCATCGTGGCCGAGAACATCAGGGTCTGCCGCCGCACGGGCAACAGGGCCAGCACACGGCCGATCTCGCCGGCGAAGCCCAGGTCGAGCAGGCGGTCGGCCTCGTCGAGGACGAGCAGACCGACCTCCGACAGCGACAACGCATGCCGGTCGGTCAAGTCAAGCAGACGACCGGGAGTGGCCACCACCAGGTGTGCACCGCCGCGCAGCGCCATCATCTGCCGGTTGATGGGCACCCCGCCGACGGCGACCAGCGACTTGAGTCGCGGCGCCAGCTGGCGCACCACGTCGCCGATCTGTATGGCCAGCTCGCGGGTGGGCGCCAGGATCAGCGCCCGCAGTCGGCGCGGCCGTTCATCCAGCGCTGCGGGATCGGCCAGCAGCCGCTGCAGCATCGGCAGCAGGAAGGCCGCGGTCTTGCCGGAGCCGGTGGGCGCCAGGCCCAGCACGTCGCGACCCTGCAGGATGGCCGGTATGGCAGTCGACTGGATGGCGGTGGCCGCGGCCCAGCCGATGGCGGCGGCACTGCGCACCAGCTCCGTGGCCAGGCCGAACTCGCCCAGGCCAGGAATGGTCGCGGTGGACGAATGGGAGGCAGGGGCTTCAGGCAAGTCAGGGCGGCTGGCGGGCCGGGGCGGCAAGGCGCCGGACACGCGGCGCAGCTCCGGACGGCAAAGTGTACGGCCCCACTGCGGCAACCGCGGCAGGCCGCCGCTGCTTGTAGAGTCGGCGCCAGGCCCAACCCTGAGGAACCTCACGATGACGACTCCATCCCGGCCGGCGCCGGTCGCCAAGCTCGACGTCAAGAAGATCGCGTCCGACAGCGGCGTCGCGGTCGAGGCCTACGACACCTACGACAGCGACGAGGAAACGCTGGCGGCGGCACACCGCTTCGCGGCCGGCATTCTGAATCAGCTGGCGCTGATCTGCGAATCGCAGGCCGGCGCCAAGACGCTGGACGCGGCTGCCTTGCGCAAGATGGCCGCGGCCCTGTCCGCTGGCTAG
>CAYJOA010000112.1:0-3192 GCA_964371495.1 uncultured Rubrivivax sp.
GTGCCCAGCGGCGCTTCCACCGGCAGCCGCGAAGCGATCGAACTGCGCGACGGCGACAAGTCGCGCTACGGCGGCAAGGGCGTGCTGCGCGCGGTCGAGCACATCAACACCGAGATCAGCGAAGCCGTGCTGGGCCTGGACGCCAGCGAGCAGGCCTTCCTGGACAAGACGATGATCGACCTCGACGGCAGCGACAACAAGAGCCGCCTCGGCGCCAACGCCACGCTGGCCGTGAGCATGGCCGTGGCGCGTGCGGCGGCCGAAGAAAGCGGCTTGCCGCTGTACCGCTACTTCGGCGGCATGGGCCGCATGCAGCTGCCGGTGCCGATGATGAACGTCATCAACGGCGGCGCGCACGCCAACAACAACCTCGACCTGCAGGAGTTCATGATCATCCCGGTCGGCGCGCCGACCTTCCGCGAGGCGGTGCGCTACGGCGCCGAGGTCTTCCATGCGCTGAAGACGATCATCCACGACAAGGGCATGAGCACCGCGGTCGGCGACGAAGGCGGCTTCGCGCCCAGCGTGGCCAGCCACGAGGCCGCGATCCAGATGATCCTGGAAGCCATCGACAAGGCCGGCTACCAGGCCGGCGAACAGATCGCCATCGGCCTGGACTGCGCGGCCAGCGAGTTCTACCGCGACGGCAAGTACCACCTGGCTGGCGAGGGCCTGGCGCTCACCGCCACCGAGTGGACCGACATCCTGGCCAGCTGGGCCGACAAGTACCCCATCGTCAGCATCGAAGACGGCATGCACGAAGGCGACTGGGACGGCTGGAAGATCCTCGCCGACCGCCTGGGCAAGCAGGTGCAGCTGGTCGGCGACGACCTCTTCGTCACCAACACCAAGATCCTGGAGCGCGGCATCCGCGAAGGCGTGGCGAACTCGATCCTCATCAAGATCAACCAGATCGGCACGCTGACCGAGACCTTTGCCGCCATCGAGATGGCCAAGCGCGCCGGCTGGACCAACGTCATCAGCCACCGCAGCGGCGAGACCGAGGACAGCACCATCGCCGACATCGCGGTGGGCAGCAACGCCGGCCAGATCAAGACCGGCTCGATGAGCCGCAGCGACCGCATCGCCAAGTACAACCAGCTGCTGCGCATCGAGGAAGACCTGGGCGACGTCGCCAGCTACCCGGGCCGCGCGGCGTTCTACAACCTGAAGTGACGATGCGGCGGCCCCCCTCTTCGCCGCGCTCGCGACTGGGTCACGAGGCCTGATGCGCTGGCCGACGGTGATCATCGCCGCGCTGCTGGCCGTGGTGCACGCCGACCTCTGGTTCGGCAAAGCCAACATGCCCTACGTCATGAGCCTGCGCAAGCAGCTCGACGAACAGCATGCAGCCAACGACGCAGCGCGCGAGCGCAACGCCCGCGTGGCCGCCGAGGTCAGCGACCTCAAGGAAGGCCTGGAGATGGTCGAGGAAAAGGCGCGCTCGGAGCTCGGCATGGTGCGGCCCGACGAGATCCTCGTCCAGGTCAGCGCGCGCAAGTAGCGCGGTGCTCGACAGCCTGCTGCACGCGGCGCGACCGCTGCTGGCGCCGGCCTTCACGGCCTGGGGCAGCCCGGTCACCTGGCTCGAGGGCGTGGCCTTCGTGCTGGCACTGGCCATGGTGGCGGCCAACATGCGCGTCAACCCGGTGGCCTGGCCGCTGGCCATCGCCAGCTCGCTGCTCTATGCGCTGCTGTTCGCCGACAGCCGGCTCTACGGCGAAGCCACCTTGCAGCTCTTCTTCGTCGCCGTCGCGTCTTGGGGTTGGTGGCAGTGGCTGCGCGGCACCGGCGAGGGCGGCGCGCCGCTGCTCGTGCGTGACCTGCCGGCGCGCCAGCGCTGGCTCGCCGCCGTTGCCACGCTGGCCGCCTGGCCGCTGCTGGGCCTGCTGCTGCGGCACGGCACCGACAGCGACGTGCCGTACTTCGACGCCCTGCCCACGGTGGCCAGCATCACCGGGCAGATCCTGCTCGGCCGCAAGTTCGTCGACAACTGGCCGGTGTGGGTGTGCGTGAACGTCGTCAGCGTGGCGCTGTTCGCCGCCAAGGGGCTGTGGCTGACGGTGCTGCTGTACGCGCTGTTCACCGTGCTGTCGCTCGTCGGCTGGCGCGCCTGGCGCAGGCTCGCCGCTGCGAGGAGGGCCCGTGGCTGAGGCCCTGCGCGTGGCCATCGTCGGTGCCGAGAGCACCGGCAAGACGACCCTGGCCGCGCAGCTGGCCGCCCGGCTGGCGCACGACACCGGCCTGCGTGTGGCCTGGGTGCCCGAACTGTTGCGTGAATGGTGCGAGCGCAGCGGCCGCACGCCGCTGGCGCACGAACAGGCCGCGATCCTGCTCGAGCAGCACGAGCGCATTGCCGCCGCGGCAGCGCTGCACGACGTCGTCGTGTGCGACACGACGCCGCTGATGACGGCGGTGTACAGCCGCCTGCTCTTCGGCGACCGCTCGCTCGACGAGCTGGCGCTGGGGCTGCACGGCAGCGTCGCGCTGACGCTGTTGACGGCATTGGACCTGCCCTGGGTGCCCGACGGCCACCAACGCGACGGCGAGCACGTGCGCGAGCCGGTCGACGCGCTGCTGCGAGACCTGCTGGTCGCCCACCGCCTGCCCTGGGCCGTGATCGGCGGCGCCGGGCCGGCACGCCTGCAACAGGCGGTGGACGCCGTGACGCCGCTGCTGCGCCGCCGCTGAGTCAGACCAGCAGCGCCACCGCGATCACGACCACGCCCAGCACCAGGTTGACGCCGACCCAGCGCCTGATCTGCGCCAGCGCGGCTGCGCCCGTCGGCCAGTCCTGCGCGGTCACGGCGGCGGCAAAACGGCGGAAGAGCACGAAACGGATGTGGCCGAAGATGGCCATCATCAGCAGCCCCAGCGCGGTCATCAGCAGCCAGTCCAGCGGCCAGACGAACGCGCCGCCGCCCTGCACCAGCTGGCGCGCGACGCGGCCCACCATCCACAGGCCGCTGCCCAGCACCAGCCCCACCGCCACCAGCACCGCGGCGAAGAAGCGGGACAGCACGCCGTGCATCAGGCGCAGCCGCTGCGGCGGCTCCAGCGTCGCCAGCGCCGGGCGCAGGAAGAAGTGTGCGAAGGCCATGCCGCCGACCCACAGCACGACGGCCAGCACGTGCACGGCCTTGAGCAGCGCGTAGCCCATCACTGCACCGCCCCGCTGGCCGGCGGGTGGTC
>CAYJOA010000112.1:3292-14466 GCA_964371495.1 uncultured Rubrivivax sp.
GACTGCAGCATGTAGTGCTCGAGCACCTGCGACACCTGCTGCAGCGGTTCGCGCTGGTCGCCGTGCAGCGGCACCACGCCCTGGTAGGGCTGCTGCCCGGGAAGCTTGTCCTGGGGGTCGAGCGTGATCGCGCAACGGCCCTGGCCGTGCACGTTGAGCAGTGCCTCCAGCCGTGCGCCGGCAGGCACGTCGCCCACCACCTTGGCGGTGGCACGGAAGGCCAGGTCGGGCTGCACCTCGGCCACCGCCAGCTTGACCGGGCCGTCGCCGAAGACCTGGATCACCAGCGCACCGTTGAACTTGATGTTGGCCTGCATCAACACCGCGGCAGCCGTCAGCTCGCCCAGCAGCACCTGCACTTCGGGCGCAAAGGCACCCACCGGCTGGCGGCGCCGCAGCAGCTCCTGCCAGGCGTCGGTCAGGCGCACCAGCATGCCGCGCACCGGCAGGCCGTCGAACAGGAAGGTCGTCAGCTCCGACATCAGGCGATCCGCTTCACGGTGCGGCGGTGGCGTCCGGCGTTGTCGACGTAGTGCAGCGCGCCCAGGCGCAGACGGTCGATCTGCTCGGGCGTGACCGGGCGCACCGCCTTGGCCGGGGCGCCGAGGATCAGCCAGCCGTCGTCGAACTCCTTGCCCTCGGTGACCACGGCGCCGGCGCCGACCAGGCAGTTGCAGCCGATCCTGGCGCCGTTGAGCACCACCGCCTGGATGCCGATCAGCGAGCCGCTGCCCACCGTGCAGCCGTGCAGCATGACCTGGTGGCCCACGGTGACGTCGTCGCCCAGCGTGAGCGGGAAACCGGCGTCGGCGTGCAGCACGCTGCCGTCCTGCACGTTGCTGCGCGCACCGACGGTGATGCTGTCGTTGTCGCCGCGCAGCACGGCGCCGTACCAGACGCTGGCGCCCTCGGCCAGGTGTACGCGCCCGATGACCTGCGCGCTGTCGGCCACCCAGGCCGTGGCGGCGATGCGCGGCGCATCGTCGCCGATTTGATAGATCGCCATGGCCGCTCCCGGTGCGCGCAAAGTCGATAATTCTAGGGATGGAGCTTCGTACCGGCGCGTTGAAGGCCTTGTTGCTGGCCGACCCGGCGGCCAAGGCGGCGGCGGCACAGGCGCTGCATGCGGCGACCAGCCTCGCGCTCGACACGCAGGCCGCGCTGCAGGCCGATGCCCCACTGCCCGGCCGCCCGCCACGCCCGCGGCTGGTGCCGGCCGCGGCGCTGCCGCGGCGTTCGCCGTTCACGACGCGCGGCCGCGCGGCGCTGCTGCACGCGGTGGCGCACATCGAGTTCAACGCCATCAACCTGGCGCTGGACGCGGTGTGGCGGTTTGCCGGCATGCCCGACGCCTACTACCGCGACTGGCTGCGCGTGGCCGCCGAGGAGGGCCTGCACTACAGCCTGCTGGCCGGCCACCTGGCCACGCTCGGCCATGCCTATGGCGACTTCGACGCCCACGACGGGCTGTGGGCGATGACCGAACGCACCGCCGGCGACATCACCGCCCGCATGGCGCTGGTGCCGCGCACGCTGGAAGCGCGCGGCCTCGACGCCACGCCGCCGATGCAAGCACGGCTGGCGCAGGCCGGCGATGCGCGGGCGGTCGAGATCCTGGCCATCATCCTGCGTGACGAGGTCGGGCACGTCGCGGTGGGCAACCACTGGTACCGCTGGCTGTGCCGACGCGACGGGCTCGACCCGCTGGCACACGACGCCGTGCTGGCGGCCCGCTACGGCGCGCCCCGGCTGCGGCCGCCGTTCAACCGGCAAGCGCGGCGTGCCGCCGGTTTCAGCGACGCGGAGATCGACGCGCTCGGTGGCCGCTGAGGGGCGGCGTGCTCCGGCGGCGCATTACACTGCCATGACGCCTTCTTCACCCGACGCCCCATGACCGCCATCAGCACCCGCCGTTTCCTCCAAGTGGCCGGCCTGGCCGCCGCCGCCCTGCTGCTGGGCGCCTGCGGCAAGAAGGAAGCACCGCCCTCGCCCGCCCCGGCTCCGGTGGCCAGCGCGCCGGCACCGGCCAAGGTCTATGTCGTCGGCACCGACGCCGCCTATGCGCCCTTCGAGAGCCAGAACGAAAAGGGCGACATCGTCGGCTTCGACATCGAAGTCGTGCAGGCCGTCGCCGCCAAGGCCGGCTTCGAGGTGAAGTTCGTCAACACGCCCTGGGAAGGCATCTTCAACGCGCTCGGCCAGGGCGACCGCGACCTGGTCGTCTCGGCGGTGACGATCACGCCGGAGCGTCAGCAGACGATGGATTTCAGCAACCCCTACTTCGACGCGCAGCAGCTCATCGCGGTCAAGGAAAACAGCAAGGTGGCCAAGTTCGCCGACCTGAAAAAGCTCAAGGTCGGCGTGCAGACCGGCACCACCGGCGACGAGGCCGTGACCAAGCTGCTGGGCAAGACCAGTGCCAACATCAAGCGCTACGAATCGACACCGCTGGCGCTGAAGGAGCTCGAGGCCGGCGGCGTCGATGCCGTGGTGGCCGACAACGGCGTCGTCATCCATTACGTGGCCAACAACCCGGGCGGCAAGTTCAAGACCGTGGCCGACGCCGAGTTCGTGCCCGAGCAGTACGGCATCGCCATCCGCAAGGGCAACACGGAGTTGCTCGAAAAGGTCAACCAGGGCCTGGCCGCGATCAAGACCGACGGCACCTACGCGCGCATCTACGCCAAGTATTTCGGCCAGGCGGACGCCGCGCCGGCCGCCCCGGCACCGGCCGCGTCGAAGTAGAACCGGGCAGCAAGGCCGCGCGGTGGATCTTCGCTGGGAGATCCTCGCTGGCTACGCGCCGCTGTTCGTCAGCGGCGTCTGGATGACGATCCAGCTCACCCTGGTGGCCATCGCTGCCGGGCTCGTGCTCGGCATCGTCTTCGGCCTCGTCAGCACCTCGGCCGACGCGCCCAGGCCGGCCACCGCGCCGGTGCGCGCGCTGCTGATGCTGGCGCGCGGCGTCACGGTGGCCTACGTGACCTTCTTCCGCGGCACGCCGCTGTTCGTGCAGATCCTGCTCGTGCATTTCGCGCTCATGCCCACGCTCGTGCACCCCGAGCACGGCGTGCTGCTGGCCGGCGATGCGGCACGCACCTTCCGCCAGGAGCACGGCGCCTTCTTCTCGGGTTGCCTGGCCTTGTCGCTCAACGCTGGCGCCTACATCAGCGAAATCTTCCGTGCCGGCATCCAGAGCATCCACCGCGGCCAGACCCAGGCCGCCTACAGCGTCGGACTCACGCACGCGCAGGCGATGCGCTACGTCGTGCTGCCGCAGGCCTTCCGGCGCATGGTGCCGGCGCTGGTGAACGAAGGCGTGACGCTGCTCAAGGACTCGTCGCTGGTTTCGGCCATCGGGCTGGCCGAGCTGGCGCTGGCGGCGCGCACCGTGGCCGGCGCCTATTCGCGCTACTGGGAACCCTACCTGGCGATCTCGGCGATCTACCTGGTGCTGACCTTGACGCTGTCGCTGCTGGCCAAACGCCTGGAAGCGCCGGCGCATCTGCGCGGGCGGTGAAGCGGCGGCGGCAGCGCTGGCCGGCACGCGATGTCGACGCGCAGGGCCGCGCCAGCGCGGACTCGACGCAGGCTTTGGTGACCTTTTGTTGCAGAAATGCTGCACCGCGTCAGAAACCGACGGGCGGGTCGCGGCCAGCTAAGGGTTTTTACTGATTCGACACGTAGACTGACGCCTGCAGTGCAAACGCTCCTGCAGGCATCGTCAAACCAAATCTAGGACCACCATGAAGCAGACTCTCATTGCTGCCGCCGTGCTGACACTGGCAGCAAGCGCCGCACAGGCGCAGATGAACATCTACGGCCTCATCGACCTGAGCTACGGCAAGAGCATCGCCAGCGATGCCGCCGGCGACAAGGCCGACTTCCACTCCGGTGGCGACAATGGCTCCGGCGAAGGCAACTCCACGACCCGCATCGGCCTGAAGGGCGGCACAGACGTCGGCTCCGGACTGAAGGCCAATTTCCAGCTCGAGACCGGCGGCATCACCAGCGACGGCGAAGTGAACCCGGGCGGTGCCTTCTTCAGCCGCCAGGCCTGGGCCGGTCTGTCGGGCAAGTTCGGTGAGGTGCGGCTGGGGCGCCAGGACTCGGTCCCCTACCAGACCATGTCGGGTTACGACTTCAACGGCGCCTCCAACGGCCTGTCGTCGGGTGGCTATGTCGCCGTGGCGACCTGGCTGCCGGGCCGCCAGTCGCGTTCGCTGCAGTACATCTCCCCAGCCATGGGCGGCTTCAAGGTCCAGGCCGGCTTCGTGCCCGAGGGCAACGTGGCCGGCGACAGGAACACCTTCTCGATCGGCGTGACCTATGCCACCGGCCCGCTGTCGGTGTCGGCCGCGGCCGAGGGCAAGCGCACCGACGGCGGCTCCAATTTCGGCTCCGTCGCCGGCAGCTACGACTTCGGCGTCGCCAAGGTCATGGCCGGCTACGCCGATGGCGGCACCAACGTCAAGGGCATCAGCCTGGGCGTGGTCGCGCCGGTGGCCGGTTTCAACATCGGCGCGCTGTACGGCAAGAACAGCGACACCAAGGCCGCGGCTTACGAAGTGTTCGTGAACAAGGAAGTGCTGAAGAACACCTACGCCTACGCCGAGTTCGGCCGTTCCGACAAGAACAGCGCCACCAGCGTCGAGGGCAGCGGCTTCGCCGTCGGCGTGATCTACACCTTCTGACCCTGGCCAAGGCCCGGGCTGCGACCCGGGTGCGCTGGCACGCAGCCCGCCCGGCGCCGCCCGCCGCGCGGGCTGTTTTTCAGTGCCGGGCAGCGGCGTGCCAGGTGCGCAACAGGTCGACGCCGACGCTGCCGGCCCAGGGCCGCCCACGGGTCGTGCCGCGGGCCGCGCTGGCGGCATCGCCGAGGCCGTCCAGGTCGGCCAGCACGGCGCCGACGTCTTCGCCGGCGGTGTAGCGGCTGCGCGTGACGACGACCGGCAGCCCGGCCGCACGCGCCGCGCGCGCACCGGCGGCGGAGTCCTCGATCGCCAGGCAGGCGTCGGCCGGCAGCGTCAAGCGCTGCAGCACCCAGTGGTAGATGTCGGGCGCCGGCTTCTTGTGCGGCACCACGTCGCCGGCCCCGATGACGTCGAACAGGCCGGCCCCCGCTGCGCCCAGGGTCACGTCGAGCAGCCGCGTCACGTTGTCCAGCGTGGTCGTGGTGGCGATGGCCAGGCGCAGGCCCTGCGCGACGGCCTCGTTCAGCACGCGCTGCACGCCGGGCCGCAGCGCGACGGCGCCGCCGTCCAGCAAGGCCAGGTAATGCGCCGTCTTCAGTTCGTGCAGGCGGCGGACGGTGGCCGCCGCGGCCGGCGTGGCGGCGGACTGCGGGTCGATGCGCCGCCACCAGTCGAGCAGCCGCTCCTTGCCACCGGTGACGCGCAGCAGCTCGCCGTACAGCGCGCTGTCCCAGTGCCAGGACAGGCCGAGCTCAGCGAAGGCCCGGTTGAAGGCGATGCGGTGGCCGCAGTCTTCGGTTTCAGCGAGCGTGCCGTCGACGTCCCAGACCAGCGCCTGCAGCGTCATGCCTGGGCGGCTGCGCCGAGCAGGCCACGCACCGCCTGCGCCACGTGTTCATGCGTGATGCCGAAGTGCTGGTAGAGCGCCGGCGCCGGTGCCGACTCGCCGAAGCTCGCGATGCCCACCACCGCGCCGCGGCGGCCGACGTACTTGTGCCAGAAGTCCGGGTGCGCCGCTTCCACCGCCACCGCCGGCAGGCCGGGCGGCAGTACGCTGTCGACGTAGTCCGCGCCCTGGCGGTCGAACACCGTCGTGCTGGGCATCGACACCACGCGCACCGGCACGCCCTCGGCGGCCAGCAGCACCTGCGCCTGCAGCGCCAGGTGCAGTTCGGTGCCGGTGCCGATGATCACGGCGCGTGGCGCCGCCGCGTCGGCCAGCACGTAGCCGCCGCGTGCGATCAGCGGCGCCATCGCGGCGTCGCTCGCCACCACCGGCACGGCCTGGCGCGACAGCGCCAGCACGCTGGGGCCGGTGCGGCGGCGCAGCGCCTCGCTCCACGCCACCGCCGTCTCCAGCGTGTCGGCCGGGCGCCAGACGTCCAGGTTGGGGATCAGCCGCAGCGACGGCACGTGCTCGATGCTCTGGTGCGTCGGCCCGTCCTCGCCGAGGCCGATGCTGTCGTGCGTGAAGACGTGGATCACGCGCAGTTTCATCAGCGCGGCCATGCGGATGGCGTTGCGGCTGTAGTCGCTGAAGGTCAGGAAGGTGCCGCCGTAGGGAATGAAGCCGCCGTGCAGCGCCATGCCGTTGAGTGCCGCGGCCATGCCGAATTCGCGCACGCCCCAGCTCAGGTGGTTGCCCGGCCGGTCGCGGCCGGCGACGGTGCAGCCCTTGAAGTTGGTGAGATTGGAGCCGGTGAGGTCGGCCGAACCGCCGAACAGTTCGGGCAGCGCCGGCGCCAGCGCGTCCAGCGCCAGCTGCGAGGCCTTGCGGGTGGCCACCGCGCCCGCCTGGGCCGCCAGCGCGGCCAGCGCCTGCGCCGCCCGGGCGTCGAAGTCGGCCGGCAGATCACCCGCGCTGCGGCGCTCGAACTCGGCCACCAGCGCCGGGTGGTCGGCAGCGTAGGCGGCCCGGCGGCGGGCCCAGTCGGCCCGCAGCGCGGCGCCGCGCTCGCGGCCATCCCAGGCCGCGCGCAGGTGATCGGGCACCTCGAACGGCGCCCAGGTCCAGCCCAGTGCGGTGCGCAAAGCGGCCAGCTCGGTGGCGCCCAGCGGCGCGCCGTGCACGTCGTGGCCGCCGGCCTTGGTCGGCGCACCCTGGCCGATGACGGTGCGGCAGACGATCAGCGTCGGCTTGCCCGCCGCGTCGTTGCCCTGCAGGCGTGCCGCGTCCAGCGCGCGGTCGACGGCAGCGCTGTCGTGACCGTCGATGGGGCCGATGACGTGCCAGCCATAGGCGCGGAAACGCGCCGGCGTGTCGTCGGTGAACCAGCCCTCCACATGGCCGTCGATCGAGATGCCGTTGTCGTCGTACAGCGCCACCAGCTTGGCGAGGCGCAGCGTGCCGGCCAGCGAACAGACCTCGTGGCTGATGCCTTCCATCAGGCAGCCGTCGCCGAGGAAGGTGTAGGTGCGGTGGTCGACCAGCGTGTGGCCGGGGCGGTTGAATTCGGCCGCCAGCAGTTTTTCGGCCAGCGCCATGCCCACGGCATTGGCCAGGCCCTGACCCAGCGGGCCGGTGGTGGTCTCGACACCGGGCGTGACGCCGACCTCGGGGTGGCCCGGCGTCTTGCTGTGCAGTTGGCGGAAGTTCTTCAGCTCTTCGATCGGCAGGTCGTAGCCACTCAGGTGCAGCAGCGCGTACAGCAGCATCGAGGCGTGGCCGTTGCTCAGCACGAAGCGGTCGCGGTCGGGCCAGTGCGGGTCGGCCGGGTCGTGGCGCAGGTGGCGCGTCCACAGCACGGTGGCCATCTCGGCCATGCCCATCGGCGCGCCCGGATGGCCGCTCTTGGCCAGCTCGACGGCGTCGGCCGCCAGCAGGCGCAGTGCATCGGCCGGCGTCGGGGTCATGCCAACAACGGGGGCCGCGCTCACAGTGCCCCCGCCGCGCGCTTGCGCCGTTCCATCATGCGCCAGATGAAGGGCGTGAAGATGAGCTGCATCGCGATTTCCATCTTGCCGCCCGGCACGACCACGGTGTTGGCGCGCGACATGAACGAGTCGTTGATCATCGACAGCAGGTAGGGGAAGTCGATGCCCTTGGGGTTGGCGAAGCGGATCACCACCATGCTCTCGTCGGCCGACGGGATCTCGCGCGCGATGAACGGGTTGCTGGTATCGACCGTGGGCACGCGCTGGAAGTTGACGTGCGTGTGCGCGAACTGCGGGCAGATGTAGTTCACGTAGTCGGGCATGCGGCGCAGGATGGTGTCGGTGACGGCTTCGGCCGAGTAGCCGCGCACGTGCTTGTCGCGCCACAGCTTCTGGATCCATTCCAGGTTGATCACCGGCACGACGCCGATCAGCAGGTCTGGGTAGCGCGCGACGTCGACCTCGGGCGTGATCACGGCGCCGTGCAGGCCTTCGTAGAACAGCAGGTCGGTGTCGGCGGGAACGGCCTCCCAGGGCGTGAAGGTCCCGGGCTCCTGCTGGTAGGGCGCGGCCTCGACGGGGTCGTGCAGGTACTTGCGGCGCTGCCCGGTGCCGGTTTCGCTGTAGTCGCGGAACAGCTGCTCGAGTTCGGGGAAGAGGTTGTTCTCGGGGCCGAAGTGGCTGAAATGCTTGTTGCCGGCCTTTTCGGCGTCGGCCTGGCGGGAGCGCATTTCCTTGCGGTCGTAGCGGTGGAAGCTGTCGCCTTCGATGACCGCGGCCCTGACCTTTTCGCGGCGGAAGATGCTCTCGAAAGTGCGCGTCACCGAACTGGTTCCGGCGCCCGACGAGCCGGTGATGGCGATGATGGGGTGGCGTTCCGACATGGGGGTCTCTTCAGTTTCTAAAAAGGCTGCGCTCGGCGAACAGCGGCGTGCCGCTGTCGCGCGTGGCGGGATCGTGGTGGTAGCGCTCGATGCGCTCGACTTCGTTGCGCGAGCCGAACACCAGGCCGATGCGCTGGTGCAGCGCCGTCGGCTTGATGCCCAGCACGGCCTGGCGGCCGGTGCTGGCGCGGCCGCCGGCCTGCTCGATCAGCATGCCCACCGGGTTGGCCTCGTACAGCAGGCGCAGGCGGCCGGGTTTGGCCGGGTCCTTGGTGTCGCGCGGGTACATGAAGACGCCGCCGCGCATCAGGATGCGGTGCGCCTCGGCCACCATGCTGGCGATCCAGCGCATGTTGAAGTCCTTGCCGCGCGGGCCGGGCTTGCCGGCCAGGCATTCGTCGACATAACGCTTGACCGGCGGCTCCCAGAAACGGCTGTTGGAGCTGTTGATGGCGAATTCGGTGGTGTCGGCCGGCACGCGGATGTCGGGGTGCGAGAGCACGAACTCGCCCAGGTTCGGGTTGAGCGTGAAGCCGGCGACGCCGTTGCCGACCGTCATCACCAGCATCGTCACCGGGCCGTACAGCGCGTAGCCGGCGGCCACCTGGGTGGCGCCGGGCTGCAGGAAGTCGGCCTCGGTGACGTCGCGGCCGCTGTCGACGACGTCCTGCGGCGCGCGCAGGATCGAGAAGATGCTGCCCACCGAGACGTTGACGTCGATGTTGCTGCTGCCGTCGAGCGGGTCGAAGACGAGCAGGTACTTGCCGCGCGGGTAGGCGCCGGGGATCTGCCTGGGCTCGTCCATCTCTTCGCTGGCCATGCCGGCGAGGTGGCCGTTCCACTCGTTCATGCGGATGAAGACCTCGTTGCTGAGCACGTCCAGCGGCTTCTGCACCTCGCCCTGCACGTTCACGCTGCCGGCCTGCGGCACGGCGGCCAGGCCCAGCGAGTCGCCCAGACTGCCGAAGGCGACGATGCGCGCGATGGCCTTGCAGGCCAGCGAGACGTCGAGGATCAGCGCGTTGAGGTCGCCACTGGCGGTGGGGAAGCGGCGGCGCTGCTCGATCAGGTAACGCGTCAGGGTCCAGCGGTTGGACAGCGGCATGGGGTCTCCCGGGGGCTGTGTGGGGGGGCGGGCGCTCAGGCCGTGGCGGTGGCAGCGAAGACGCGGCTGGCGCGGATGTCCGACGGCAGCAGCGTCGTCAGGTCCTCGGCGCCGAGCACGCGGTCGCGGTCGGCGAACAGGCGGCTGGCCTGGCGCAGCCGCGCGCGGTCCAGCGCATTGCGCACGCTGCGGGCGTTGGCGAAGTGCGGCTGCGCCAGGCGCAGGCCCAGGTATTCGGCAAAGGCCTCGCGGGCGCCGGCGCCGAAGTGGTAGTTCATGCCGGCGAGCATGCGTTCGCTGATCTCGAGCAACTCGCCCTGCGAATAGTCGGGGAAGTCGATGTGGTGCGCGATGCGCGAACTCATCCCCGGGTTGCTCTTGAAGAAGGTGTCCATGCGGTCCTTGTAGCCGGCCAGGATCACCACCAGGTCGTCGCGCTGGTTCTCCATCACCTGCAGCAGGATCTCGATCGCCTCCTGCCCGTAGTCGCGCTCGTTCTCGGGGCGGTACAGGTAGTACGCCTCGTCGATGAAGAGCACGCCGCCCATGGCCTTCTTCAGCACTTCCTTGGTCTTGGGCGCGGTGTGGCCGATGTACTGGCCCACCAGGTCGTCGCGCGTCACCGCCACCAGGTGGCCTTTGCGCACGTAGCCCAGGCGGTGCAGGATTTCGGCCATGCGCATGGCCACCGTCGTCTTGCCGGTGCCGGGGTTGCCGGTGAAACTCATGTGCAGGCTGGGGCCGGAACCTGCCGGCCCCGCCGCCAGGCCCAGGTTCAGGCGCAGCTTGTCCACCACCAGCAGCGCGGCGATGTCGCGGATGCGCTGCTTGACCGGCGCCAGGCCGACGAGGTCGCGCTCCAGCTCGTCCATCACCGCCTCGACCTGGCTTTGCGCCAGCACCTCGTTGACGGTGCGCGCCGGCGGCGCCGCGGCGGCACCTGCGGTGGCCGCGGGCGGCGGCGTGCTGCCCGGGATGTTGTACAGCGGCGTGCCCATGCTGCGGCCCGTCAGCGCGCCGCGGCGGCCAGCTGCGCGCGCATGGCGTCGATGACGACCTTGTAGTCGGGCTGGCCGAAGATGGCGCTGCCGGCGACGAAGGTGTCGGCACCGGCGTCGGCCACAGTGCGGATGTTGTCGACCTTGATGCCGCCGTCGACCTCGAGCCGGATGTCCCGGCCACTGGCCTGGATGATCTTGCGCGCCGCCTCGGTCTTGCGCAGCGCCGATTCGATGAAGCTCTGGCCGCCGAAACCCGGGTTGACGCTCATGATCAGGATCAGGTCGACCTTGTCGATGACCCACTCCAGCACGTCCAGCGGCGTCGCCGGGTTGAACACCAGGCCGGCCTGGCAGCCTTCGCCGCGGATCAGCTGCAGCGTGCGGTCGACATGCGCACTGGCCTCGGGGTGGAAGCTGATCAGGTCGGCCCCCGCCTTGGCGAAGGCCAGCGCGAGCGCGTCCACCGGCTGCACCATCAGGTGCACGTCCAGGGGCACCTTGCTGCCGTCTTCCCGCACGCAGTGCGGCTTGATGGCCTGCGCCACGCCCGGGCCGATGGTCAGGTTCGGCACGTAATGGTTGTCCATGACGTCGAAGTGGATCCAGTCGGCGCCGG
>CAYJOA010000113.1:0-5939 GCA_964371495.1 uncultured Rubrivivax sp.
GGGGCGGGTCCCCGCGGGGGTCCCCGCCCCCCCGGCGGGCGGGGCGGGGGCGCGGCGCGCCGCGCGCGACGCTGCCGGCGCTGGAAGTGGCGGCGCTGCTCGCCATGGTGGCGCTGGCGCTGGCCGACGTGGGCGGGCTGCAGCGCGCGTGCGCGCCGCTGGCCCTGGCCGCGCTGGCGCTGCAGGGCTGGCGGGTGGCGCGCTGGCGCGGCTGGCTTGCCGCCGACGATGCGCTGGTCGGCGCGATGCACGTCGGGTTCCTCTGGCTGCTCGCGGCGCTGCTGCTGAAGGCGCTGGCCCATCTGGGCGCGCCATGGCCCGAGTCGCTGTGGGTGCATGCCTTCACCGCCGGTGCACTGGGGTCGATGCTGCTGGGGCTGATGACGCGCGTGGTGTTGCGCCACACCGGCCGCGAGGCGGCCGCGCCGGCGGCGCTGCCGTGGCTGCTGGCCCTGGTCAACGCTGCCGCCGTGCTGCGCGTGGCGGCGCCGGCGCTCGGGCCCTGGGCCCTGCCGGCCGCGTCGGCGCTGTGGACGCTGGCCTTCGCGGGCTGGTTGTGGCCGCACGCACGCATGATGGGCGGCGCCAGCCTGCCGCGGCAGTGATGTCGTGGCGCTGCCATCAAGGGCCTGGGGATCACCACTGCACCGTGCAACCCGACACGGTAGCCGGCGCCCTTGGCCAACACGCGACACCGCATGCCGTACGCGGCGCCTCCCACGTCACTTGGTCGGTCGGCCGGAGCCACCCAGCAGCGTCGCGATCTCGCGCTGCTCGACCTGGGGTCGCTGCGCGTAGCGATCGGACTTCACCGCAAGGTCGAGCGGGCGCTGTCCCGCGCGGTCCCGGGCACCCGGGTCGAGGCCGCGCGTGACCAGCCAGCGGATCTGCGCCACGCGCGCAAACGGCGCAGCCAGGTGCAAGGCCGTGCCGCCATCGTGGTCCTTCGCCCTGACGTCGGCCCCGTGCCCGGCCAGCAGCTCCATGGCCGCGACGTTGCCGTAGTGGCAGGCCTCGAGAAAGGGCGTCAGGCCGGCCTGGCTGCGCGCCTCGATCGGGGCGCCGAACTCGATCAGCCCGCCCAGGAAGTCGAGCGTGGCCGTGCGCTGCGCCGCCAGGTGCAGCGCGGTGCGGCCATCGGCCCCGCGGGCAGCGGCATGCGCCGGCGTCACGCCGTCCATCAAACGAGGCAGGCGGCGGACGTCGTCGTCGGTAGCACCGCCGGCCAGCAGCATGGGCAGCGCGTCCTCGGGCAGCGGCACGCCCGCGCCCAGCATGTGCTCGGCCACCGGCAGCAACTCGTGGCTGGCCAGCACATGCGACATGGGCACGAGCCCTGCGCGGTCGCGCGCCTGCACCTGGGCGCCGCGCGCCACCAGCAGGTCGAAGACCGCGATCAGCCGCTGCGTGGCATCGGCCTCGCTGCGGTAATGGGCGCTGGCCAGGGCCTCGGCCAGCGGCGTGCGTCCGGCGTCGTTGCGCGCGTCCACAGGCGCGCCAGCATCGAGCAGGCGCCGCAGGACATCGACATCGCCCCAGGTCACCGCCGCCGTGTGCAGTACGGTCGTCCCTGTCCACGGCGCCACCGACAGGTCCGGGCGCCCGGCCAGCAACGTCTTCAGCCCGGCGGCATCGCGGCGCAGCAGGGCTTGATTCACTGCGGCCGCCGGCGTGGCCGCCTCGCGGCGCATCGCATCGAGCCGAGCGTCGGCCGCCGCCTGGGCACGCGCGGCATCCTCGCGCTGCCTCGCGCTCTGCGCCTGTGCCCATGGGTCGAGAATCACCCGCACGCTGCCCCGGTCCGACGGCGCCAGGGGCAGCAGGAAGACGGTGGCCCCGGCCACCTTCCACGTCAGCGCACGATGACGCGACACGCCCCCCACCCGGCTGTGGCGCTCGTACTCCTCGGTCTCGGCCGCAGGACCGTACTCCGCCTCGAAGTGGCGCTGCACGCGCCCGGTATCTTCAGGGCGAAACTCGACCTCGACCTCGACGACGCGCCCCTGCGCTTCGGTCAGGTGGTGCACGCCCAGGGTTGGCGACACCGACTGCAAGCGGCGCGGCAACGCCACCGTGCGCTCGCCGCCCGAGCCCTGGCGCCAGCACGGCTGTGCCGCGTCGGTCCAGCGCGTGTCGGTGCTTGCACAGGGGCGCAGTTGCGCCTCGAGCGGCTCGCCCAGCCGTATGCCGAGGAAGATCGGCGCGGCGGCGCCACGGTCGGCCTGTGCACACATGGTCGACACTCCGATCAGGAAACACAATGCAGCCTTGCCGCCGCGCATGAACAGCCTCGCCCTCTTGCAGATCGCCATCGGCCCATCCGCGCCCCACAGGCCCGGCGCTTGCCGCCCGATCTTACGCAGCCGGCGTGACGACCACCGCAACAACCGCGCGCAAGAGATGCTCGCGTTGAACGAGTCATGACGCCGGCGCGCACCGGCAGGAGGATAAGCATGAAGGTGCTGCTGCTCACCGTGCTCGCGGCGCTCGTCGTCGCCGCCGCGGTCACCGCCATCTGGCTGAAGCTGCGCACCCCAACGACGCAGGAGAAACTGGCAGCGCTGGAACAGGAGGTGGGCCCCGGTGGCGGGATCGTCCTGCGCCAGGAACTCCAGGGCCAGCCCAAGGCCTTCCTGCTGCTGGACTGCAAGCTGTACCTGCTCGACGCCAGCGGGCCCGGCACGGTGGCCCGCACCCAGGTGCTCCGGCCCGGCTTCTATCCGTGGTTCACCGCTTGCACCGGGCAGTCGATCCGCTTCGAATCCGGCTACCTGCAGGTAGAGCTGAGCAACATGGCCTTCGGCGCCGGCGGTGGCAACATCAGTGGCGGCTCCTATCGCAGCCTCGACGGCGTGGCCTGGGAGAAGCACACCCCTCGGGGCTGGCTTCCTGTCGAGAAGGCACAGGATTAGGGAAGGGGTGGACTGACATGCTCGCGCATGCCTCGATCGGCGGTTGCGGTGAAGTCGCGACCCTGCCGGGCATGCTTGGCGACAACCAGGCAGTCAGCCCCGGGATCACTCCAGGTTCTGCACCTGCTCGCGCATCTGCTCGATGGCGACCTTCATCTCGACCGCGATCGAGGTCAGCTCCAGCGCTGCCGACTTGCTGCCCAGCGTGTTGGCCTCGCGCTGCAGTTCCTGGATCAGGAAGTCCAGCCGCTTGCCGACCTCGCCGCCGGCCTCGAGCAGGCGCTGCACCTCGCTCAGGTGCGAGCCCAGGCGCGCCAGTTCCTCGGCCACGTCGATGCGCAAGGCGAAGGTGGCGGCTTCACCGAGCGCACGTTCGCGCAGCGCATCGGCCGGGATGCTGGCGCCGGCCTGCGCCGCCGCCAGCGCTTCCTGCCAGCGTTCCAGGAAACGGGCCTGCTGGCGCTGCACCACGGCCGGCACCAGCGGTGCGGCAGCGGCGGCGAGTTCGCGCAGCCGCGAGACGCGTTCCAGCAGCACGGTGACGAGCCTTGCGCCTTCGCGGGCGCGCGCTTCGCGCAGGCCCTCGATGCACATCGCGGCGGCGGCCAGCGCCGGTTCGTCCAGGCGTTAGGCGGCACCGCCGGCACGGCACCAGTGCATGACCTCGTTGACCGACAGCGCCCGCGCGTGCGGCAGCCAGCCCTGCACCGAGCTCTCCAGGTGCGCCAGGCGGTTCAGCTGTTCGGTCGTCGGTGTCGGCCAGGCGCCGTCGGCTTCGCGCGCGGTGGCCATGCGCAGCTCGACCTTGCCGCGGCGGAAGGCGGCGGTGAGGCGGTCGCGCAATGCCGGCTCCAGGCCGCGCAGTTCCTCGGGCAGCTTGAGTGCCAGGTCGAGGAAACGGCCGTTCACCGAGCGCGCTTCCACGACCACCGCAGGACCCGCCGCGCCCGGCTCGGAGGCCGCGCTGGCGTAACCCGTCATGCTATAAACAGCCATCGTGCCGCGCCCCGTCAAAGCTGTGGATTATGTCTAAGCCCAAGCCTGCACCGCTGCCTTCGGGCACCGTGGTCGGGGGCTACACCATCGTCAAGAAGCTGGCGGCCGGGGGCTTCGGCGTGGTCTACCTGGCGCAGGGCGACGGCGACCAGCTCGTCGCCATCAAGGAATACCTGCCGTCTTCGCTGGCCGAACGCTCGCCCGGCGAGCTGACGCCGCGCGTCAAGCCCGACAAGCAGCCGCTGTACCGGCTGGGCCTGAAGAGCTTCTTCGAAGAAGGCCGTTCGCTGGCCCAGATCAGCCACCCCAGCGTGGTCTCGGTGCTGAACTTCTTCCGCGAGAACGAAACCGTCTACATGGTGATGAACTACCTGCAGGGCGACACGCTGCAGGACTTCATCGTCACCGCGCGCGACCTGAAGCGCGACAAGGTGTTCCGCGAAAGCACCATCCGCAGCCTGTTCGACGAGATCCTGCGCGGCTTGCGCATCGTGCACCAGCACAAGATGCTGCACCTGGACATCAAGCCGGCCAACATCTTCATGACCGACGACAACAAGGCGGTGATGATCGACTTCGGCGCGGCGCGCGAGGTGCTGTGCAAGGAAGGCAACTTCATCCGCCCCATGTACACGCCGGGCTTCGCCGCGCCCGAGATGTACCGCCGCGACGGCACGCTCGGGCCCTGGACCGACATCTACGCCATCGGCGCCTGCATCTACGCCTGCATGCAGGGCTACCCGCCCAACGACGCGCCGCAGCGGCTGGAGAAGGACCGCCTGGCGCTGTCGCTCTCGCGCCTGCGCAACATCTATTCCGACAACCTCATCGAGGTCACGGAATGGTGCATGTCGCTGGACCCGCTGTCGCGGCCGCAGAGCGTGTTCGCGCTGCAGAAGGAGCTGGCGCGCGAGACCGAGCGCCGCTACACCAAGCTCAGCTTCGGCGAGCGTCTCAAGCTGCAGCTCGAGACGATCAAGACCGGCGCCAAGGCGTGAGCCGCCCAGCTCGGCTGCGGGCGCGGCGTTCGATGCGATGAGATTCTCCGTCTACCAGGTCAGCCGCAAGGGCGGCCGCGACAAGAACGAAGACCGCATGGGCTACTGCTACACGCGCGACTCGGGCCTGTTCGCGCTGGCCGACGGCATGGGCGGCCATCCCGAGGGCGAAGTCGCCTCGCAGATGGCCTTGCAGACGCTGGCCGCGCTGTTCCAGCGCGAGGCCCGGCCCAGCCTGGCCGAGCCGCTGCGTTTCCTGCACGACGCCATCATCGCCGGCCACCACCAGCTCCTGCGCTACGCCACCGAGAAGGGGCTGATGGACACGCCGCGCACCACCGTCGTGGCCTGCGTGCTGCAGGGCAACACGGCGTACTGGGCGCACTGCGGCGACTCGCGCCTGTACCTGGTGCGCGGCAACAAGCTGGTGACGCGCACGCGCGACCATTCGTATACCGAGCTGCAGGAGACGCTGGCGCGCGTGGTGCCGATGTCCGACCGCGTCAACCGCAATGTGCTCTTCACCTGCCTGGGCAGCCCCGGCAAGCCCGTGATCGACACCGCCGGCCCGCTGGTGGTGTACCCGGGTGACCGCTTGATGCTGTGCTCGGACGGCCTGTGGGGCACGGTCGACGACGGCGTCATCACCGAGGTGCTGGCCAAGCACCCGATCTCGGAAGCGGTGCCCGAGCTGGTCGAACTCGCCCTGCGTGCCGGCGGCGAAGGCAGCGACAACGTCACCGTGCTGGCGGTGGAGTGGGAAGCCGCCGAAGACCTGGACAACGCCGAGGGCGTGTCGACGATGTCGCTGGGCGACGAGGTCTTCGCTTCCACCATCCAGGCCAGCCTGGGTGCCGGTACCGCCGGCGACGAGCTCGACGATGCCGAGATCGAACGCTCCATCCGCGAGATCAACGAAGCGATTCAGCGTTCGTCAGCCCGGCACCCCGGGCCCAACCCGGGTAGGGGGCCCCCCCACCGGCGGCGGCCCCCGGGGCGCGTGGGGGGGGCCCGGGGGCGCGCGGGCCCCCGG
>CAYJOA010000113.1:5949-14375 GCA_964371495.1 uncultured Rubrivivax sp.
GCGCCCACCCGTTCCACAAAATCGCTCGCCAACTGGACTCCGGCGGCGGCCGTCTCGGCCCCGGCGGCCAACGCAAACACGACCAGGTCGAACAGGTCCGCCCGCGGCCGCGCCCCCCCACCCGGGGGCCCCCCCCCCCCCCCCCCCCCCCAACGCTGGATCGCTTCCAGCCGAACGTACGGCTCCCCCTGGCCCCCTCCGAGAGGGGGTTCCAGTCAGACGGACGACAATCCCACGTTTCCGCTGACCCCTATCGACATGTCCTTCATCCGCTCCGCCGACCGCGCGCACGACGCCCTGCGCCCGGTGACGATCACCCGCCACTTCACCAAACACGCCGAAGGCTCGGTGCTGGTCGGCTTCGGCGACACCCGCGTGCTGTGCACGGCGTCGGTGGAAGAGAAGGTGCCGCCGCACAAGCGCGGCAGCGGCCAGGGCTGGGTCACCGGCGAATACGGCATGTTGCCGCGCAGCACGCACACGCGCAGCGACCGCGAGGCCGCCAAGGGCAAGCAGAGCGGCCGCACGCAGGAGATCCAGCGCCTGATCGGCCGTTCCTTGCGCAGCGTGTTCGACCTCACGGCGCTGGGCGAACGCACGATCCAGCTCGACTGCGACGTGCTGCAGGCCGACGGCGGCACGCGAACGGCGGCCATCACCGGCGCCTTCGTCGCCGCGCACGACGCCGTGAGCTGGCTGCAGGCCCAGGGCCGCCTGCAAGCCAGCCCGATCCGCGACTTCGTGGCCGCGGTGTCGGTGGGCGTGGTGCAGGGCACGCCGCTGCTGGACCTGGACTACGACGAAGACTCGTCCTGCGACACCGACATGAACGTCGTCATGACGGCCTCGGGCGGCTTCGTCGAGGTGCAGGGCACGGCCGAGGGCGCGCCCTTCACGCGCGCCGAGATGGACGCGCTGCTGGCGCTGGCCGACCAGGGCATCCGCCAGCTCGTCGCTGCGCAGCGGCACGCGCTCGAGCTCGCCTGATGCCGCTGCAGCGCCTGGTGCTGGCGTCCAACAACGCCAAGAAGCTGTCGGAACTGCGCGCCCTGCTGGGCGACCTGGGCCTGGAACTGGTGGCGCAGGGCGAACTCGGCATCGCCGAGGCCGAGGAGCCGCACGTCACCTTCATCTAAAACGCCTTGGCCAAGGCGCGCCATGCCGCCGTCGCAGCCGGCGGCGCGGCGATCGCCGACGACTCGGGCCTGTGTGTCGACGCGCTGGGTGGCGCGCCGGGCGTCGCCTCGGCGCACTTCGCCGCCGTGCCAGCCGGCGCCGGCGAGCGCGAGGCGCGGCGCCGCGTGCAGGATGCCGCCAACAACGCGCTGCTGCTGCAGCGGCTGCAGGGCCAGGCCGAGCGCCGCGCCCACTTCGTCAGCACGCTGGTTGCGCTGCGCCACGCCGCCGACCCGCAACCGCTGGTGGCGGTGGGGCGCTGGCCGGGGCTCGTCCTGGAGGCGCCGCGCGGCGAGCACGGATTCGGCTACGACCCCTTGATGTGGATCCCCGAGCTCGGCGCCACGGTCGCCGAGCTCGACGCCGAGATCAAGAACCGCCACAGCCACCGCGCCCGCGCCATGGCGCAGCTGCGGCTCCTGCTGCGCGAGACCTGGCAGCTTTGACGGCCGCTGCTGCCGCCACGCACCACCTGCGCCCCGGCACGCTGCAGCTCGGCGCGTTGCCGCCGCTGTCGCTTTACGTCCACTTGCCGTGGTGCCTGAAGAAGTGCCCCTACTGCGACTTCAATTCCCATGAATTGTTGGCCCCCAGGCTCCCTGCGGTCGCCACCCCCCGCGGGGGCTCGCCCCGGACCGGGAGACCCGGATCCGGGGCGGGGCCTGCATTGGCTGCCGATCTCGAGTCGCGTTACATCGATGCCCTGGTGGCCGACCTGGAATCGGCGCTGCCGCTGGTGTGGGGCCGGCGCCTGGCCAGCGTCTTCATCGGCGGCGGGACACCCAGCCTGTTTTCGCCCGACGGCATCGACCGCCTGCTGGCCGACATCCGTGCCCGGCTGCCGCTGGAGCCCGGCGCCGAGATCACGCTCGAGGCCAACCCAGGAACCTTCGAACGCGATCGATTCCGGGCCTTCCGCGCCGCCGGCGTGACGCGGCTGTCGATCGGCGTGCAGAGCTTCGACGACGCGCTGCTCGGCCGCATCGGCCGCGTGCACGACGCCGCCCAGGCCCACGCCGCGGTGGCCGAGGCGCAGGCGGCCTTCGACACCTTCAACATCGACCTCATGTATGCGCTGCCGGGGCAGACGCTGGCAGCGCTGCAGCGTGACCTCGACACCGCGCTGGGCTACGCGCCGCCGCACCTGTCCGTCTACCACCTGACGGTCGAGCCCAACACCGTGTTCGCGCTGCGCCCGCCCGCGCTGCCCGACGACGACCTGGCCAGCGACATGCTCGACCTCGTCACTGCACGCGCCGGCGCTTGCGGGCTGCAGCGCTACGAGGTCTCGGCCTACGCGCGGCCGGGCCACCGCTGCCGGCACAACCTCAACTACTGGCAGTTCGGCGACTACCTCGGCATCGGTGCCGGCGCGCACGGCAAGCTGAGCTTCCCGCACCGCGTGCTGCGCCAGGTGCGCTGGCGCGAGCCGGCGGCGTACATGCGCCACGCGCTGCTGGGGCAGGCGGTGTCCAACGAACACGAAGTGGCGCGGCGCGAGTTGCCGTTCGAGTTCATGCTCAACGCCTTGCGCCTGCGCGAGGGCTTCGAACTGGCGCTGTTCGGCGAGCGCACCGGGCTGCCGCTGTCGGCCGTGTCGGCCGCGCTGGCGCTGGCCGAGAGCCGCGGCCTCGTCGAGCACGACGCCGCCGGCAGCGTGCTGCGGCCCACGGCGCGGGGCTTCGATTTCCTGTCCGACCTGCAGGCCTTGTTCCTGCACCCGGCCGCAGCGGGCGGTCAGGAGCGCTGAAGCGCGGCCAGCGCCTGGCGTGACAGCTCCATCTCCTCGTACAGCCAATCGCGCAGCGCGACCAGCGGTGGCCAGCCGGCGAGTTCAGGCGGCTGCACCAGCCAGTAGCTGGCGAAGTCGGTGTCGGCCAGCGCCAACGGCGACAACTGCACCAGCCGCCCGGCCTGCAGCGCGTCGGCCGCCAGCAGGCCGCGCGCCAGCGCGATGCCGAGGTCCTGCTCCACCGCCTGCAGCATCAGCCCGGCGTCGTTGAACTCGGCCACCGGCTTGGCGTTCAGACGCTGGCCGCCCAGCGCCAGCCAGCGCTCCCAGATCTCGGCCGAGCCCAGCAGCGGCTCGGCGGCGATCGCCGCCAGGTCACCGGGGCGCAGCCGTGCGGCGCGCACCGGCGAGGCCACGGCGACGATGGGCGAATCCATCAGGCGTTCGGCCTGCAGGCCGCGCCAGTGGCCGGCACCGACGCGCAGCGCGGCGTGGAAGCCCTCGCGCTGCAGGTCCACCACCTGTTGCGAGGCGTGCAGCTCGATCGTGATCTCGGGGTGGCGCTCGCGCCAGCGACCCATGCGCGGCAGCAGCCAGCGCTGTGCGAACGAGGGCAGCACCGTCAGCCGCACCTGCTGTGCCGCGCCCGCCGCCGCCGCCTGCGCGGCGCGCAGGCCGTCGGCCAGGCGGTCGAGCGCCGGCTCCACGGCGCGCTGCAGCGCGGCGCCGGCGGCATTGAGCACGATGCTGCGGCCGCGGCGTTCGAACAAGGGCAGGCCGATCTGCTCTTCCAGCAACTTGATCTGCTGGCTGACGGCACTGTGCGTCAGGTGCAGTTCCTCGGCGGCGGCACGCAGGTTCTGCAGGCGCGCCGCGACGCGAAAGGCGGGCAGCGTATGCAAGGGCAGTCGGGCCATGCTGGTAAGCATAGTTGAACAAACAGGCCAGAATTGATCGATTTTCCCAGTGACATGTTGTCCATATGCTTCCAGTACCGCAATCTGGAGCTTGACCATGAGCACTGTCTGCTGCCCCCCTATCGACCTGAGCGAGCGCACGCCGCCGCGGCGCTGGCTGGCCACGCTGCGCCGCAGCTGGACGGCCTGGCGCGAACAGTCCGCGCGCCGCGCCGCATGGCGCGCCCTGGAGCAACTGAGCGACAGCACGCGGCGCGACATCGGTCTGGCCGAACGGGCGCCGCCGGCGCCGGACCGCGCCTTGTGGGACCTCGAACGCGGCCGGTGGTGACGGGCCGGCGGCGCCGTCCTGACGCCACGGTGCCGGCCGGCTGCTGGCCACCGAATTGGCAGCCTTGCGGGGCTGTATTCCCGCGATGGGGTGCCCCGACGGCACTGCTAGACTCGTCTTACCCCTACTCTAGGCATGCGCCTGCCCCGACCCAGGCGCCCCATGCAAAGTCACCCCCCGCCACGGCCGAACTGCGACGCGCTGCAACTCGAGCTGGCGCTGCAATTGCTGGCCCAGGCGGGTCGCCAGCCACCACCCGGCGAGCCCGGCACTGCGGCCTGGATGCAGGAGCTGATCGACGCGCTGGTGGACCTGTCCAGCCGCGACGCGCTCACCGGCCTGGCCAACCGGCGTGCCTTCGAGCTGGCGCTGGCACGCGAGGTCGACCGCGTGGCACGCAGCGGCGAACCGGCGCTGCTGCTGACGCTGGACATCGACCACTTCAAGAACGTCAACGACAGCTGGGGCCACGCCGCCGGTGACCAGGTGCTGCGCGCCGTGGCCGCCGCGCTGCTGGACAGCGTGCGGCCGATGGACCTGGTGGCGCGCGTCGGCGGCGAGGAATTCGCCATCGTGCTGCCCAACTGCGCCACCACCTTCGGCGAGGCGGTCGCCGAACGCGTGCGGCGGCGCATCGAACGCATACCGGTGACCATCGGCCCCAGCCAGCAGATTTCGGTCAGCGTGAGCATCGGCGGCGCCTTCGCGCCACAGTGGGTGCGTTCGACGCCGGCGCTGTGGCAGGAGCGCGCCGACCAGCAGCTCTACCGGGCCAAGGCCGGTGGCCGCAACCTCGTGCGCATCGAACCGACCGCGGTGTCGGTGGTCAGCAACGAAGAGCGACGCCTGCTCTTCGAGACCGTTCAGTACCAGGACAACGAATGACGCAGACGACGCCGCCGCCGTCGCAGGCCTCGACGAAGATCATTGCCGTGACCAGCGGCAAGGGGGGCGTGGGCAAGACCGTCGTGTCGGCCAACCTGGCCGCCGCGCTGGCGCGCGCCGGCCGCCGCGTGCTGGTGCTCGACGCCGACCTCGGACTGGCCAACCTCGACGTCGTGCTGAACCTGTATCCCAAGGTCACCCTGCACGAGGTCTTCACCGGCACGAGCACGCTGCGCGACGCCATCCTGCCGGCGCCCGGCGGCTTTTCGGTGCTGCTGGCGGGTTCGGGCATGGTCGAATACTCGCGCATGACGCCCGAGGTGCGCGAACAGCTGCAGCAGGTCATGCACGTCGTCGAGCCGATGTTCGACCACGTGCTGCTCGACACCGGCGCCGGCATCTCCGACGTCGTGCTGTACACGGTGTCGCTGGCCGGCGAGGTGCTGGTGGTGGTGACGCCCGAGCCGACCTCGCTGACCGATGCCTACGCCACCATCAAGGTGCTGGCCAAGTCGCAGGGCCGGCGGCGCTTGAACCTGATCGTGAACCAGGCACGCCGGCCGGGCGACGGCCGCGCAGTGCGCCAGCAACTGCAGCAGGTGATCGACCGCTACGTCAACCCGGACCTCGACAGCCCGGTGCGGCTGGACCTGCTGGGCGAACTGCCGGCCGACCCGGCGATGCGCGAATCGGTGCAGCGCCGTGAACTGGTGTTCGAGGCGCTGCCCGGCGCGCCGGTGTCGATCGCGCTGGCCGCGATCGCCGGCCGCCTGACCGCGTCCTGAAAGCGGCCCGGCGAACGCGTGACCGAGGCCGCCGACAGTACGCCCTACATGCGCCTGGGCGGCGAGCCCGGCGTGCGCGCGCTGGTCGATCGTTTCTACGACCTGATGGACCTGGAGCCGGCCTACGCCGGCATCCGCGCGCTGCACCCGAGCACGCTGGACGGATCGCGCGACAAGCTGCACTGGTTCCTGTGCGGCTGGCTCGGTGGCCCCGACCTCTACGTGCAGCGCCACGGCCACCCGCGGCTGCGCGCGCGCCACCTGCCTTACGCCATCGGCATTGCCGAACGTGACCAGTGGATGGCCTGCATGAAACAGGCGATGCAGGAACAGCATCTGGACCCGGAGCTGGCGCAGCGGCTGGCGGAGGCCTTCTTCGGCACCGCCGACTGGATGCGCAACCGCTGACCGGCCGCCGCGGCGGCGCGTTCAGCCCCGCCGCAAGACGATCAGCGCCCCGGCGCCGCCTTCAGCGGCACGCGCCTGCGTGAAGGCGATGACGTCGGCGTGCTGGCCGAGCCAGCGCTGCACGCGCACCTTCAGCACCGGCACGCGGCCGGGCGAACCCAGGCCCTTGCCGTGCACCACGCGCAGGCAGCGCCAGCCGCGGCGCGCCGCATCGCGCATGAACTCGGCGAGCTGCTCGCGGGCCTCGTCGCGGCGCAGTCCGTGCAGGTCGATCTGGCCCTGGATAGCCCAGTGGCCACGGCGCAGCCGCGTCACCACGTCCAGGCCGACGCCGGCGCGGCGGAAACTCAGGCCGTCGTCGGTGAGCAGCAGCGTGTCGACGTCGACGGGCTCCGTCATCGCTTCCTGCAGCGCCGCGCGTTCGTCGAGCAGGCGCTGCCGCGGCTCGGCCGTCGGCCGCACCAGCGTGGGCCGGGCGCGCCCATGCGGCTGCAGCGGCGCCACCGGACCCACGGCGTCGGCGAAGGCGCGCCTTTGCCGCTCGGCGGCGACACGTGCCGCCTGCTCGCGGGCGGCGAGCTCGGCAGCCAGGCGCTCGCGTTCACGCAGCGCCGCGCGCAGCAGCTCGAGTTCGGCCAGGCCGCGCGCCTTCACAGCAGACCCCGCTCGGCCATCGATACCACCTGGCCCTGGCCGACCACCAGGTGGTCGAGCACGCGCACGTCCACCAGCTGCAGCGCGGCCTTCAGCGACTGCGTCAGGAACTCGTCGGCGCGCGACGGTTCGGCCACGCCCGAGGGATGGTTGTGCGCCAGCACCACGGCGCCGGCGTTCAGCGCCAACGCGCGCTTGGCCACCTCGCGCGGGTAGACGCTGGTCTGCGTGAGCGTGCCGCGGAACATGTCCTCGACGCACAGCAGGCGGTGCTGGCCGTCGAGGAACATGACGACGAACACCTCGTGCTCGCGGCCGCGCAGGTGCAGCGACAGGTAGTCCTTGACGCGGTCCGGGCTGTCGAACAGCGGCCGCGACTGCATCTGTTCGGCCAGCGCGCGGCGCGACATCTCGATCACCGCCAGCAGCTCGGCGCGCTTGGCCGGGCCCAGGCCCTTGATGCCGGCCAGGTCGGCCGGGGTGGCGTGCAGCAGGCCGGCGTAGCCGTTGAAGCGGGTCAGCACCGCGGCGGCCAGTGCCAGCACGCCCTGGCCTCGGTAGCCGGTGCGCAGCAGCAGCGCCAGCAGCTCGGCGTCGACGAGCGACGCCGCGCCGCGGGCCAGCAGCTTTTCGCGCGGGCGCTGGTCGGCGGGCAGGTCCTTCATGGCGGCATCGATGGCAGGGGCGCGCAGCGGATCGCGGCAGGGGCGCCGGTAGAATCACAGGCAGTCTATTCGACGGCGAACACCCTCGTGAACCTCATCCAGCCCGGCTCGTTCCTGACCCTGCACTACCGCCTGGCCGGGCCCGACGGCGCCGATGTCGTGAACACTTTCGACAGCAAGCCGGCGACCTTGTCGCTGGGCACCGGGCAGCTGGCGCCGGCCATCGAAGCGCACCTGATCGGCCTGCCCGAGGGCGCCCGCGAGGCCTTCGACCTGCCCGCCGGCAGCGCCTTCGGCGAACGCAATCCGGCGTTGCTGCAACGCGTGAAGCTCGGCCTGCTGCGCGAACTGGGCGACCCCGACGAGCCCTACGCGGTGGGCGACGTGGTGCAGTTCCCCACCCCCGACGGCCAGGGTCGCTATGCCGGCGTGGTGCGCGAAGTCGGGCCCGACTGGTTGCTGTTCGACTTCAACCACCCGCTGGCCGGCCAGCCGGTGCGTTTCGAGGTCCAGGTGCTGGGGGTGCTGTGACTGCCAGGCTCGAAGAAGTGCTGCTGGCCGAACCGCGCGGCTTCTGCGCCGGGGTCGACCGCGCCATCGAGATCGTCGAACGCGCGCTCAGGAAACACGGCGCGCCGATCTACGTGCGCCACGAAATCGTCCACAACACCTATGTCGTCAACGACCTCGAGGCCAAGGGCGCGATCTTCATCGAGGACCTGGCCGACGTGCCGCCCGGTGCCACGCTGGTGTTCAGCGCCCACGGCGTGAGCCAGGCGGTGCGCCGCGAAGCCGCCCACCGCGGCTTCCGGGTCTTCGACGCCACCTGCCCGCTGGTCACCAAGGTGCACGTCGAAGTGGCCAAGCTGGCGC
>CAYJOA010000114.1:0-14270 GCA_964371495.1 uncultured Rubrivivax sp.
GCGCTGCAACGCGCCGCCGCCACGGCCGCTGCGCGAGCGCTGCCTCGCACCCAGCCGCGCGTGGCGCCACCGCGGCGGCCGCGTGCGACGCTGCGGCGGCCCGTGCGTCGCGCGGCGGCTGTCGCCGTGCCGGCGCGTCTGACGCTCGAAGTTGCCGCAGTCACGCCCAGCGTCGAGGCCGCAACCGTCGAGTCGGCGCTGCAGGCCGTGGCGCAGGCGGCCAGCGCCGCGCGCGCGTCGGCGGCGGCCGTGTCGGCCGCTGCTGCACGCATCGCCACGCTCGAGAGCACCGCGGAACGGCTGGGCAAGGAAGCCCGGGCCAGCCGCGACGAGGCAGCACAGCTGCGCGAGCAACTGTCGCGGATAAATGACGCCGCGCGCTGGACCCTGCCGCTGCTGGGCCTGGTGCTGCTCCTGGCTGCGCTGACGGCATGGCTGGCCTGGCGGCTCGCGGGCCAGCAACGGCAACGCCAACGCGGTTGGATCGATGCGGCGCTGCAGCCCGGTGCCGCCGACAGCCAGGCGCAGCCGACGCCGAGCCGGCCGCCGACCTCGCCCATCCCCTTCGTCACTTCGGTGCTACCCGCGGCCGCGGGGCTGCGTGCGCGCGGTGCCGCCGCGTGGCCGCCTGCGGCGCCGGCCGAGCCCTGGGCCGCGTCGGGCACTTCGCCGCAGCCGCGCGCGCCCGTCGAGGCGCCGCCCGACGCCGCCACGGCGCGGACCGAGGTCCTGCCCGCCCCGGCGGTGCGGTTGGGCGATAGCTCGCCGCGCGACGTCTCGATCGATGAGTTGATCGATCTCGAACAACAAGCCGAGTTCTTCGTCGTGCTCGGGCAGGACGAGGCGGCCATCGACCTGCTGGTGCAGCACCTGCGCGACACCGGCGGTGGCAGTCCGCTGCCCTACCTGAAGCTGCTCGAGATCCAGCATCGGCGCGCTGATCGCGAGGCCTATGAACGCACGCGGGCGCGCTTCAACCACCGTTTCAACGCCTATGCGCCCGAGTGGGGGCAGGACATGCGGGCCGGCCGCAGTCTGGAGGACTATCCGGGCCTGCTGCCCCGCCTGCAGCAGGTCTGGCCACGGCCGCTGGACGCCATGGCCGAGCTCGAGGCGCTGCTGTTCCGCAAGTCGCGCGGCGAACTGTTCGACCTCCCGGCCTACCGCGAAGTGCTGTTCCTGTATGCGCTGGCGCGCGACCTGCTCGACCGCGAGCCGGTCGACCCGAACAACGTCGATCTGCTGCTGCCGCTGGCAGACGGCGGGGAATTCAGCACCACGGCGCCCGTGCCCCTGGCCGGGCAGCACAACGACGGTGCCGCGGCGAACGCCGGCCTGGACGACCGGCCGACGGCGCCGGTGGACCTGGACCTGACGCAGGCCGCGCCCACGGCCAGCATCTTCGATCCCCAGGGCTTGGCAGCAGCGGCCCCGCGCCCGTAGGCCGCGGCCAGCGCCGCGGCTACAGGCGCTGCAGTCGCTGCAGTGCCTTCATCAGCGTTTCGTCCTCCTTGGCGAAACACAGCCGCGCCAGTCCCTGCTCGAAGCCGCCCTCGTAGAAGACCGACAGCGGGATCGCCGCGACGCCGATCTCGCGCGTCAGCCAGAGGCAGAAATCGGCTTCCGGCAAGTTGCTCACCGCGCTGTAGTCGACGAGCTGGAAGAAGCTGCCCTGGCTGGGCAAGGCGCGCAGCCGCGTGCGCGCCAGGCCGTCGCGGAAGAGGTCGCGCTTGCGCTGGTAGAAGGCCGCCAGTTCGAGGTAGGGCCCGGGGCTGGCCATGTAGCGCGCCAGGCCGTGCTGCACCGGCGTGTTGACGGTGAAGACGTTGAACTGATGCACCTTGCGGAACTCGGCCGTCAGCGCCGCCGGCGCCGCCAAGGTGCCGACCTTCCAGCCGGTGACGGAATAGGTCTTGCCGAAGCTGGAGACGACGAAGGCACGTTCGGCCAGCCCCGGGATGGCCGAGGCGCTGACATGCGGCTGACCGTCGAAGACCATGTGCTCGTAGACCTCGTCGGACAGCAGCAGTGCCGGGCTGGGCGCCAGCAGGTCGGCCAGCCGCTGCATCTCGGCGTGTGTCCACACCGTGGCGCTGGGGTTGTGCGGGCTGTTGACGATGACCAGCCGCGTGCGCGGCGTCAGTGCGGCGGCGATGCGGTCGAAGTCGGGCCGGAAGCTGCCCGGCAGCAGCGGCACCCGCACGACGCGGCCACCGGCGAGTTCGATGTTGGGCGCGTAGCTGTCGTAACACGGTTCGAGAACGATGACCTCGTCGCCTGGGTGCACGCAGCACAGCACGGCGGTGAGGATGGCCTGGGTGGCGCCGGCGGTGATGGTGATCTCGGCGGCCGGGTCGTAGCGGCGGCCGTACAAGGCGGTGATCTTGTCGGCCACGCGCTCGCGCAGCAGCGGCACGCCGGGCATCGGCGGGTACTGGTTGAGGCCCTCGCGCATGGCGTCGGTGACATGGTCCAGCAGCGCCGGATCGCAGTCGAAGTCGGGGAAGCCCTGCCCCAGGTTGACGGCGCCGGTTTCCTGCGCCAGCGCCGACATCACGGTGAAGATCGTGGTGCCGACCTTGGGCAGCCGGCTGGCGACGGTGGGCGTGAGGGCAGTGGTGGAAACGACGGCAGACATCGTGATCGGGACAGGCTCAGAGTTGGTAGTCGCTGCCCTGGCCGCCCATGGCGCGCGCGACCAGCGCTGCCGAAAGACGCGGCGACAGTAGCTCGGTGAAGGCGTAGACGAACTGGCGCAGGTAGGCGCCGCGCTTGAACGCCAGGCGCGTGACGTTGGTGCCGAACAGGTGGCCCAGCGGGCGCCAGGCGAGGTCGGCATCGGCCGGCTCGCCGGTCATCGCCAGCTCGGTGACGATGCCCACGCCGAGCCCCAGCCGCACGTAGGTCTTGATGACGTCGGAGTCGATCGCCTCCAGCGCCACCACGGGCTCCAGCCGGGCGCGTGCGAAAGCCTGGTCGATGCGCGTGCGGCCGGTCACCGTGGGGTGGTAGAGCACGAGCGTGTGCGCCGCCAGCTGCGCCAGCGTCGGCCGCTCCACCGCCGCCAGGGGGTGGCCCGCCGGCACCACCAGCACGTGCTGCCATTCGTGGCACGGCAGCGTGATGAGGTCCTCGTGCGTGCTCAGCGCCTCGGTCGCCAGGCCGACTTCGGCCACGTCGTCCAGCAGCATGCGCGCCACCTGCTCGGGCACGCCCTGGTGCAGCACGACCTGCACCTTGGGGTAGCGCTTGCGCAGCTGCGCCACCGGCCCGGGCAGGAAGTAGCGCGCCTGCGTGTGCGTGGTGGCGATCGACAGGGTGCCGGCGTCCTGCTTGGAGAATTCCTCGCCGATGCGCCTGAGGTTGGCAACCTCGCGCATCACGATCTCGATCGACTTGAGGACCTGCTCGCCGGGTTCGGTGACGCGCTTCAGGCGCTTGCCATGGCGCGCGAAGATGTCGATGCCGAGCTCGCCTTCGAGTTCGAGGATCGCCTTGCTGATGCCGGGCTGCGAGGTGTGCAGCGCCTTGGCGGTCTCGGTGAGGTTGAGGTTGCGGCGCACCGCCTCCTGCACGAACCGGAACTGGTGCAGGTTCATGGCGGATCCGACAGCGTGGCCAGCGCCGCTTCGGCCATCGCCGCCACGACGCTGTCGATCTCCCCCACCGCCGTGTGCAGCGTGACGCGCAGCCCGGGGTGGGCTTCGCGGACCCGGTCCAGCAGCGCCGGCAGGTCCTTGCGCACATGGCCGCCGGCGCCCAGGAACATGGGCACGACCTCGATGCGCGTGCAGCCGATGCTGACCAGCTCGGCGCCGGCCTCGGGCAGGTTCGGCGCCATGAACTCGAGGTAGGCCAGTCGCACCGCGACGCCGGGCCGCGTCGCGCGCAATCGTGCGGCCACGGCTTCGAAGGGCAGGGCCCAGCGTGGGTCGCGGGCGCCGTGGGCAAAGAGGATCAGGCCGTGGCTCATGGCTCTCAACGGTAACGCACCAGCCAGGCAAACGCAGCCAGTGACAGCAGCAGGTAGATCAGGCTCGGCGTGGCGGCCACGACCCAGGGCGTCCAGCTGCTCAGCACCCCGATGTGGCCGGCCAGATTGTTGAGCAGCACGAAACTGATGCCCAGCATGATGCCGCCGAAGACCTTGAAGCTGACGCTGCCGGCGCGCGCGTGCAGGTAGGCGAAGGGCAGGGCCAAGGCCATCATCACCAGGCAGGCCAGCGGGTACAGGGCCTTCTTCCAGAAACGGATCTCGTAACGCTGTGCGGCCTGCTCCTGGTCGCTGAGGTGGGCGCTGTAGCGCCACAGCTCGGCGGTGGTCATGGTGCTCAGCGGCAGCACCGCCGCGGCCACGACCTCGGCGGTCAGCGTGCTCGGCCACGCCAGGGTGGCCTCGTGGCGCAGCTGCACCTGGGGCGTGCCGGGGCTGCGCGCGGGCGGCCAGTCCGCCACCGCGGCGTTGAGCAGCGTCCAGGTGCCGTCGGCGCCGATGTGGCCTTCGCCGGCTTCGGTGCGCGACAGCAGGCGGCCGTCGGCGTCGAACTCGTAGATGCGGATCCACAGCAGGGCACCGCCGGCGGTGGCGCCGCCCACGCTGACCGAATAGCTGCGCTCACCCGTGGCCGTGCTGCGGCGTTCCTTGAGCCAGACGCCGCCGCCGACCAGCTGCTGGCCGCCGCGCGCCCGCGCCTTCAGCACGACGGCCTGGTGTTCGCTGACCGGGGCCACGTAGTCGCCGACGACGAAGGTCAGCAGGCCGAAGGCCGCGCCGAGCACGGCCAGCAGGCCCAGGGCCCGGCCGGGCCCGAGGCCGCCGGTGCGCAGGATCGTGAATTCGGAAGACTGCGCCATGCGCGACAGCGAGTAGATGGTGCCGATCAGCACCGCGATCGGGAACAGCTCGTAGAAGTGCCCCGGCACGTCCAGCGCGGCGGCACGCACCGCCGACCAGGGCCCTTGGTCGCCGACGTTGTCGAGCTCGTCGACGAAGTCGATGAAGTAGAAGAGCGACAGGAAGGCCAGCGCCACGAACATCACCGAAGCGGAGATGTCGCGGTAGAGCAGTCGGCGCACGGTCTTCATGCCGGTGCCCGCCGCACCGGCCGGCGGCCGAATCGCGTCACCGCGGCATGGTCGCGCCACCACAGCAGTGCCAGCGCCAGCGCGAACACGCTGCCGTGCAGGCCCAGCAGGGCCAGCCCCATCGAGACGCGGCCGCCGGCGACCCAGGACTGCGACAGGTTGACCAGGTTGTAGTAGACGACGAAGGTGAGCAGCGCGAACAGCAGGTTCCAGTTGCTGGCGCGGCGCGGCTGCGTGGCGGCCAGGCCGATGCCCAGCAGCAGCAGGTTGGCCGCCGCCAGCATCAGGCCGAAGCGCCAGACCAGTTCGCCCTGGTTGTTCTGCGTCGGCTGGCGCATCAGGTCGATGGTCCTCAAGGTGCGCGGCGAGCGGTTCTCGGCCGAACGTGCAGCCACTTCGCTGGCCAGCACGCGGTAGTTCTCGAAGCTCGACAGCGTGCGTTCACCGCTCTTCAGGTTGACGTCGTTGCGCTGGCCGCGTTCGAGCACGAGGAAGCGGGCGTCGCCCTCGACCTCGAGCCGGCCGGTCCTGGCCGAAGTTACCGACTCGCCGGTGTCCGGGCGCATCATGATGAAGACATTGCGCGCGTTGACGCCATCGCTGCTCTCGCGTTCGACGAAGAAGACGCGGCGGCCGTCGCTGGAGGACTGAAACACGCCCGGCGTCACGCGCGAGAGGTCCGAACGCTGCTGGTAGCGCTCGCGCAGCTCCAGGCTGCTGAGGTTGCCCCAGGGCCACACCAGGAGCAGCAGCAGTGACACCACCAGCAGCACCGGCCAGCTCGTGCGCAGCACCGGGCGCACGAAGCGCGACAGGCCCAGGCCGCTGGCGAACCAGATCACCATTTCGCTGTCGCGGTACATGCGTCCGAGCGTGACGACGACGGCCACGAACAGCGACAGCGCCAGCATCGTCGGCAGGTGGCCCAGCGCCACGTAGCCCAGCAACAGCACCACGTCCTGCGGCGCCACGGCGCCGCTGGCAGCCTGGCCGACGGTGCGGATGAGGAACATCGTCAGCACGATGGTGAGGATGACCACCAGCGTGGCGCCGAAGACCCGCGCAAGCTCTCGGCGCACAGTTGAATCGAATAACATCCGCCGTTTTCTTCAGTTAGGGCGAATTATGGACTTCAAGACGCAGGTGGCCGGGGCTGGCGGGCTTGCCGCGCTCGGAGCCGACGCGCTGCTGGTGCTGGTGGTGGGCGGGGCGCTTCCGGGTGGGCTGGACCAACCACTGGCAGAACTGCTGGCCGCGGCGGTGAAGGATGGCGACTTCGAGCTGAAGGCCGGCAAGACGCTGTACGCGCACCGCGTGGCCGGGGTGAAGGCGCCGCGCGTGGCCTTCGTCGCCGCCGGCGATGGCTCGGTGAAGTCCCTGCGCAAGGCCATGGTCGCCGGCCTGGGTCTGCTCAAGGGCGGCGGCGGCAAACAACTGGCGGTGGCGGTGGCCGGCGCGGGCGAACTGGGCGCGGCGCATGGCGAAGCGCTGGCCGGGGCGGTGGGCGAAGCGCTCTATCTGTACCGCGAGACCAAGCCCAGCGCGCCGCCGGCGTCCAAGTTGCATGCGGTGAGCCTGGTCTGCGCCAGGACCGAAGCGGCTGCCGTGGCAGCCGGCTTGAAGCGCGGCGAAGCCATCGCTGCCGGCACGACGCTGGCGCGCGAATGCGCCAACCGGCCGGGCAACCACTGCACGCCGACCTTCCTGGCAGCGCAGGCGAAGAAGCTGGGCAAGGAGTACGGACTGAAGGTCGAGGTGCTCGACCGCAAGGACTGCGAAAAGCTCGGCATGGGTTCGTTCCTGTCGGTGGCGCAGGGCTCCGACGAACCGCCGCGTTTCATCGTCGCGCGCTGGCAGGGCGCAGCCAAGGCCGATGCGCCGGTGGTGCTGGTCGGCAAGGGCATCACCTTCGACACCGGCGGCATCTCGATCAAGCCCGCGGCCGGCATGGACGAGATGAAGTTCGACATGGGCGGCGCCGCCAGCGTGCTGGGCACGCTGCGTGCGGTGGCGCAGCTCGGTGCCAAGGTCAACCTCATCGGCATCATCCCGACCTGCGAGAACATGCCCGGCGGCCGGGCCATCAAGCCCGGTGACGTGGTCACCAGCATGTCGGGGCAGACGATCGAGATCCTCAACACCGACGCCGAAGGGCGGCTCATCCTGTGCGACGCGCTGACCTATGCCGAACGCTTCAAGCCGGCGGTGGTGGTCGACATCGCCACCCTCACCGGCGCCTGCGTGGTGGCGCTGGGGCACCACCGCTCGGGCCTGTTCAGCGCCGACGACGCGCTGGCCGCCGAACTGCTGGCTGCCGGCGAGCAGGCACACGACCCGGCCTGGCGCTTGCCGCTGGACGAGGAGTACGGCGAGGAGCTGAAGAGCAATTTCGCCGACATGGCCAATGTGGGCTCGCGCGACGGCGGCGCGATCCTGGCCGCGATGTTCCTCAAGCGCTTCACCGCCAAGCTGCGCTGGGCGCACCTGGACATCGCCGGCACGGCCTGGAATTCGGGCAAGGCCAAGGGCGCGACCGGACGGCCGGTGCCGCTGCTGACGCACTTCGTGCTGTCACGGGCGCAGTGACGCGCCGCAGCCCCCAGCAGCTGCGCACTGGCTGAGCTCGCAGCGCCGCCATGACCGAGGTCGAGTTCCACACCGGTGTGGCCGACCCGCTGGCCTATGCCTGCCGGCTGCTGCGCAAGGCCTACCGCGCCGGCGTGCACGTCCTGGTCACGGCGCCACCGGCCACGCTGGCAGCGCTGGACCGCGCGCTGTGGACCTTCGACGAGCGCGAGTTCGTGCCCCATGTCAGGCAACCCGGGGCCAGCGCGTCGGTGGCGGCGCGCACGCCGATCTGGCTGGCCGAGAGGGTCGCTTTGAGCGGCGCGCCGCCGGTGCTGGTGAACCTTGGCGCCGACGCGCCTGTGGACCTGACCGGCATCGAGCGTCTGATCGAGGTCGTGTCCAGCGCTGCCGACGAGGCCGAACTCGGACGCGGGCGCTGGCGGGACTACAAGGCGCGCGGGCTGGCGATCGTGCACCACCGCAGCGCTGCCACCGCCGACTGAACACCGGCCCGCGCCGGCTCGTGCAGGCCGGCCCTGTCGTCCGTTCGCGGCCGCCGCGCGTTGTGGGGACTCGGTGCGCCAGGGCCGGCATGGCAGTGGCAACCCTGCTTGGGCCGGGTCGGCTTTTCGGGTATCGTCCCGCGCTTGGTTTCTTCACGTGTTCGTCGTTCCGACAACATCCCTACTGGAGGTGATTGCATGCAAGTCAAGTTGAACGTGATCGTCGGTGCCGCGGCCCTGCTCGTCGGCGGCGCGGTGTACGCACAGGACCTGGTCGTCAAGATCGGGCACGTCGGCCCCACCAGTGGCAGCATCGCGCACCTGGGCAAGGACAACGAGATGGGCGCGCGCATGGCCATCGACGAACTCAATGCCAAGGGCGTGACGATCGGCGGCAAGAAGGCCAAGTTCGAACTGCTCGCCGAGGACGACGGCGCCGACCCGAAGCAGGGCACCGCAGCCGCGCAGAAGCTGGTCGACAGCAAGGTCAACGGCGTCGTCGGCCACCTGAATTCGGGCACCACGATCCCGGCGTCCAAGATCTACAGCGACGCCGGCGTGCCGCAGATCAGCCCGTCGGCGACGAACCCCAAGTACACGCGCAATGGCTACAAGACAGCCTTCCGCGTCGTTGCCGATGACGTGCACCTGGGTGGCACGCTCGGCAAGTACGCCGTGCAGCAGGTCAAGGGCAAGAGCATCGCCGTCATCGACGACCGCACCGCCTACGGCCAGGGCTTGGCCGACGAGTTCGAGAAGGCCGTCAAGGCTGCCGGCGGCAAGGCCGTGGGCCGCGAGTTCACCAGCGACAAGGCCACCGACTTCACCGCCATCCTGACCAGCCTGAAGGCCAAGAACCCGGACGTCATCTTCTTCGGCGGCATGGACGCCGTGGCCGGGCCGATGATGCGCCAGATGAAGCAGCTCGGCATCAACGCCAAGTTCATGGGCGGCGACGGCATCTGCACCGGTGAACTGCCCAAGCTGTCGGCGGGCACGATGGCCGACGGCCAGGTCGTGTGTGCCGAAGCCGGCGGCGTGGAAGGCGCCGGCAAGAAGTCGATGGACGACTTCAAGGTCGCCTTCAAGAAGAAGTTCAACACCGACGTGCAGCTGTACGCGCCCTACGTCTACGACGCCGTCAACGTGATGGTGGCGGCCATGGTGAAGGCCGGTTCCGCCGACCCCGCCAAGTACCTGCCGGTGCTGGCCAAGACCGACGGCTACAAGGGCGTGACGGGCGCGATCGGCTTCGACGGCAAGGGCGACATCAAGAATGGCGCGCTGACGCTGTACACCTACAAGGGCGGTGCGCGCGAGCAGATCGCGGTCGTGCGCTAACCCGGCTGCGGCAACTGCCGCAGACACGAAGGGGCCCCGCGGGGCCCCTTTTTCTTTGTGCGCGCGCCGAAGGTCCGGAGCGTGGGCATGAAAAAACCCGCCAGGGGCGGGTTCGTCGCGGCAAGCCGGGCGGCAGCCCTTAACGCAGCTTCACTTCCTTGTACAGGACGTGCTTGCGTGCCTTGGGGTCGAACTTCAGGAATTCGAGCTTTTCGGGCGTCGTCTTCTTGTTCTTGTTCGTGGTGTAGAAATGGCCGGTGCCCGCTGTGGACTCCAGCTTGATCTTTTCGCGTCCGCCTTTGCTGGCCATGGTGTTCTCCTAGGTTTCCTACAGGGCGTGGCGGGCACGCAGATCGGCCACGATCACGTCGATGCCCTTCTTGTCGATGAGGCGCAGCGCGGCGTTGCTCACGCGCAGCCGCAGCCAGCGGTTTTCGCTTTCGATCCAGAAGCGGCGGTATTGCAGATTCGGCAGGAAGCGACGCTTGGTCTTGTTGTTGGCGTGCGAGACGTTGTTGCCCACCATGGGGCCCTTGCCGGTGACTTGACAGACGCGTGCCATGACGCTTCTCCAGTAGAAAGTTGGGTTCACTCGCGCGCCAGCTGGATGCTGGCTGCAGCAAAGCCCGCGATTATAGCCCGTTTGTGCGGCCTCAGCCGCGTTGCTGCTCGAGGAAGCGCTGCGCGTCCAGCGCCGCCATGCAGCCCGTGCCTGCGCTGGTGATGGCCTGGCGGTAGACGTGGTCCTGCACGTCGCCGGCGGCAAACACGCCCGGCACGCTGGTCATGGTGGCCAGACCGTCCTGCCCGGTGCGGGTGACGATGTAGCCGTCCTTCATCTCCAGCTGGCCCTTGAAGATGTCGGTGTTGGGCTGGTGGCCGATGGCGATGAAGCAGCCCTTGACCGCGATGTCCTTGGTGGCGCCGTCGGTGTGGCGCAGGCGCACGCCGGTGACACCGCTGTCGTCGCCCAGCACTTCGTCCAGCGTGTGCCACAGGTGCAGCTCGATCTTGCCTGATTCGACCTTGGCCATCACCTTGTCGACCATGATCGCCTCGGCGCGGAACTTGTCGCGGCGGTGCACCAGGTGCACCTTGCTGGCGATGTTGGACAGGTACAGCGCCTCTTCCACCGCGGTGTTGCCGCCGCCGACCACGCAGACGACGTCGCCGCGGTAGAAGAAGCCGTCGCAGGTGGCGCAGCCGCTGACGCCCTTGCCCATGAAGGCTTCCTCGCTGGGCAGCCCCAGGTACTTGGCGCTGGCGCCGGTGGCGACGACCAGCGTGTCGCAGGTGTAGGGCCCCGAGTCGCCTTCGAGGGTGAAGGGCCGCCGGCCGAGGTCGACCTTGTTGATGTGGTCGAACACGATCGTGGTATTGAAGCGCTCGGCGTGCTGCAGGAACCGCTGCATCAGGTCGGGGCCCTGCACGCCGGCCACGTCGGCCGGCCAGTTGTCGACCTCGGTGGTCGTCATCAGCTGGCCGCCTTGCGCGATGCCGGTGATGAGCATGGGTTCGAGGTTGGCGCGTGCGGCGTACAGCGCCGCGGTGTAGCCGGCGGGGCCGGAGCCGAGGATGAGAACGCGGGCGTGCTTGGCGGGGGAGTTCATGGTCTGTTCTCTGCGGTCGGACGGGCGTCGGATCCAACCAACGCATCGATGGCACATCGGGGCTGGCCCCGGTGGTCGCAAGCCCTGCTATGGGCACAATAGCGCGATTCTTGCAGACCGGGCGGGATCGGGGGCCTGGAACGCGCCCGGACACCGCGGGACACAACAACAGGAGCCTGTCAATGTCGATGCTGTCGAACCTGGACTTGATTCGGCGGGTGCCGCTGTTCTCCATGCTCACCGCCGACCAGGCGCAGGCCATTGCCGACAGCGTCGTCAAGCGGCGTTTCCGCCGCGGCGAACTGGTGGTGGAGCAGGGGCGCAAGAGCAACGCGCTGTTCATCCTGCTCAACGGCCGCGCCCGCGTGCTGACCTCCGACTCACGCGGCCGCGAGGTCATCCTGGCGGTGCTCGAGTCGGGCGACTACGTCGGCGAGATGAGCCTCATCGACAACGAACCGCACTCGGCCACCGTGCGCGCCGAGATCCAGACCGACATGCTGGTGCTGGCGCGCGCCGACTTCGCGCGCTGCCTGCCCGAGAACAGCACGCTGTCCTACGGCATCATGCGCGGCCTGGTGCGCCGGCTGCGCAACGCCGACCGGCAGATCGAGTCGCTGGCGCTGCTGGACGTCTACGGCCGCGTCGCGCGCACGCTGCTGGACATGGCCGAAGAGATCGACGGCACCAAGATCATCCGCCACAAGGTCAGCCGCCAGGACATGGCCAAGGTGGTGGGTGCGTCGCGCGAGATGGTCAGCCGGGTCATGAAGGACCTGGAAGAGCGCGGCGTCATCGAGACGCAGGACAACGGCTCGGTGGTCATCAAGGAACGCCTGCAGAACGACTGAGCCGTGCCTTCCCGCGGCGCTCCGCCTTCAAGGGCCCGGCACGCCGTCTGACGATCCCGATCGGCCACAATGCCGGTCATGAGTTTTCCCCTCGGTTCCCTGCAGGCCGACGGCAGCGGCGCCGTCGCCTCGCCGATGGCCGGCGCCGGCCCGCGCTGGCGCCAGCAACTGCTGCTGGTGCTGGGCGCTTTGGCCTGGTTGCTGTTCACGCTGGCGCTGGCGACGCACGACGCGCGTGACACGGCCTTCACCACGTCCGGCACCGGCGAGCCCTTGCGCAACGTGGTCGGCGTCCTGGGCGCGCGGGTGTCCGACATCGCGCTCTTCCTGTTCGGATTTTCCGCCTGGTGGCTGGTGCCGGTGGCGCTGCGCGCCTGGCTGGCGGCCCTGGCCGTCTCGCTGCGCGGCGAAACGGACGAAACGCGTGCCCCGCGCTGGGTGTTCTGGCTCGGCCTGGTCCTGCTGCTGGCCGCCAGCAGCGCGCTGGAATGGACGCGTCTGTACCGCTGGGAGCCGCTGCTGCCCGGTCATGCCGGCGGTGTATTCGGCGTCACGCTGGGCCCGCTGTCGATGCGCTGGCTGGGTTTCGCCGGCTCGGGCGTGTTGTGGATCGTGTTCGGCCTCGCCGGCATGGCGATGGCACTGCGTTTTTCGTGGCTGCGCGTGGCCGAAATCGTCGGCGAGAGAATCGACGCGCTGCGCCAGAGCCGCGCCGGCCGTCGCGAGATGGAAGAAGACCTGCGCCTGGGCGAATTGGCCGCGCGCGAGCGCGAAGAGGTCGTCGAGGTGCAGCGCCACGACGTCGAGGAGCACACCCCGCTGGTCATCGCGCCGCCGGTGCCCGAGATCCCCAAGTCGCAGCGCGTCGCCAAGGAACGCCAGAAGCCGCTGTTCGCCGAACTCGTCGACACCAAGTTGCCGCAGGTCGACCTGCTCGACGCCGCAGCTGGGCGACAGGAGGGCGTGCCGCCGGAGTCGCTGGAGATGACCTCACGGCTGATCGAGAAGAAGCTCAAGGACTTCGGCGTCGAGGTGCGCGTGGTGGCGGCGTCGCCGGGCCCGGTGATCACGCGCTACGAGATCGAGCCGGCCACCGGCGTCAAGGGCGCGCAGGTCGTCGGCCTGGCCCGCGACCTCGCGCGTTCGCTGTCGCTGATCAGCATCCGCGTCGTCGAGGTGATCCCGGGCAAGAACTACATGGCGCTGGAACTGCCCAACGCGCGGCGGCAGATGATCCGGCTGTCGGAGATCCTGGGCTCCGAGGTCTACAACGCGTCGGCGTCGATGCTGACCATGGGCCTGGGCAAGGACATCGTCGGCAACCCGATCGTCGCCGACCTGGCCAAGATGCCGCACTGCCTGGTCGCCGGTACCACCGGTTCGGGCAAGAGCGTGGGCATCAACGCGATGATCCTGAGCCTGCTCTACAAGGCCGAGGCGCGCGACGTGCGGCTGATCCTGATCGACCCGAAGATGCTCGAGATGAGCGTCTACGAAGGCATCCCGCACCTGCTCGCACCCGTCGTCACCGACATGAAGCAGGCCGCCAACGCGCTCAACTGGTGCGTCGGCGAGATGGAGCGGCGCTACAAGCTGCTCAGCAAGATGGGCGTGCGCAACCTCGCCGGCTACAACAAGAAGATCGCCGAAGCCAACGAACGCGGCGAGAAGATCGGCAACCCCTTCAGCCTGACCCCCGAGGCCCCCGAGCCTCTGGAGCGGCTGCCGCACATCGTGGTCGTCATCGACGAGCTCGCCGACCTGATGATGGTGGTGGGCAAGAAGATCGAAGAGCTCATTGCGCGGCTGGCGCAGAAGGCGCGCGCTTCCGGCATCCACCTGATCCTGGCCACGCAGCGGCCCAGCGTCGACGTCATCACCGGCCTCATCAAGGCCAACATCCCGACGCGTCTGTCCTTCCAGGTCAGCAGCAAGATCGACAGCCGAACGATCCTGGACCAGATGGGCGCCGAGGCGCTGCTCGGCCAGGGCGACATGCTCTACCTCACCCCCGGCGGCGGCCTGCCGGTGCGCGTGCACGGCGCCTTTGTCAGCGACGACGAGGTGCACCGCGTTGTGGAGTATCTGAAGTCACAAGGTGAGCCCAATTACATCGAAGGCATCTTGGAGGGCGGCGTGCTCGACGGCGACGGCGCGGCCGGCGAAGGCGGCCCCGGCGCCGCTGGCGGTGGCGAGGCCGACGCGATGTACGACCAGGCGGTGGCCATCGTGCTGCAGCACAAGCGGGCGTCGATCTCGCTCGTGCAGCGCCACCTGCGCATCGGCTACAACCGCGCCGCGCGGCTGCTCGA
>CAYJOA010000115.1:0-14142 GCA_964371495.1 uncultured Rubrivivax sp.
TCTTGCCGTACATGATCTTGTTCTTGACCACGCCGAACATGTGGCAGAGCTTTTCCTCGGTGTCGGCGATCAGCTCGAAGGGCAGCTCCAGCGTGGCCTTGAACTTGTCGTGCGAGGCCATGTTGTCGCGCGAGACGCCGAAGACCACCGCGCCGGCCTTGACGAAGTCCTTGTGCTGGTCACGGAACTGCATCGCCTCGGTGGTGCAGCCGGGCGTATTGTCCTTCGGGTAGAAGTACAACACCACGGCCTTGCCCAGAAACGACTGCGGCGTGAACTTCACGCCACTCGTGGCCAAGGCTTCGAATTCCGGGAGAGTTTTATTGATGACAGGCGTCATGGAATGTGTCTCGGACTGCACAGGATGCCGAAGCCGGCTTAATCGCGCATTATAAAGTCTTCGCCGGCAAGGTCCCGACCGGACCGCTGTCGACGAGCAATGCTGCCACCACGGCCCGCCTCTCGCTGGCCAGCACGTTGTAGGTGCGGCAGGCGGCCGCGGTGTCCATGGTCTCGACGCCGATGCGGGCGTCGAAGAGCGCGCGCAACCACACCGGCGGCGGGAAACGCAGCCGTGCGCCGCTGCCGAAGATCACCAGCTCCGGGGCCAGCGCCAGCAAGCGCTCGAAGTGCGCGGCCCCCAGCTCGTCGAAGGCCGCCGCCGGCCAGGCCACGACGGCGCCGCTCCAGGGCAGCAGCAGGCTGTGGTCATAGGCCGTGGCGCCGACCCAGATGCGCCCGGGTTCATGGCGCGTGACGACGTTGACGCCCTCGGGCGTGTCGGGCTGGAACTTCATGCGTGGATAATTCTAGGTTCCTCGCGCCGGAGCCCTCTCCTTGAAGCCTGAAATGAAGACCGTGGCCAAGTCCACCAAGCTCGCCAACGTGGCCTACGACATCCGCGGCCCCGTGCTCGACAAGGCGCGCCAGATGGAGGACGAGGGCCACCGCATCATCAAGCTGAACATCGGCAACGTCGCCGCCTTCGGCCTGGAGCCGCCCGACGAGATCGTGCAGGACATGATCCGCAACCTGCCGCACGCCGCCGGCTACACCGACAGCAAGGGCCTGTTCGCGCCTCGCCGCGCGGTCGTGCACTACACGCAGGAGAAGAACATCCACGGCGTCACGGTGGACGACGTCTACCTGGGCAACGGCGCCTCGGAGCTGATCCAGATGAGCATCAGCGCGCTCGTCAACGACGGCGACGAGATCCTGGTGCCGACGCCCGACTTCCCGCTCTACACCGCGGTGGTGGGCCTGTCGGGCGGCAAGCCGGTGCATTACGTCTGCGACGAACAGGCCGGCTGGCTGCCCGACATCGACGACATCCGGCGCAAGATCACGCCGCGCACGCGCGGCATCATCGTCTGCAACCCCAACAACCCGACCGGCGCGCTGTACCCCGACAGCGTGCTGCTGCAGATCATCGAGCTGGCGCGCCAGCACCAGCTGGTGGTGTTCGCCGACGAGATCTACGACAAGACGCTGTACGACGGCGTCACGCACACCAGCCTGGCCAGCCTGGCCGACGACGTGCTGTTCATCACCTTCAACGGCCTGAGCAAGAACTACCGCTCGTGCGGCTACCGCGCCGGCTGGATGATCGTCTCGGGCGAGAAGCGGCATGCGCGCGACTACATCGAGGGCCTGAACATGCTGGCCTCGCTGCGCCTGTGCTCCAACACGCCGGGGCAGCTGGCGATCCAGACCGCGCTCGGCGGCTACCAGAGCATCAAGGACCTGGTGGCGCCGAGCGGGCGGCTGTGCCGGCAGCGCGACCTGGCCTACGAACTGCTGACGCAGATTCCGGGCGTCAGCGTGGTCAAGCCCAAGGCGGCGCTGTACATGTTCCCGCGCCTGGACCCCAAGGTCTACCCGGTCGCCGACGACCAGCAGTTCGCCTATGAACTGCTGGCCGAGGAAAAGGTGCTGATCGTGCAGGGCACCGGATTCAACTGGATCGCGCCCGACCACTTCCGCATCGTCTTCCTGCCGAATTCAGACGACCTCACCGAGGCCATCGGGCGCATCGATCGTTTCCTGGCCCACTATCGCAAACGCCATTCCGTCTGAAAGCGTCCATGAATACACGAAGTGCTTCGGTGCAGACTCTCGGCGCGGAGCGCCCTGATGTCGGGGTCCAGCCCATGCAGGTCGGCCTGCTCGGCATCGGCACCGTGGGCAGCGGTACCTTCCGGGTCCTGCAGCGCAACCAGGAGGAGATCCGCCGCCGTGCCGGGCGTGGCATCGCCATCACGATGGTCGCCGACCTCGACACCGAGCGCGCGCGGTCCATCGTCGGCGAGCAGGTCCAGGTCGTGGCCGACGCCCGGCAGGTCATCGCCAACCCGGCCATCGACATCGTCGTCGAGCTCATCGGCGGCTATGGCATCGCGCGCACGCTGGTGCTGGAGGCCCTGGCCGCCGGCAAGCACGTCGTCACCGCCAACAAGGCGCTGCTGGCCGTGCACGGCACCGAGATCTTCGCCGCCGCCCGCGAACGCGGCGTCATCGTCGCCTTCGAGGCCGCGGTGGCCGGCGGCATCCCGATCATCAAGGCGCTGCGCGAGGGGCTGACGGCCAACCGCATCGAGTGGATCGCCGGCATCATCAACGGCACCACCAACTTCATCCTCTCCGAGATGCGTTCGAAGGGGCTGGACTTCGGCGTCGTGCTGAAACAGGCGCAGGCCCTGGGCTACGCCGAGGCCGACCCGACCTTCGACATCGAAGGCGTGGACGCCGCGCACAAGGCGACGCTGATGAGCGCCATCGCCTTCGGCGTGCCGGTGCAGTTCGACAAGGCCCATGTCGAAGGCATCAGCACGCTGCAGGCGGCCGACATCCGTTATGCCGAGCAGCTGGGCTACCGCATCAAGCTGTTCGGCATCACCAAGCGCCGGCCCGAAGGCATCGAGCTGCGCGTGCATCCGACGCTGGTGCCCAAGGGCCGGCTGATCGCCAACGTCGAAGGCGCAATGAACGCCGTCGTCGTGCACGGCGACGCCGTCGGCACCACGCTGTACTACGGCAAGGGCGCCGGCGCCGAGCCCACCGCCAGCGCCGTGATCGCCGACCTGGTGGACATCACCCGTCTGCACACCGCCGACCCCGACCATCGCGTTCCGCACCTGGCCTTCCAGCCGGGCTCGCTGCAGGACACGCCGATCCTGGCCATCGATGCCGTGGTGACCGCCTTCTACCTGCGCCTGGTGGTCGCCGACAAGGCCGGCGTGCTGGCCCGCATCACCGGCATCCTGGCCGACAACGACATCTCCATCGACGCCGTGCTGCAGCGCGAAAGCGCCGAGGGCGAGAACCAGACCGACCTCGTCATCCTGACCCACGACACCGTGGAAGGGCGCATGAAGGCGGCGCTGGCGCAGATGCAGGCCTTGCCGACGGTGCTGGCGCCGATCGTTCGCATCCGCAAGGAGGAATTGAATTGACCCACCCCCGAAGCGCCTTCGGCGCTCCCCCTCGAGGGGGCGCCGCCAGCGGCCCGGCAAAGCCGGTTCCGCGGCGGCCGCTTGCCGGACCGCCCGCGGTCTCACGGAGTCCTTGACTTGAAGTACATCAGCACCCGCGGCGACACCACGCCGCGCGGCTTCTCGGACATCCTGCTCGAGGGCCTGGCGCCCGACGGCGGCCTGTACTTGCCGGCCACCTACCCGCGCGTCGACGCGGTCACGCTGGCGCGCTGGCGCGCACTGCCCTATGCCGGGCTGGCCTTCGAGATCCTGTCGCTGTACATCGACGACATCCCGGCCGCCGACCTGCGGCGCCTGTGCGACGCCACTTACACCGAGCAGATTTTCGGCACGAAGGCCATCACTCCGCTGAAGAAGCTCGAGGACGGCCTGTACCTGCAGGCGCTGTCCAACGGCCCGACGCTGGCCTTCAAGGACATGGCGATGCAGCTGCTGGGCAACCTGTTCGAATACGAACTGGCGCGCCGCGGCGAGGAGCTCAACATCCTGGGCGCCACCTCCGGCGACACCGGCAGCGCCGCCGAATACGCCATGCGCGGCAAGCAGGGCGTGCGCGTCTTCATGCTCAGCCCGCGCGGCCGCATGAGCCCGTTCCAGCAAGCGCAGATGTTCAGCCTGCAGGACGCCAACATCCACAACATCGCCGTCGAAGGCGTGTTCGACGACTGCCAGGACATCGTCAAGGCAGTCAGCAACGACCTCGAATTCAAGCGCCGGCACCACATCGGCACCGTCAACTCGATCAACTGGGCGCGGCTGCTGGCGCAGGTCGTCTACTACTTTGCCGGCTACTTTCAAGCGACATCGGGGGCCGGCGAGCGCGTGAGCTTCGCCGTGCCGAGCGGCAATTTCGGCAACATCTGCGCCGGCCATGTGGCGCGCATGATGGGTCTGCCGATCGAACGGCTGGTACTCGCGACCAACGAGAACGACGTGCTCGACGAGTTCTTCCGCACCGGCACCTACCGCGTGCGCGGCAGCGCCGAGACGCACGAGACCTCGAGTCCGTCGATGGACATCAGCAAGGCCAGCAACTTCGAGCGTTTCGTCTTCGACCTGCTCGGCCGCGATGCGGCGCGTACGCGCGAACTGTTCGGGCCGACGCTGGCGCGCGACGGCGGCTTCACCTTGTCGGCAGCCGAATTCGCGCCGGCCACCGCGCCCGGCGGCTTCGGCTTCGTCTCGGGCAGCAGCAGCCATGCCGACCGGCTGGCGACCATCCGCGACACCTGGCAGCGCGCGCAAACGATGATCGACACCCACACGGCCGATGGCCTGAAGGTGGCGCGCGAACGCCTGCAGCCGGGCGTGCCGATGATCGTGCTTGAAACGGCGCTGCCGGCCAAGTTCGCGGCCACCCTCCGCGAAGCGCTTGGCGTCGACCCCGAGCCGCCGCCGGCGATGCGCGGCATCGAGGCGCTGCCCAAGCGCTACACCGTGATGGCCGCCGATGCCGGCGCCGTGAAGCGCTACATCGAAACGAACTGCTCATGAACGCCGATACGCGTGCGCTGCTGAGCCTGGACGAGGCGCTGGCGCGGCTGGAGGCCGGCGCCGCGGCGCACGTCCTGCGCCAGACCGAGTCGGTGTCGACCTTCGACGCGCTGGGCCGCGTGCTGGCGGCCGAGGTGCTGTCGGCGCTGGACGTGCCGCCCGAGGACAACTCCTCCATGGACGGCTACGCGCTGCACGCGGCCAGCGTGCCGGTGGCCGGCACCGTGCTGCCGGTGTCGCAGCGCATCCCGGCCGGCGTGCCCGGACAGGCGCTGCGGCCCGGCACGGCGGCACGCATCTTCACCGGCGGCCAGGTGCCGGCGGGTGCCGATGCCATCGTGATGCAGGAGCAGTGCGAACCGGTGCCGGGTGAGGGCCTGGGCAGCGTGAGCATCGGCGTCGTGCCGCAGCATGGACAGTGGATCCGCCGCCGCGGCGAAGACGTGCGCCTGGGCAGTGCGGTGCTGCCCCGCGGCGCGCGCCTGACGCCGCAGGCGCTGGGCCTGGCGGCATCGGTCGGCGCGGCGCTGCTGCCGGTGCTGCGGCGTCCGCGCGTGGCGCTGTTTTCCACTGGCGACGAGTTGATGATGCCGGGCGAGCCACTGCGGCCGGGGGCCATCTACAACTCCAACCGCTACATGCTGCGTGGCCTGCTGCAGGCCGCGGGCTGCGAGGTTGCCGACCTCGGCATCGTACCCGACCGCCTGGACGCCACGCGCAGCGCCCTGCGCGAGGCCGCCGCGGCGAACGACCTCATCGTCACCAGCGGCGGCGTTTCGGTCGGCGAGGAAGACCACCTCAAGCCGGCGGCGCAGGCCGAAGGGCGGCTCGAGCAGTGGCAGATCGCCATCAAGCCCGGCAAGCCGCTGGCCTTCGGCGAGATCCGCCGCGCCGACGGCAGCGCGGCGCTGTTGCTGGGCCTGCCGGGCAACCCGGTGTCGAGCTTCGTCACCTACCTGCTGTGCGTGAGCACCGTGCTGCGCGTGCTGCAGGGCGCGCCGGCGGCGCTGCCGCAGGGGCTGGGCCTGAGGGCCGACTTCGACTGGCCGCGCCCCGACCGGCGGCGCGAGTTCCTGCGCGTGCAGGTCAACGGCGGCGGCGGCCTGGACCTCTATCCCAACCAGAGCTCGGGTGTGTTGACCTCGGCGGTGTGGGCCGACGGCCTGGTGGACAACCCGCCGGGCCGGGCCATCGTCCGTGGCGACACGGTGAAGTTCCTGCCGCTGCCGGAGTTGATCTCGCGATGAAAGTCCAGGTGCGTTACTTCGCTGCACTGCGCGAGGCGCTGGGGCCCACCGAGTCGGTGGACCTGCCCGCAGGCAGCACGCTGGGTGCGCTGCGCGAAACGCTGCTGGCCCGCGGCGGCCGTCATGCCGAGGTGCTGGCGCGCGGCCGCGCCGTGCGTTGTGCGCTGGACCAGGCCATGAGCGACGAAGCGGCGGTGCTGCGTGACGGCGCCGAAGTCGCCTTCTTCCCACCGGTGACGGGCGGCTGAGCGCCGTGAGCCGCGTCACGATCCAGACCGCCGACTTCGACCTCGCGGCCGAAGTCGCGGCACTGCGCGCGGGCGACGCCGGCGTCGGCGCCGTCGCCACCTTCATCGGCACCGTGCGTGACCGCAACGACGGCAGCGTGGTCAGCGACATGGAGCTCGAACACTACCCGGGCATGACCGAGCGTGCCATCGAGGCCATGATCGACGAGGCGCACCAGCGCTTCGACATCCGCGCCGCGCGCGTCGTGCACCGGGTCGGTTTGTTGCGGCCCGGCGACCAGATCGTTCTGGTGGTGGTGAGCTCGGCGCACCGCGGCCAGGCCTTCCAGGCCTGCGAGTTCCTGATGGACTACCTGAAGACGCAGGCGCCGTTCTGGAAGAAGGAAACCACGCCCGAGGGTGCGCGCTGGGTCGACGCCCGGGTGGCCGACGACGCCGCGCTGGCGCGCTGGGGCATCCAGGCAAGCAATGCCTGAGTCGCGCCCCATGGCCCACCCGATCGACACCCGCCACCTGCGCAACGCGCTCGGCCGCTTCACCACCGGCGTCACCATCATCAGCTGCGTCGACGCCGCGGGTGCTTTCGTCGGCCTCACCGCCAACTCGTTCAACTCGCTGTCGCTCGACCCGCCGCTGGTGCTGTGGTCGCTGCGCGAGCCGAGCCCGAGCCTGGAGGCCTTCCTCACCGCGCCGCGCTTCACCGTCAACGTGCTGGCCGAGGCGCAGGTGGATCTGTCGCGGCGATTCGCAGCCGCCGCCGAGGGCCGCTTCACGGCAGGCACCTGGGCGCTGGGGGAACACGGCGCGCCGGTGCTCGCCGGCTGTACGGCGGTGTTCGAATGCGCGACGGTGTCGCAGCAGATCGCCGGCGACCACCGCCTGTTCATCGGCCTCGTGCTGGCCTGCAGCGAGACGGCACTGCCGCCGTTGGTGTTCCAGTCCGGACACTACCGCTTGCTGGGGGAGATCCTGTGAGGCTGGAGGCCAAATGGATCGACATGTTCGTCGAGGTCTTCCGCCTCTGCGGGGTGGCGCGCGGCGATGCCTGTGCCGTGTTGTCGGAGACACAGACGCGGCCCGAGCTGCCGCAACTGGCCGAACTGGCGCTGTTGCGCATCGGCGCGCGGCCCTTCCATCTGGTGCTGCCCGGGTGGCCGCTGGGCGCGCCGGTGCCGGTGCGCTCGACTGGCGCCTCCGACGCCATCGGCCGGCTCGAACCCGTGGTGCAGGCGCTGGCGGCCTGCGTCTTCGTCGCCGACTGCACCGTCGAGGGCCTGCAGCACGCGGTGGAGCTGCCGCGCATCCTGGCCGGCGGTGCACGTGTGCTGGCCGTCAGCCACGAACACCCCGAGATCCTGGAGCGCTGTCTGCCACGCGCCGAAGACGAAGCGCCGGTGCGCGACGCGATGCGGCGCCTGAAGGCGGCGCGTCAGATGCATGTCGCCTCGGACGCCGGCACCGACCTGCGCGTCGCGCTGGACGGCGCACGCATCGGCGGCGTCTGGGGCTATACGGCCAGGCCGGGAACGCTGAGCCACTGGCCGGGTGGCCTGGTGCTGGCGTTCCCGGCGGCCGGTGCCGTGAGCGGCACGCTGGTGCTGGACCGCGGCGACGTCAACCTGACCTTCAAGCGCTACCTGGCCGACCCGGTGCGCCTGCAGATCGAGAACGACCACGCGGTGCGTGTCGAAGGCGACAGCGTCGACGCCGAGGCCATGCGCGGCTATTTCGCCGCCTGGGGTGATGCTGCGGCCTACGCCGTCTCGCACGTCGGCTGGGGCCTGAACCGCCGCGCGCGCTGGGACGCGATGAACTTCTACGACAAGGCCGACTTCAACGGCACCGAGCTGCGCGCATTTGCCGGCAACTTTCTCTATTCCACCGGTGCCAATGAAGTCGCCGGCCGCCACACGCTGGGCCACTTCGACCTGCCGCTGCGCGGCTGCACGGTGCGGCTGGACGGCGTGGCGGTGGTCGAACGGGGGCAGCTGGCGTGAGCCTGCCAGCCTATGTCGCGCAAGGCACCGGCGACACGGCCGTGCTGCTGCTGCACGGCATCGGCGGCGGCGCAGCCATCTGGTCCGACGAGGCGTCGGCAACGGCGCGCGCCATCGCCGACGCTGGCTACAGGGCGGTGGCGATCGACCTGCCGGGCTACGGTGACTCTGCAGCTCTGGGCGCGGCCGACCTCTGGACGATGGTCGCCGCGGTGCGTGCCGTGCTGCAAAGCCTGGGCGCGACGCGCAACGTGCTGCTCGGCCACAGCATGGGCGGCATGGTGGCGCAGGAGCTGCTGGCGTTCGACCCAGCGGGTGTGCACGGCCTGGTGCTGGCCTGCACCTCGGCTTCCTTCGGCCGCACCGACGGGGCCTGGCAGGCGCAGTTCATCGCCGAACGCCTGGCGCCGCTGGAAGCCGGCCTGGGCATGGCCGGCATGGCCGCGCGGCTGGTGCCGGGACTCGTGGCGCCCGGCGCCCCGGCGGCGGCGTTGCGCGTCGCCAGCGACATCATGGCGCGCGTGCCCGAGGCCAGCTACCGCGCCGCGCTGCGCGCCATTGCCGGCTTCGACCGCCGCCAGGCGCTGACGGCGATCGCCGTGCCCACACTGGTGCTGGCGGCCGCGCACGACCGCACTGCGCCGCCCGAGCTCATGCAGCGCATGGCCTCGCGCATCCGCGCTGCTGAATTCCTGTGCCTGGACGGCGCCGGTCACATCGCCAACGTCGAACAACCGGAGGTTTTCAACGCCGCCGTCGTGTCCTTCCTGCAACGGCACTTCCAGGTCCAAAGAGGTTGAGAGGCGATCCCATGCACATCGCAGGCAACGCGCAGCAACTGACGCCGCAGCAGCGTGAACTGATCGCGCTCGCCGCCATGCTGGGCGGCGAGAAGTTCGCGCCCCGTGCCGCCTTGCACGACCGCGAGGCGAGCTTCCCGTTCGAGAACTACGAAGACCTGCGCCAGGCCGGCCTGCTGGGCATCTGCGTGCCGCGGCAGCACGGCGGGCTGGGCGCCGACTTCGCCACCTACGTCATGGTGGCCGCCGAGATCGGCCGCCACTGCGGCGCCACCGCGCTGTCCTACAACATGCACGTGTGCTCGACGCTGTGGGCCGGCTTCGTCGCCGACGCGCTGGACATGAGCCCCGAGCAGCGTGCCGACCACGAACACAACCGCGCCATCCACTACGAGCGCATCGTGCACCACGGCAAGGTCTATTCGCAGCCGTTCAGCGAAGGCGGCGCGGCGGCGGCCGGCAAGGCGCCGTGGGGCACGTTGGCGCGGCCGGTGGACGGCGGCTACGAGCTCAGCGGCAAGAAGATCTTCGCCTCGCTGGCCGGCGCCGCCGACTACTACGGCGTGCTGTGCACGCTGGACAAGCCCGGGGCCACGCAGCGCGACTCGCTCTACCTGGCCGTCCCCGCCGACGCGCCCGGCGTGCAGGTGGTGGGCGACTGGGACCCGCTGGGCATGCGCGGCACCGTCAGCCGCACGCTGCTGCTGGACAGCGTGCTGGTGCCGCACAGCGCGCGGCTGATGCCCGAAGGCCTGTACTTCCAGGCCGCGGCGCGCTTCCCGCACATGTTCGCCACGCTGTCGCCCACCTACATGGGCATCGCGCAGGCGGCCTACGACTTCACGGTGGCCTACCTGCGTGCCGAGGTACCGGGCATGCCGCCGGTGAAGCGCCGCATGTACCCCACCAAGCAGGTGGCGGTGGCCGAGATGCGCGTCAAGCTCGAGCAGACGCGTGCACTGTTTCTGCACAACGCGCGCGACGCCGTGGCCGACCCCGACAAGGACACGCGCATGCGGCTGTACGCCGCGCACTACACGATCATGGAGAACGCCAACGCGCTGGCCACGCTGGCGATCCGCACCTGCGGCGGACAGAGCATGCTCAAGAGCCTGCCGCTGGAGCGGCTGTACCGCGACAGCCGCTGCGGCAGCCTGATGCTGCCGTGGACGGCCGAGCTGTGCATCGACCGGCTCGGCCGCGAATGCCTGTACGAGGCCGGCGAGCGCGACGAGGCCATCGAATAGGGCGGTGTTCTGGTGCCCGCACCCGGCGCCGCCGCCCGACGGCGAGCCGAGCGCGCGCCTTGAGGCGCCTCAACGCCGGTTTGTCTGGTGCGGGTTGAATCGTCGGTGGCCAGCCCCATCTCGGCTGCAACCCGGAGGATTCGTTCATGCGTCTCGACAAACTGACCACCGCGTTCCAGCAGGCGCTGGGCGACGCCCAAAGCGCGGCCGTGGCCCGCGACAACCCCTACATCGAGCCGGCGCACCTGCTGGCTGCCATGCTGGCGCAGCCCGACGGCCCCAAGTCGCTGCTCGACCGCGCCGGTGCCAACACCGCGGCCCTGGCCACCGCGATGGAAACCGCCATCCGCAACCTGCCGCAGGTGCAGGGTGGCGGCCAGACGGTGCAGCCGGGGCGCGACCTGCTGCAGCTGCTGCAGGCGGCCGACAAGGAGGCCAGCAAGCGCGGCGACCAGTTCATCGCCAACGAGATGTTCCTGCTGGCGCTGGCCGACAGCAAGACCGACATCGGCGCCGTCGTGCGCGGCCACGGCCTGACGCGCAAGTCGCTCGAAGCGGCGGTGGAAGCCGTGCGCGGCGGCCAGAAGGTCGACAGTGCCGAGGCCGAAGGCCAGCGCGAGGCGCTGAAGAAGTACACGCTCGACCTCACCGAACGTGCCCGCCAGGGCAAGCTCGACCCGGTGATCGGCCGCGACGACGAGATCCGCCGCGCCATCCAGGTGCTGCAGCGCCGCAGCAAGAACAACCCGGTGCTGATCGGCGAGCCGGGGGTCGGCAAGACCGCCATCGTCGAAGGCCTGGCGCAGCGCATCATCAACGGCGAGGTGCCCGAGAGCCTGAAGGACAAGCGTGTGCTGGTGCTCGACATGGCCGGCCTGCTGGCCGGCGCCAAGTACCGCGGTGAATTCGAGGAACGGCTGAAGGCCGTGCTCAAGGAAGTGGCCGCCGACCAGGGCCGCATCATCCTGTTCATCGACGAACTGCACACCATGGTCGGCGCGGGCAAGGCCGAAGGCGCCATCGACGCCGGCAACATGCTCAAGCCGGCACTCGCGCGCGGCGAGCTGCACTGCATCGGCGCCACGACGCTGAACGAATACCGCAAATACGTCGAGAAGGACGCCGCGCTCGAGCGCCGCTTCCAGAAGGTGCTGGTCGACGAGCCCAGCGTCGAGGACACCGTGGCCATCCTGCGCGGGCTGCAGGAGAAGTACGAGGTGCACCACGGCGTGGAAATTACCGACCCGGCCATCGTCGCCGCGGCCGAACTCAGCCACCGCTACATCACCGACCGCTTCCTGCCCGACAAGGCGATCGACCTCATCGACGAGGCGGCGGCCAAGGTCAAGATCGAGATCGACTCCAAGCCCGAGGCCATGGACAGGCTCGACCGGCGGCTGATCCAGCTCAAGATCGAGCGCGAGGCGGTGCGCAAGGAGAAGGACGAGGCGTCGATCAAGCGCATGGGGCTGATCGAGGAAGAGATCGCCAAGCTCGAACGCGAAGCCGCCGACCTGGAGGAAATCTGGAAGGCCGAGAAGGCCCAGGCGCAGGGTTCGGCCACCGTCAAGGAGGAGATCGAACGCATCAAGGGCCAGATCGAGGAGTTCAAGCGCAAGGGCGACTTCAACCGCGTCGCTGAACTGCAGTACGGCAAGCTGCCGGAGCTGGAAAAGACGCTGCACGCCGCGCAGGCCAAGGAAACCGGCAAGGCCAAGGGCGCCAAGGAGGGCAAGGGCCCGCAGCTGCTGCGCACCATGGTCGGCGCCGAGGAGATCGCCGAGGTCGTGTCACGCGCCACCGGCATCCCGGTGAGCAAGCTGATGCAGGGCGAGCGCGACAAGCTGCTGCAGATGGAGACCCGGCTGCACGAACGCGTGGTCGGCCAGGAAGAGGCCATCACCGCGGTGGCCGACGCCATCCGCCGTTCGCGCGCCGGCCTGAGCGACCCCAACCGGCCGCTCGGCAGCTTCCTGTTCCTGGGCCCCACCGGCGTCGGCAAGACCGAGCTGTGCAAGGCGCTGGCCGGCTTCTTGTTCGACAGCGACGACCACATGATCCGCATCGACATGTCCGAGTACATGGAGAAGCACTCGGTGAGCCGCCTCATCGGCGCGCCGCCGGGCTACGTGGGCTACGACGAAGGCGGGGCGCTGACCGAGGCGGTGCGACGCAAGCCCTACAGCGTGCTGCTGTTCGACGAAGTCGAGAAGGCCCACCCGGACGTCTTCAACGTGCTGCTGCAGGTGCTCGACGACGGCCGCCTGACCGACGGCCAGGGCCGCACCGTGGACTTCAAGAACACCGTCATCGTGATGACCAGCAACCTCGGCTCGCACCTCATCATGCAGATGGCGGGGCAACCCAGCGAGGACATCCGCGACGCGGTGTGGGCCGAGGTCAAGCAGCACTTCCGCCCCGAGTTCCTGAACCGCATCGACGAGACCGTGGTCTTCCACGCGCTCGACCAGAAGCACATCGAGAACATCGCGCGCATCCAGCTCAAGCTGCTCGAAGCGCGGCTGGACAAGCTGGAGATGAAGCTCGAGGTGTCGCCGGCGGCGCTGGCCGAACTGGCCAAGGTGGGCTTCGACCCGGTGTTCGGCGCGCGGCCGCTGAAGCGGGCGATCCAGCAGCGCATCGAGAACCCGGTGAGCAAGCTGATCCTGCAGGGCAAGTTCGGGCCCAAGGACGTGATCCCGGTGGACGTGGACCGGGGCGAGTTCTCGTTCTCGCGCGTCGTGCATTGAGCGGCGCGGTGTGGCGGCGGCCGGCTCGACCGGTGCGCTGCCGCACCGTGGGCGTGCCGGGTGGGACACGCTCCTAGAATCGCAATCCCTGCGCACGCATCGTCGATACGCCACCCCATGAACGCCAAGCCCAACAACGCCGCCGCTGCGGCACCCGTGGTCGTCGTCGGTGCCGGCCTCGGCGGGCTGGCCACGGCGCTGCTGCTGGCCGACCGCGTGCCGGTGGTCGTGCTCGCCAAGCGCCAGCTCGACGAGAGCGCCACCGCCTGGGCGCAGGGCGGCATCGTCGGCGTGCTCGGCTCCGACGACAGCGTCGCCTCGCACGTGCACGACACCCAGGACGCCGGCGCCGGGCTGGTCGACGAGCGCGCGGCCCGCTTCATTGCCGAGAACAGCGCCAGCGCCGTGCAGTGGCTGGTCGACGCCGGCGTGCCGTTCTCGGGCGACCCCGGCGGGCCGCTGGGCCTGCACCTGACGCGTGAGGGCGGCCACGCGGTGCGCCGCATCGCGCATGCCGCCGACGCCACCGGCCGCGCGATCCAGGACGCGCTGCTGGCGCGCGCCCGCGCCCACCCCAACATCACGCTGCGCGAGCGCTGCATGGCGGTGGACGTGGTGACGTCGCGCCACCTCAAGCGTGCCCTGGTGGCCGACGAAGGCCCACGCTGCTGGGGCGTCTACGCGCTGGACATGGACCACGGCCGCATCGAGACGCTGCCCGCCGCCGCGGTGGTGCTGGCCACCGGTGGCGTGGGCAAGGTCTACCGCTACACCAGCAACCCCGACACTGCCACCGGTGACGGCATCGCGATGGCCTGGCGCGCCGGCTGCCGGGTCGGCAACATGGAGTTCATCCAGTTCCACC
>CAYJOA010000116.1:0-5103 GCA_964371495.1 uncultured Rubrivivax sp.
TCATGATGCGCAAGTGCCACCTCAACACCTGCCCGGTGGGCGTGGCCACCCAGGACCCGGTGCTGCGCAAGAAGTTCGCCGGCAAACCCGAGCACGTCGTCAACTACTTCTTCTTCGTCGCCGAGGAAGCGCGCCAGATCATGGCGCAGCTGGGCATCCGCAGCTTCAACGAACTGATCGGCCGCGCCGACCTGCTCGACACGCGCAAGGGCATCGAACACTGGAAGGCGCGCGGGCTGGACTTCAGCCGCATCCTGCACCAGCCGGCGGCGCCGGCCGGCGTGCCGCGCTACCAGCTCGACGAACAGGACCACGGCCTGGCGCGCGCGCTCGACGTCAAGCTGATCGAGAAGTGTCGCCCGGCCATCGAACGCGGCGAGAAGGTGCAGTTCATGGAGGAAGCGCGCAACGTCAACCGCAGCGTCGGCGCCATGCTCTCCGGAGAACTCATCCGCCAGCGCCCGCAGGGCCTGCCCGACAACACCATCTTCATGCAGCTCGAAGGCAACGGCGGCCAGAGCTTCGGCGCCTTCCTGGCCAGCGGCATCACGCTGTACATGATCGGCGACGCCAACGACTACACCGGCAAGGGCCTGTCGGGCGGCCGCGTCGTGGTGCGCCCGAGCATCGACTTCCGCGGCGACGCCACGCGCAACATCATCATCGGCAACACCGCGTTGTACGGCGCCACCAGCGGCGAGGCCTTCTTCCGCGGCGTCGCCGGCGAGCGCTTCGCGGTGCGGCTGTCGGGCGCCAGCGCGGTGGTCGAAGGCACCGGCGACCACGGCTGCGAATACATGACCGGCGGCACCGTCGTCGTGCTCGGCAAGACCGGCCGCAACTTTGCCGCCGGCATGAGCGGCGGTGTCGCCTATGTCTACGACGAGGACGGCCAGTTCGCGCGCCGCTGCAACACCAGCATGGTGAGCCTGGACAAGGTGCCGGCACGCGCCGAGCAGGCCGGCCCGGCCGTAGGCTGGCACCAGGAAACGGCCGACGAGGCGCTGCTGAGAAAGCTGGTCGAGGAGCACCACCGCTGGACCGGATCGTTGCGTGCACGCGAGATCCTGGACCACTGGACCGAGGCGCGCGCCAGGTTCGTCAAGGTCTTCCCGCACGAGTACAAACGCGTGCTCGCCGAACGCGCGGCCCGCGCCGAAGCGGCCGCCGCCAGCGGCAAGGCCAGGACCAGCGCCGCCACCGTCGCGGCAAAGTAAGCGCATAGATCGAGGACAAGAAGATGGGCAAGGTCACGGGATTCCTGGAGTTCGAACGCCTCGAAGAGGCCTACGAACCGGTGCCGGCACGCGTCAAGAACTGGAAGGAGTTCGTCATCACGCTGGCCGAGGACCAGGCCAGGATCCAGGGCGCGCGCTGCATGGACTGCGGCACGCCGTTCTGCAACAGCGGCTGCCCGGTGAACAACATCATCCCGGACTTCAACGACCTCGTTTACCGCGGCGACTGGGCCAGCGCCATCGAGGTGCTGCACCAGACCAACAACTTCCCCGAGTTCACCGGCCGCGTCTGCCCCGCGCCCTGCGAGGCGGCGTGCACGCTCAACGTCAACGACGACCCGGTGGGCATCAAGAGCATCGAGCACGCCATCATCGACCGTGCCTGGATGGAAGGCTGGGTGACGCCGCAGCCGCCAAGCGTGAAGACCGGCAAGAAGGTCGCCGTGGTCGGCTCCGGGCCGGCCGGACTGGCCGCCGCGCAACAGCTGGCGCGCGCCGGCCACGACGTCACCGTGTACGAGAAGAACAGCCGCATCGGCGGCCTGCTGCGCTACGGCATTCCCGACTTCAAGATGGAGAAGACGCACATCGACCGCCGCGTCGCGCAGATGCAGGCCGAGGGCGTGGTCTTCCGTACCGGCGTGCTGGTAGGGGCCTGGCCTGCAGACGGGCCCGGCAGCAAGATCACGAACGACGCTGCCGTGACGATCACCGCCGAACGGCTGCTGGCCGAGTTCGACGCCGTGCTGCTGAGCGGTGGCGCGGAAGTCTCGCGCGACCTGCCGGTGCCCGGCCGCGAACTCGACGGCGTGCACTTCGCGATGGAGTTCCTGCCGCAGCAGAACAAGGTCGTCGCCGGCGACAGGGTCAAGGGCCAGATCAAGGCCACCGGCAAGCACGTCGTCGTCATCGGCGGCGGCGACACCGGCAGCGACTGCGTCGGCACCAGCAACCGCCACGGCGCGGCCAGCGTGACGCAGTTCGAGCTGCTGCCGATGCCGCCCGAGCAGGAGAACAAGCCGCTGACCTGGCCCTACTGGCCGACCAAGCTGCGCACCAGTTCCAGCCACGAGGAAGGCTGCCAGCGCGAGTTTGCGATCGCGACCAAGGCATTCATCGCCGGCAGCGGCAAGGACAAGGGCAAGGTCGGCGCGCTGAAGACCGTGCACGTCGAATGGCAGGGCGGCAAGATGGTCGAATTGCCCGGCACCGAGAAGGAAGTCAAGGCCGACCTGGTGCTCTTGGCGATGGGCTTCACGGCGCCGGTGGCCAGCGTGCTCGAGGCCTTCGGCGTCGAACGCGACGCCCGCGGCAATGCCCGCGCGCACACCGAAGCGCAGGGCGGCTACCGCACCAACGTCGACAAGGTCTTCGCCGCCGGCGACATGCGGCGCGGGCAGAGCCTGGTGGTGTGGGCGATCCGCGAAGGCCGCCAGGCGGCGCGTGCGGTCGACGAGTACCTGATGGGCGCGAGCACGCTGCCACGCTGAGCGCAGCGGCGTCGACCGCCGCGCACGGCCACAAATCTTCACTCTTGCGGCGCCGGCCCGCCGCTGCGGGTTTGCCCTGAGCATGCGAGAATCCGCGCCACCCGCAACAGGCTCCCCGCGGCGACCACTTCGCCCGGCCCGGCAAGCGCTTGAGCTCAGAATCCTTCATCGAGATCGACCACGTCACCTTCGGCTACGACGCCAGCCGTCCGATCCTGAGCGACATATCGCTGAAGTTCCAGCAGGGCAAGGTCACCGCCATCCTGGGCGGCTCGGGTTGCGGCAAGACGACGCTGCTGCGGCTGATCGGCGGTGTTCACGCCGCCAACAAGGGCCGCGTGGTCTTCGACGGCGAGGTCGTCAACACGCGTGACCAGGCGCAGCTGTACCGGCTGCGCGGTCGCCTGGGCATGCTGTTCCAGTTCGGCGCCCTGTTCACCGACCTCACGGTGTTCGACAACGTCGCCTTTCCACTGCGCGAGCACACCGCCCTGCCCGAGGCGATGATCCGCGACATCGTGCTGATGAAGCTCAACGCCGTCGGCCTGCGTGGCGCCGCCGGCCTGCGCATCGCCGAGGTCTCGGGCGGCATGGCGCGGCGCGTCGCGCTGGCGCGCGCGATCGCGCTCGACCCCGAGCTCATCATGTACGACGAGCCCTTCGCCGGGCTGGACCTGATCTCGATGGGTGTGGCCGCCAAGCTCATCCGCACCCTCAACGACGTCACCGGCGCGACCTCGCTGGTGGTCTCGCACGACGTGCCCCAATGCATGGCGATCAGCGACCACGTCGTGCTGCTGGCCCCGCAGGGCCGCATCGTCGCGCAGGGCACGCCGGCCGAACTGATGGCGTCCACCGACCCCGAGACGCGCCAGTTCGTGCACGGTGAACCCGATGGGCCGGTCAAGTTCCACTACCCCGCGCCCGAGATCGGCGTCGACTTCGGCGTCACCGCATGAAGCCGACCTCGACGCCGACAGCGTTCGCCGGCGCCCGCAGGGGTGCACGATGAACTTGCTCGCACGCCTGGGCGTGGTGGCGCTGGAGCAGTTCCGCGGCTGGGGCCACGCGGCCCTGTTCTTCCTGGAGCTGCTGCGCGCGGTGCCGGCGTCGCTGCGCCGCTTCGACCTCGTGGTGGCGCAGGTGCACGCCGTCGGCAACCGTTCGCTGGTCATCATCCTGGCCTCGGGCCTGGCGGTGGGTTTCGTGCTGGCGCTGCAGATGTACTACGCGCTGGTGACCTACGGCGCGGCCGAGAACCTGGGCCTGATCGTCAACCTGTCGCTGGTGCGTGAACTCGGGCCGGTGGTGGCGGCGCTGCTCTTCGCCGGCCGCGCCGGCACCTCGCTGACCGCCGAGATCGGCCTCATGAAGGCCGGCGAACAGCTGGCGGCGATGGAACTGATGGCCATCGACCCCAAGGCGCGCGTGCTGGCGCCGCGGCTCATCGGCGGCATCGTCTCGATGCCCATCCTGGCGGTGCTGTTCTCGGCCATCGGCATCCTGGGCGCCTGGCTGGTGGCGGTGAAGCTGATCGGTGTCGACGCCGGCAACTTCTGGTCGATCATGCAGACCGGCGTCGACGTCTGGCGCGACGTCGGCAACGGCGTCTTCAAGGCCACCGTGTTCGGCGTCATCTGCACCGTGGTGGCGCTGTACCAGGGCCACGAAACCGAGGCCACGCCCGAAGGCGTGGCCTACGCCACCACGCGCACCGTGGTGATCTCTTCCTTGTGGGTGCTGGGGATGGACTTCATCCTCACGGCGCTCATGTTCTCGACGCCCTGAGCACGCGCGCGGGCAGGAGTCTTCAGGTATGGGCAAGAAAAAGATCGAGATCCTGGTCGGCCTCTTCGTGCTGCTGGGCATGCTGGGGCTGGTGTTCCTGGCGCTGCAGGCGGCCAACCTCGGCAGCATCGGCGGCGGCGACACCTACACGGTGCAGGCACGCTTCGACAACATCGGCGGCCTCAAGCCCCGCGCGCCGGTGCGCAGCGCAGGTGTCCTGGTCGGCCGCGTGAAGAGGATCTCGCTCGACGCCAAGACCTTCCAGGGCGTGGTGACGATGGAGATCGAGCGCGACTTCCAGTTCCCCAAGGATTCGGCGGCCAAGATCCTGACCTCCGGCCTGCTCGGCGACCAGTACGTCGGCCTGGAGCCCGGCGGCGACGACGCCAACCTGGCGCCTGGCGAGACCATCGCACAGACGCAGTCGGCGGTGGTGCTGGAGAACCTCATCGGCCAGTTCATCACCGGCCGGGCCGACAGCGCCGGCGGCGCGGCGGCGTCCCGCGCGGGGGGCGGGCACTGAAGCCACCGCGGCCCCGGGCGGCCGCGGCGCCCGTGAGGAACGAGGTGGGCATGGCCCAAAACGG
>CAYJOA010000116.1:5113-14037 GCA_964371495.1 uncultured Rubrivivax sp.
GGGGGGGGGGGGGGCGGGGGGGGGGCCCGCACTGTCACCCCCGGGGGCCCGGGGGGGCCCGCCGCGACGCGGCTGGCGGCCATGCTCGCGCTGGCGCTGCTCGGCGCTTGCGCCACCGTGCCGCCCGCCGGCACGGCAGCCCAGCCGGCGCAGCAGATCGATCCCTGGGAAAACTGGAACCGCAAGGTTTACGCCTTCAACGAGGCGGTCGACGACGCGGTGCTCAAGCCGGTGGCGACGGCCTATCGCGATGTCGTGCCGCAGCTCGTGCGCACCGGCATCGGCAACGTGCTGGGCAACATCTACGACGTCTGGTCGACCGCCAACCACCTGCTGCAAGGCAAGGTGCAAAGCGGGCTGGACATGGGCATGCGCGTGCTCACCAACACCGTCTTCGGCCTCGCCGGCTTGCTCGACCCGGCCAGCGAGATGGGCCTGACGCGCCGCCCCGAGGACTTCGGCCAGACGCTGGGGCGCTGGGGGCTGCCGAACGGGCCCTTCCTGGTGCTGCCGCTGCTCGGTCCATCGTCGGTGCGCGACGGCGCCGGCCTGCTGGTCGACCGCCAGCTGTCGCCGTCGACGCTGCCCAACACCGACGCCGGCCGCTACGGCACCACGGCGCTGGAGGTGGTCCACACCCGCGCCACCCTGCTGCAGACGACACGGCTGCTCGACGAGGTCGCGCTGGACAAGTACGCCTTCATCCGCGACGCCTACCTGGCGCGGCGCCGCGATGCGTTGTACGACGGCGCGCCGCCGATGGAGGCCTTCGAAGACGATTTCGACGACGAAGCTGCCGCGCCGGCAGCGCCGGCGTCGGCGCCCAAGTGAACCGCGAGCCCGGCTGGCGCGTTATGGTTCGGCAGGCTCCTCTCGAGCCCCGTGCCTGAAAGGAAACCCGTGCTGAAGAAACTGTTGAGAACTTCGTCGCTGCTGCTGGCGCTGGCGGGCACCCTGCCCGCGCTGGCCAGCACCGCGCCCGATGCCCTGGTGCGGCAGATCTCGGTCGAGGTCATCGACATCGTCAAGGCCGACAAGGCGATCCAGGCCGGCGACACGAACAAGGTGCTCGCGCTGGTCGACAGCAAGGTCATGCCGCATGTCAACTTCGAGGTCGTCACGCGCTCGGCCGTCGGCCCGCAGTGGCGCGGCGCCACGGCCGAACAGCGCGGCAAGTTGCAGGCCGAGTTCAAGATCCTGCTCGTGCGCGTCTATTCGGGCGCGCTGGCGCAGGTCAAGGACCAGACGGTCGAGGTCACGAAGACACTGCCGGTGCCCGGCAGCACGCAGATGGTCGTGCAGACCGAGGTGCGCGGCAGCGGCGAGCCGATCAAGCTCGACTACCGCCTCGACAAGCAGGGCGAGGCCTGGAAGATCATCGACGTCAACGTCGGCGGCCTGTGGCTGGTGCAGAACTACCGTTCGCAGTTCGCCACCGAGGTCAGCAAGGGCGGCATCGACGGGCTCATCAACTCGCTGGTCGAACGCAACAAGTCGGCGGCCAAGAGCTGAGCCCCGCCGAGCCGCTGCGAACATGCAACTGCCCGCCACCGCCACGCTCGAGCAGGCCGCCGAACTGGCGCTGCTGCTGCCGGACGCCGTGTCCGCGGGCAGCGGCCCGCTGCAGGTCGACGCCAGCGCACTGCAGGCCTTCGACACCTCGGTCATCGCCCTGCTGCTGCAAGCCAGGCGGCAGGCGCAGGCCGCCGGCCGCGGCTTCGCCGTCACCGGAGCGCCGCCCAAGCTGGCCGAGCTGGCGCGCCTCTACGGCGTGGAAGAACTGCTGTCGCTGGCGTCGCCCGTGGCGGCCGGCACGGCGTAACGACGCCGGCGCAGGTTCTTCCTCGTCTCCTGCAGCAAGGGCCGCAGCAACGCCGATCCCAGGCGCAGCGCCACGCCGGTGCTCAGGACGTCGATGACCAGCAGGTGCAGCAGCCGCGACACCATCGGGCCGTAGCGGTCGGCGTCCTCGGGGTGGTCGGCGGCCAGCAGGATGTGGTGCGCGCCCTGCTGCACCGCGTCGGCCAGTGGCGAGCCGCTGGCCGTGATGGCGATGACCGTGGCCCCCTTGCGGCGCGCGATGTCGGCCACGTCCAGCAGGTCGCGGCTGCGGCCGGAGTTGCTGATGATCACCGCGCAGTCGCCGCGCCCGAGCATGGTCGCGCTCATGACCTGCACATGGCCGTCGCTCGTCGCCGCGGCGGTGACGCCCAGGCGGAAGAACCTGTGCTGCGCGTCCTGGGCCACGATGCCGGAGTGGCCGACGCCGTAGAAATCGATGCGCCGGCCACCCCGGGCGGCCGCCGCCAGCGCCGCGATGGCGCTTTCGATGGCCTGCGGCGCGGCCGCGCTGCGGTAGCGCAGCAGCGCCGCCACGGCGTTGTCGATGACCTTGACGACGAGGTCCCCGGCCTTGTCGTCGTCGTCGACGGCACGGTGCACGAAGGGCACGCCTTCGTTGACGCTGCCGGCCAGCTTGCGCTTGAAATCGGCCAGCCCGTCGTAACCGATGCTGCGGCAGAAGCGCACCACCGTGGGCTTGCTGACCTGCGAGCGTTCGGCCAGTTCGGCCACCGGCAGCGTGGCGAAGCTGCGCGGGTCGGCCAGCAGCAGCCTGGCCACGCGCTGCTCCGCCGGCGGCAGCGCGGGTATCGAGGCCTTGATGCGTTCGAGCATGGCTCAAGCGACGCCGGGCATGTGCACCGGAGCGGCGCTCATCGTGCTTCGGCCCAGGCGCAGCCGTCGCGCGCCAGCATCGCGCTGGCCGCCGCCGGCCCCCAGCTGCCGGCGGCGTAACTCAGCGGTGCGGCGGGGCTGCGCGCCCAGGCGTCCAGCACCGGCTCGACCCAGCGCCAGGCCTGCTCCTGTTCGTCGCTGCGCACGAACAGGTTCAGCCGGCCGGCCAGGGCGTCGCACAGCAGCCGTTCGTAGCCGCCGACGCGTTCGCTCGGAAAGGCCTTGTCGAAGTCGAGGTCCAGCGACACCGGCGACAGCCCTTCGGTGCCGCCGCTGCCCCTGACCGCCAGCAGGTGCAGCTCGAGCCCGTCTTCGGGCTGCAGCTTGATGACCAGCTTGTTGGCCTGCCGCGTGCCCGCAAAGATGGGATGCGGCACGTCGCGGAAGTTGACGACGATGTGCGAGTCGCGCGCCGCCAGCCGCTTGCCGGTGCGCAGGTGGAAGGGCACGCCGGCCCAGCGCCAGTTCTGCACCTCGGTGCGCAGCGCGACGAAGGTCTCGCAGCGGCTGCCGGGAGGCACCTTGGGCTCGTCCAGGTAGCCGGCCACGGCCTTGCCGCCCACGATGCCGGCCGTGTACTGCCCGCGCACGACGTCGCGCGCCACCGTCTCGGGCGTGAACGACCTGAGCGACTTCAGCACCTTGAGCTTCTCGTCGCGGATGGCGTCGGCGTCGTTGCTCGGCGGCGGCTCCATCGCGATCATCGTCAGCAGCTGCAGCGCATGGTTCTGGATCATGTCGCGCAGCGCGCCGGTCTGGTCGTAGAAGTCGCCGCGGCGGCCGACGCCGATGTCCTCGGCCAGGGTGATCTGGATGCTGGCGATGCTGTCGCGGCGCCACAGCGGCTCGAACAGCGCGTTGCCGAAACGCAGCGCCATCAGGTTCTGCACCGCCGGCTTGCCCAGGTAGTGGTCGATGCGCAGCGCCTGCGCCTCGCTGAAGGCCGAGGCGACGATGCGGTTGATCGCCTGCGCGCTCCGCAGGTCGTGGCCGAGCGGTTTTTCCAGCACCACACGTACCTGCGGGCCGTTCAGGCCCGCCGCGCCGAGCTGTGCGCAGATCACCGGAAACAGCTGCGGGCCGGTGGCCAGGAACAGCACCACGGTGTCGGCGCCGCGCTCGTCGATCCAGCGCTTGAGCCCGGCGTAGTGCGCGGGCTGCGCAAGGTCCATGCGCCGGTAGTGCAGCATCTCGGCGAAGCGCGCGAACTCCTCTTCGCTGGGGCGCTTGCCGGGCTCGACCTCGGTGAAGCGATCCTTGATGTAGGCCCGGTATTCGTCGTCGCTGCGCTCGTCGCGCGCCACCGCCAGCACGCGCCCGCCCGGCGCCAACTTGCAGTGGCGAAAGGCCTGGAACAGCGCCGGCATGATCTTGCGCCAGGTCAGGTCGCCGGTGCCGCCGAACAGGACGAGGTCGAAGGACATGACGCGCAGGCCGCCGAGCTACTTCATGCGTGGGCGTGCTGCAGCGCCTGTTCGAGGTCGTCGACGAGGTCGTCGACGTGCTCGATGCCCACCGACAGCCGCAGCAGGTCGGCCGGCGCCGGCGTGCCCGCGCCTTCGACGCTGGCGCGGTGCTCGATCAGGCTCTCGGTGCCGCCCAGCGAAGTGGCGCGTTTCCACAGGCCCACCTGAGCGGCGGTGGCGACGGCGGCCGCCTCGCCACCGTTCCTGTTGGCCGCGACACGGATCGACAGCATGCCGCCGAAGCCGCCGTTCATCTGCGCCCGGGCGACGCCGTGGCCCTGGCAGCCCGGCAGCCCGGGGTACAGCACTTCGGCGACCAGCGCATGCGCCGCGAAGTGCTCGGCGATGCGCTGCGCCGACGCACAGGCGGCGCGCACGCGCAGGTGCAGGGTGCGCATGCCACGCAGCAGCAGCCAGGCCTCGAACGAACCCAGCGTGCCGCCGAGCTGCGCGCGCACCCTGCGCACGCGCTGCCAGTATTCGCTGTCCTGGCGCGTCACCAGCGCGCCGGCGATGAGGTCGGAATGGCCGTTGAGGTACTTGGTGGCGGCGTGCATCACGATGTCGGCGCCCAGCGCCAGCGGCCGCGTCAACACCGGCGTCGACACCGTGGAATCCACCGCCAGCAGTGCGCCCGCGGCATGCGCGATCCGCGCCGTGGCGGCGATGTCGGTCACCGTCCACAGCGGGTTGGCGGGCGTCTCGATCCACACCAGCCGCGTCTGGCCGGGCCGCACTGCCGCCTGCACTGCAGCGGGGTCGCTCATGTCGATCAGCTCGACCTGCAGGCCCCAGGCGGTGGCGAAGGTCGTCAGCCAGTTGCGCAGCGACCAGTACATGACCTTGGGCGCCAGCACGTGGTCGCCGGGCGCCAGCGCCTGGAACACCGCGGTGGCAGCGGCCATGCCGCTGGCGAACAGCAGCGCCTGCGCGCCCTCTTCCAGCGCGCACAGCACGGCCTCGGGCTGGTCGAAGGCCGGGTTGTCGGCGCGCGCGTAGATGCGTCCCGAACGGTACTGGTTGTCGGCGTCGCGCAGGTAGGTCGACGAGACGTGGATCGGCGGCGTGACGGCGCGCGTGCGCTCGTCGATCCAGCCCAGCGCCTGGGCGCTGACGGTCTCGGGGCGAGCCTGCTTGGGGTCCATGATGGCCTGCGTGTGGTGGCGACGCGGCCATGCTAACCGCGCGCTACTTCTGGTAGGCCCCTGGCGACCAGCGTGCGCGCTCGGGTGACAGTGCGCGCGTGCCCACCGGCCACTCGAATTCGGCCTTCGGCGACAAATCTCGCTTGCCGACCTGGCGCGGGTCGATGCCGCTGCCGCGCCAGATCGAATCGGGCGCCAGTTCGAAGGCATAGGTGTCGGCGTCACGCAGCATGCCCAGCGTGGCCGGTCGGTTGCCGTCGAAGTGGCCCGACGCGCCGAGCCAGAACACACCGGGCCCGACGACCAGGTTGTTCACCGCCACGACCTCGGTGTCCTGCGGCAGGCTGTCGCTGAACACGCGCAGGAACCAGGCCGGCGTCCACTTGTAGCTGATGAAGGTGTTGTGGGCCACCAGCAGCGCATTGCGGTCCCAGGGCCGGCCGTCGGTGCCGTAGGCCAGCACGACGCGGTTCTGGCTGTCGGCGCCCTGGCCGATGACGTTGCCGATGACGGTGGCCAGGCCGCCGGCAGGCAGTTCGATCTCGTACGAGGCGCCGCCGCGCCGGCCGTCGTGGATGAAGTTGTAGCCGATGACGCTTTCGCGCGCCCGCGACTTGATCATGTGGCCTTCGAAGCCCTGCTGGAAACGGCTGCCGCTGACGCTCAGCCTGGCGATGCGGCCGACGTTGAGCAGGTGGTAGAGCGCGCCCTCGACCTTGGGCGCCATGCCGAGCACGCTGTCCTGGATGTCGACTTGCGCCTGCTCGTCGTTGGTGGCGTGGATGGCGTATTCGTTGTCGTAGAACTCGCAGCGCCGCACCTGCAGCCGCCCGCCCTCCAGGCGCACCGCGGCACCTTCGCCGTCGCTGGCACGGGCGCCGCGGAACTCGAGGTTCTCCAGCGTGACCTCGCCGCCGCGCACCAGCCACAGCGCCTTGTGCAGGCCGGCGGGCTTGCCGCCGCCGTTGAGCACGGGTCGCTTGCCGATGCCGCGGATCGTCAACCGCCGGTTGACGAGCACGGCGTTCGCTTCGCGGTATTCGCCCGGCAGCAGCTCGATGGTGTCGCCGTCCTGCGCCTGGGTCAGCGCCGCGGCCAGACTCAGCGGTGCGCCCTCCGGCCCCACGACCAGCGTCTCGGCAGCCTGCGCAGCCGTGGCGCCCAGCCAGCCCAGGCACAGCAGCAGCGCCGCGCCGTGCCATGCGCCACGCCGCGCCGCCCACCCGAGGTTGCCGAACATCGCCCTCATAGCCCCCGCCCATGTGTATCCGCAAGTATCGCCCCAACGCAGCGTGCTCCGCCGCCTTGCCCGCCGTGAAAAGCGGTCGTTTTCGCGCAGCGCGCCACGGCTTGGGCGGCGCGCGCGTGGCGGCGACTGCCGGCACGAAGTGCGGCACGGCGTGTCTCGCGTTGCCTTCAAGAAGCCGCGTTTTCTGCCGATATTCCGGCTGCTCTGTGCGTCTGCCGCCGGCATGATGACGAGCAATGTTCACGGAGTCGGCAATGAATTTCTCTCGAAAACTGGTCGTCCTGACCGCCGTGCCTGCGGCCATGCTGGTGGCAGCGTCCCTGGTGGGTGTGCTCGGGGTGCGCAACGCGGAGTCGCGCTTCACCGACGTTTTCGAAAAGGAACAGCCGCTGGCCCAGGCCGTGACCGAGATGTACGGCCACGGCCTGCAGATGGGCCAGGCGCTGCGCAACATCATCCTCGACCCGACCAACCCGACGGCGTACAAGAATCTCGACGGCGCGATCAAGTCCTACGACGAGGCCGCTGCCCTCGCTGCCCCGCTGGCCGCCGGCACCCCGGCCGAGGCGCTGCTGAGCGCGGTGGGCGAGGCGCGCGTACGCCAGCAGGCGGCGCGCGACAAGGTGCTGGCCTTGGTCAAGACCGACACCGCCGGCGCGGTGGCCCTGCTGAACAAGGAAGAAACGCCGGCCTGGCGCCAGATGCGCACGGGCCTGATGGACGCCGGCAAGGTCGCGCGCAGCAACCTGCAGGCCACGCGCGACCGCGCCCTGGCCGACACGCGCCAGGCCGTGCTGGTGGCGCTGGCGGTGACGCTGGTCGGCGCCGCGCTGGCGGTCGTGTTCCCGCTGCTGATGCGGCGCACGCTGCGTGCCACGCTCGGCGGCGAGCCCGAATCGGCGCGTGACCTGGTGCACGCCGTGGCCACCGGCGACCTGACCCGCGAAGTGCCGCTGCGTGCCGGCGACACGACCAGCCTGCTGGCGCACCTGGCCGACATGCGCAACTCGCTGGCGCGCACGATCGGCGAGCTCGGCATGGCTGTCACGCAAGTGAACAACGCCAGCCGCGAGATCGCCACCGGCAACGCCGATCTCTCCAACCGCACCGAGAAGCAGGCCAGCAGCCTGCAGCAGACCGCGGCCAGCATGGAACAGATGAATGCCCAGCTGCGGCAGAGCGCCGACTCGGCGCGCCAGGCCAGCCAGCTGGCCAGCAGTGCGTCGAGCGTGGCCGCCAAGGGCGGCCAGGTGGTGGGCGAGGTGGTCAGCACGATGAACGCCATCAGCACCAGCAGCCGCAAGATCGCCGAGATCATCGGCGTCATCGACGGCATCGCCTTCCAGACCAACATCCTGGCGCTCAATGCGGCCGTGGAGGCCGCTCGCGCCGGCGAACAGGGGCGCGGCTTCGCCGTCGTCGCCGGCGAGGTGCGCACGCTGGCCCAGCGCAGCGCGCAGGCGGCACGCGAGATCAAGGGCCTGATCGGCGAAAGCGTCGACAAGGTGGACGCCGGCAACCGACTCGTCGACGACGCCGGCAGCACGATGCAGGAAATCGTGTTGCAGGTGAAGCAGGTCACCGACCTCATCAACGAGATCACGTCCAGCACGCTCGAAGAGAGCAGCGGCATCGGTCAAGTCAGCCAGGCCGTGACCGATCTCGACCAGATGACGCAGCAGAACGCAGCGCTGGTGGAACAAAGCGCCGCGGCGGCCGAGAGCCTGCGCGACCAGGCATCGCGGCTGCAGCAGGCGGTGGCGGCGTTCAAGCTCAAGCCCAGCGACGCCCCGGCCTACGCCTAAGCACACCGGCGCCTGGGCGCCGCGGTCCGGCTGCCGCGTCGGGAGCGAGGGGCTAGTACGGCAGCTCGACGCGCAAATCGCGCCAGCGCAGCAGCACCGAGCGCGGGCCGATGCGTTCGACGCTGACGCCCGGCGCGGCGGCGTCGCCTTCACGCACCAGCTGGCCGCCGATGATGACGAAGCGGCTGGCCGCGTGCTCGGAATACACCGCGCCGCCGATGGCCAGCGGCGGCCAGTCGCGGCGCTGCTCGGCGGTCAGGGAAGCCAGCGTCACCGTGCGGGCTGCTGCCGCGGGCGACGCCGGCTGGGCCGCGGCGGCCGGCGGTGCCGCAGGCACTGCCTTCGGCGCCGGCAAGGGCGGCGGCGCCACGGACACCACCACCGGCAGGGTCGCCGGTGCCGGTGAAGACGCCGGGTCCGTGGCCGGCGCCGCGGACACCGTCGGCGCAACGCCCGCACTCACCACCGCCGGCGGCGGCGCTGCGGCGCCGGGCCACAGCCACCACGCCAGCAAGGCGGCCGC
>CAYJOA010000117.1:0-13873 GCA_964371495.1 uncultured Rubrivivax sp.
TCCGTCTTGTCGAGCCAGACGTTGACCAGCACCGGCCGGCCCTGCCGCGCCAGTTCACGCGCCTGCCGCAGCGCGCCCGCCACCTCGTCGGGGCGTTTCACCAGCAGCCCCGCGGCGCCGAAACCGGCCGCCACCTCGTGGTAGGCGGTGCGCGCCAGCACCGTGGCCACGTCGTCGTGCAGCATCTTGACCTGCTCGCGCGCGATCTGCGTCCAGCCGGCGTCGTTGCCGACGACGGCGATGACCGGGATGCCGTGGCGAACGAAGGTGTCGAACTCGGCCAGGCCGAAGCCGCAGGCGCCGTCGCCGAAGACGATCCAGACTTCGCGGTCGGGCCGCGTGGTGGCGGCGCCGAGCGCAAAACCGGCGCCCACGCCCAGGGTGCCGAAAGCGCCCGGGTCCAGCCAGGTGAGCGGGCCGCGCGCGTGCAGCACGTAGCTGGCGGTGGCCACGAAGTCGCCGCCGTCGGCGACCAGCAGCGCGTTTGCGCCGGCCTCGCGCTCCAGCGCACGCAGCAGCGCGACCGGGTTGACGAACTCGCCCGCGGCCGCGGCCTGGCGGTCGATCTCGGCCTCGCGTTCGTCGTCGCGCGCACGCAGCGTGGCCAGCCAGCCGCTGCGCCGCGAGGCATCCGCGGGTGACGCCTGCTGCGCCAGCGCCTGCAGGAAGGCGCCGGCGTCGCCGATGGCGGCGATGTCGGGGCGGCGGTTGAGCCGCGCGTCGCGGGCGCTGCGGTTGGCGGCGATCAGCGTCGCGCTGCGGCGCACGTGTTTGCCGTAGTCGAGCCTGAAGTCGCAGGGCACGCCGGCGAGCAGCACGCAGTCGGCCTCGCGCAGCGCCGTGCGGCGCTGGTGGCGCAGCTGCAGCGGGTGCGCCGGCCCGAGCAGGCCGCGCGCCATGCCCGACAGGTAGACCGGGATGCCCAGCCGCGCCACCGCGTCGGCCAGCGCGTCGGCCTGCTGCGACTGCACCACGGCCTGGCTGCCGATGACGGCCAGCGGCCGTTCGGCCTGGGCCAGTGCCGCCGACGCGGCCAGCACGCGGGTCTCGGGCGCGCGCGGCAGCGCCACGGGCTGCACCGCTGCCGGTGCGGCATCCTGACTGCCGCCGAACATCTTTCGCACATGGCGGTTCAGGTACCACCGCAGCGCGCGGTCGGCCAGCGCCGTGCCCTTGCCGCCGGCGTCGGCGTACCACTGCCGGATCGAGGCCTCGTCGTACAGCAGGTCCACCGGGCATTCGACGAACACCGGCCCGGGCACGCCCGACTGCGCCAGCGCCATGGCCTCGGCCACCGCGGGCCCGAGGTCGCGCACGCGACGCACCTTGAAGAAGCGCTTGACGTGCGGCTCGACGAGCGGGCGCTGGTCGATGTCCTGCAGCGCGCCGCGTCCCTGCAGCGCGGTCGGTGCGGCGCCGCCCAGCAGCAGCACAGGCGACTGCGCTGCTTGCGCGTTCTTCAGCGCCGTGATGGTGTTGGTGATGCCCGGCCCGGCGGTCACCGCGGCCACGCCGGGCCGGCCCGACAGCCGCGCCGCGGCGTCGGCCGCGAACACCGCGGTGGCCTCGTCGCGCACGTCGACGATGCGCATGCCGCGCGCCTTGGCCGCACTCAGAATGGGCGAGATGTGGCCGCCGCACAGCGTGTAGATGCAGGGCACGCCGTGCGCCTGCAGGGCCTCGGCGATGCGGTCGCCGCCATGGCGGGCGGGCAGCAGGGTCATGACCACTGCACCCGTTGCCGGTCGTCGTACCAGCGTTCGACCTGCCGCGACACCGCGGCCTCGATGCGCGTGCGGCGGATCTTCATCGTCGGCGTCAGGCAGCCGTTCTCGATCGACCACGGCTCACCGGCGACGACGATCATGCGCAGCTGTTCGTAATCGGCCAGGTCCTGGTTGACGGCATCGAGCAGGCGCTCGAGCTCACCCTGCACCTGTGCCCGCAGCGCCGGATCGGCGGCGCGCGGCCGCAGTTCCTCGGCCAGCACGACGATGGCATAGGCCGCCGGCTGGCCGACGCCCGAGACCAGCGACAGCTCGACCATCGGGTGCGCGTTGATGCGGTTCTCGATCGGCGCCGGCGCCACGTACTTGCCCTTGGCGGTCTTGAACAGCTCCTTGGCGCGGCCGGTGATCTTCAGCATGCCGTCGGCGCGGCGCTCGCCGAGGTCGCCGGTGCGGAAAAAGCCGTCCTCGGTGAATGACGCCGCGGTCAGCTCGGGCTGCCGGTAGTAGCCGCTGAACTGGCCGGGCGACTTGATCAGGATCTCGCCGTCGGGGGCCAGCCGCACCTCGACGCCGGCCATCGGCACGCCGACCCAGCCCGGCTCGCTGAACTGCGCGTTGGACGAGTGCGAATACGAGTTGTCCTCGGTCATCGCGTAGCCCTCGAAAAGCTGCAGGCCCAGCCGCCGGTACCAGCGGATGAGGTCGGCCGGGATCGGCGCCGAGCCGCTGCCGGCCTGCTTGACCTGGTCCAGCCCCAGGCCCTTGAGCACCTTGCGCGCAACGATGCGGCCCAGGATCGGGATGCCCAGCAGCCGGTCCAGCTTGGCCGGTGGCATCTTCGCGAATACCCCCTGCTGGAACTTCAGCCACAGCCGCGGCACCGAGATGAACAGCGTCGGTCGAGCCCGCTGCAGGTCCTTCAGGAAGGTGTCCATCGACTCGGCGAAGAAGACCTGCGTGCCGCCGTCGACGAGTGACGCCCCCTCGACCCACGAACGCTCGAAGCTGTGCGCCAGCGGCAGGTACGACAGCATGCGGCTTTCGCCCGGGCCGACGCGCTGGCGCGTGTCCTGCCGGATGCCCTCGGCGGCGCGCGTGAAGGCCAGGAAGCTGACCATCACGCCCTTGGGCTGCCCGGTCGACCCCGAGGTGTAGATCAACATCGCCAGGTCTTCGGGCGCGCGCTGCGGCCGCCCGGGCAGCGGCGGCGTGCGCGCGACGATGGCGTCCCAGGTCTCGTACTCGGTGGGCGGCGCCAGCGGCAGGGCAATGCGCGGCAACGCCGCCGGCACGCCCGGCGCCTGCTGCGGCCAGAGGTCGAGCTTGCCGACGAACAGCAGGCTGGCGCCGCTGTGCTCGAGCACGTAGCGCACGGTGTCGGCGGTTTCGGTGGGGAAGATCGCCACCGTGGTGTGGCCGGCCATCCAGATCGCCAGCTCGGCGATGATGAAGTGCGCGCTGTTCTTGGACAGGATGGCGATGCGCGAGCCCGGCGCGAAGCCGCGGCCCTGCAGGTGCGCGGCCATGCGGCGCGACTGGTCCACCACCTGGGCCCAGGTGTAATTCACGACCTGCCCGCCGCCGACCGGCTGCGTGAGGTAGACGCGGTCGGGGGTCTTCTCGGCGTGTTCGAACACGTCATCCAGGATCAGGCGGGGCTGCGACATGCGGTCTCCGGAGCAGGGTCTAAAGGCTGGGGCCGCAGCGTAGCCGCGCCGCGTGCCGGGCGTCTACGGGTGGAATCCTGTGCGTGGCGCGCCGACGCCGGCGTTACGGCGCGGCGGCAACACCGTCCAGGTCGGCACCGTCGGCGGCCAGCAGCGCCTGCAGCCGGGCCACGCCGAAGCGGCCGTGCACGCGCAGCGCGGCCGCCGTGCCCGCCGCCTGGCCCATCACGAAACAGCCGCCGCTGGCGCGTGCAGCGCTCTGGCCCAGGTGTTCCATCGCCGCGCAGCGCCCGGCCACCAGCAGGTTGGCCGGGCCCGCACCGCCATGGCCCGGCACCAGCATGCGCCATGGCAGGTGGTTGTAGGCGTTGTCGGCGTCGCGCGGGAAACGCCATTCGATGCGCCCGGCGACGTGCGTCTCCACCGGCCAGGCGTTGAGGCCGACGACGTCGTCGAACTTCGCGCCGCCGAGCACGTCTTCGCCGCTCAGCCGGTAGGCGCCGAAGATGCGCCGTGTCTCGCGCACACCCACCTGCGGCGCGATATCGTCGATCTCGGCGGCCTCGAAGCCCGGCACCTCGGCGCGCAGGAAACGCATGTATTCGACGATCTGGCGCCGGCCTTCGGTCTCCGCCGCGCTGAGCTGGCGCGCGTCGGTGGCGTCGACCGCACGGCCGTCGGCGTTGCGCAGCTGCGTGACGTTGGCGCGCCAGACGCTCGGGTTGCGCTGCGGCCGCAGGATGGCGCCGCGGCGCGGGAAGTCGTAGCCCTTCGCCGGGTCGCTGGCGGCGCGCTCCATCAGCGCGTCGATGGCCTTGAATTCGCCGACGGCCGCCAGCGCGCGCGGCGCGTCGACGTTGCCGATGCGGAACATCGTGCTCGGGTACAAGGCGTCGCCGGCACCGTCGCCGAGCTCGTAGGGCACGCCGGCGAAGTGCGCGATGTCGGCGTCGCCCGAGGCGTCGACGAACTCGCGTGCGCGCAGCGCGCGGCGGCCGGACTTGGTTTCAACGAGCACGCTGTCGATGCGCCCGTCGCCATGCAGCACGACGCCGGCGGCCCAGGCATGGAACAGCAACTGCACGCCGGCCGCCGCCAGCAGCTGGTCGGCGGCGCACTTGTAGGCCGCGACGTCGTAGGAGCGCACGCGGATGCGGCCCTGCAGCCCGTCCTGCGGCGAATTCAGGCCGCCGAGCGCGGCGATGCGCTGCAGCAGTTCGCTGGCCACGCCGTGCACCAGCTGCTGCATCTGCCCGCCGCGGCGCCCGTACAGGCCGGCGAAGTTGGTCACGCCGCCGGCCGTTCCCATGCCGCCCAGGAAACCGTAGCGTTCGACGAGCAGCGTGTTCGCGCCATGGCGCGCCGCGCTCGCGGCGGCGGCGATGCCGGCCGGCCCGCCGCCGACCACGACGACGTCGAACTCGCCGTGGACCGGGGTCTGCCGCGCCGGCTCGGCGACCCAGGGCGCGGTCTTCATTCGATGCGCGTCACTCGATCTTGATGCCGCGCGACTTGATGATGCCGCCCAGGATCTCGGTCTCGCGCGCGACGCGCTGGCGCAGGCCGTCGGCGCTGCTGCCCACGCCCTGCCAGCCGCCGGCCAGCAGTCGTTCGCGGGCCTCGCCGTTCACGGCCGCCGGCACCTCGCGCGCCAGCCGCTCCTTGGCCGCTGCGCTCAGCGACGCCGGAGCGACGAGCGCGACCCAGACCTCCAGCGCGTCCATCTGCACACCGAGCTCGGCCAGCGAGGGCGTGTCGGGCGCCATCGGGCTGCGCGGCCCGGTCAGGCCGACGGCCTTGATCTTGCCGGCCTTGACCTGCGGCAGCGCGATGCCCGGCGGCATCAGCGCCATCTGGATCTGGCCGCCGATGATGGCGGTGATGACCGCCGGGTTGCCGTTGTAGGGGATGTGCACGGCCTCGAAGTTGCCGGCGCGGCTCTTCACGTATTCCATGCCCAGGTGGCCGACCGAGCCGATGCCCACCGAGCCGTAACTCCACTTGCCGGCCGAGCCGCGGGCGGCGTTGAAGAATTCGGCGCCGGCCGGCAGGTCGGGCGGCGTCACCAGCACCAGCGGCGCAGTGGCCAGCAGCGAGACGAAGCTGAAGTCCCTGGCCGGGTCGTAGGGCAGGTTCGGGTTGAGCAGCCTGGCCGACGTCAGGTTGCCGTTGATGACGACGCCCAGCGTGTGGTCGTCGCTGGCCTTGGCCACCTGGTCGGCGGCGATGTTGCCCGACGCGCCGGGCCGGTTCTCCACCACCACCGGCTGCCCCAGCGACCTGGCCAGCGCGTCGGCCAGCGCACGCGCCGCGACGTCCGGCGTGGAGCCCCCGGGAAAGCCGACCATGATCTTCACCGGCTTGGTGGGCCACGGGGCCTGGGCCTGCGCTGCGCCGCACAAGGCGGTGGCGGCCAGCGCGGTGGCCGCTGCCAGCAGCCGGCGGCGCAGTCGCGTTGTGTTGGATGGCATCGATGTCTCCTTGCAGGGTTCGAACAGGGGTCGGCGGGAAAGAACGCCGCGCAGTATCGCCCATGCCCACACGCCGAGGCCGCGGCCGGCGCCGCAGCTAGCATGACCCGATGGTCTGGCTCGACATGCTCCTGGGCCTGGGTGCCGTGGCCCTGGCGCTGGCCCTGCGGCCGTGGCGTGCCGTCGCCGGCGGCACGCTGCCATGGCCGGCGCTGGCCTGGTGGCTGCTGATGCCGGTGCTCTGGAGCGCCGATCGCCTGAGCGCGGTTCCCGTGCTGCAGCCGCTGGCCGGCAGCTGCCTGCTGATGCTGATGCTGGGCTGGCCGCTGGCCGTGCTGATGCTGGTGCCGGTGGCGGCGGCGACCATGCTGGTGGGCGGGCTGTCGCCGCTGGAGGCACTGGACCGCGGCGTCTGGCTGGGCGTGGTGCCGGTGACGCTGGCAATGTTCATCGGCGCCGCGCTGCGCCGCTGGCTGCCGCACCACCTGTTCGTCTACATCCTGGGCCGCGGCTTCTTCGCCACCGCGCTGGCGGTGGCCGCGGCCGGCGCCCTGGCGGCCGGCCTGCAGGCCGCGCCGGTGGGCCTGAGCGAACAGGATCTGCGGCTGGCGCGCTGGCTCTTCGCCTGGGCCGATGCCTTCATCACCGGCATGCTGGTGGCCATCTTCGTGGCCTTCCGCCCGCAGTGGCTGGCCACCTACGCCGACCGCATCTACCTGCCGCGCGGCCCCTGATGGCGCAGCGCGTTCGGTGCTCAGTGCGCCGCGATCACGCCGCAGGCCAGGCGTGCCCCCGAATTGCCGGTGGGCTGCGTGGTGTAGTCGTCGGGCAGGGCGTGCACGACCACCGCTCGCCCGACCACGCTGGCGGGGCCGGCGGCGACGGTCGGGCCCGTGAGCATGAACTTCTGGTCGGCCACGCCGTTGGCGTCGGCCTTCAGTGCCGGCAGGTCACCGGCGTGGTGGGCGGCGTGCTGCGGCCCATGCGGCTTGCCATCGGGGTTGAAGTGGCCGCCGGCGCTGCTGCCGTCGGTGCTGGCACAGCTGCCGGTTTCGTGGACGTGGAAGCCGTGTTCACCATGGGCCTTGAGGCCGCTGATCTTGGCGTGCACCATCAACTGGCCGTCCCTCTGGTGGAACATGACCAGGCCACGCACGTTGTTGCCCTGGGTCGGCGTCAGCGAGGCCACCGCCATGCGGCCCCTCATCATGCCGCCGCCCATGCCGCCCATCCGCCCCCCCATCATGCCCATGGTCGCGGCCTTGGCGCCGTCGGCCTGCCCGTGGTCATGGCCGGCGTCGGGCGCGGCGCAGCCCGCCAGGGCCACGGCGGCGAAGGCGAGCGCGGGCAAGGAAAGGTTCTGCAGCATGGACATCTCTCCGGGTCGTGGTGGACGGCCCCGACTTTAGGGGCGAACCGCAGCGCCGGGAAGGCCCGGACTCGCGCTCGCCGGCCGGCCCTTTTCGAAGCGCAGCAGATCGCTGGACAGCACGCGCACACGCGCCAGGCACTGGCCTTTGACGTCGGAGAACTTGTTCAGATCGCCCATCTCGCAGCGGTCGCCGCCCTGCACCTGCAGCCTGGCGATGTCCGGGCAGGCGATGCCGACGAACTGCAGCGCGCGGCGGCTGCGGTCTCCGGGCCGCACCGGGCCGAAACTGGCTGTCTGCGCGCTGTAGGCCACGTCGTTGGCTCGGTAGACCTCGAACTCGGGCACCAGGCTGCGGATCTCGTAGGTCAGCGTGTTGACCAAGGTCAGTTCGAAGCGGCAGCCGCCCGGGGCGTCGACGCGCCGCTCCAGCAGCAGTTCGGCCTGCGGCGGGTCCCGGGCGGGCTCGGAAGCAGCGCCGCTGCCGGCCTGCGGATTCAGGTAGCGCCAGGTGCCGTCGTCCTTGAGCAGGAGGGTCCGGCCCTGGTTGTCCTTGAGCTCGAAATCGGCCCATGCCGGCGGCAGGCCGATGGCCCCCAGCAGCAGGGCACCCAGGCTCGCCCTCAGCCACGTCGTCGTATTCATGCGTTGGTCCTCGAAGCCCGCGCCGGCCGCGCCGGACCGGTTCTCTAGTATCGCAGTCCGCCACGCGTGTCGCCGGCGCGCAGACGCGCTGGCCGCTGGTGGAGTGGTGGCTCACCCCGCATGCGCCACCAGCACCGCCTGCGGCGCGGCGGCAACGGCAGCCCGGTGCCTGAGCGCGATGCGCAGTGCGACGACCAGCACCGGCCCCAGCACCAGGCCCCAGCCACCCCACCAGACGGCCCAGAAGACGGTGCCGATGAACAGCAGCGCGCTGTCGACCTTGGCGGCGCGGCTTTGCAGCCAGGCCGTCATCGCGGTGCCGACGACGACGCCGAGCAGCCCCACGTAGGCCGCGGCCAGCATGGCGATGCCCAGCGAGGACTGGGCGGCGTAGACCTCGATCGCCGCCAGCACCATCAACACCACCATGCCGGCATAGGGCACGAAGTGCAGCGCCGCCGCGACCAGCCCCCAGGCCCAGGCGTCGGGCACGCCGAAGAACACGAAGCCAGCCGCGACGCCCAGCCCGAGCACGCCGTTGGTGAGCGCGAGCACGCCGCCGTACAGGCGCACCTGGCGCGCCATCTCGAACACCGCCGGGCGGGCGCGCATGGCGCCCGGCAGACGATCTCCTGCCCAGTCGCCGAGCCGGCGCACCAGCGATTCGCCACTGCACAGCAGGAAGAAGGTCATCAGCGTGATCACTCCCACCTGCAGCAGCACCTCGAGCGTGCCGAGCGTGCTGGCCACCAGCCGCTCGCGCACCCAGTCGGCGGCGTCGTTCACGAGGCTGGGCTTGGGCGGCGCGGCCTGGGGCCGCGGCGCGTCACCCGTCACGCGGGCCACCGAACGATCGAGTTCGGCCAGCGCCTGACGCGTGTGTTTCATGGTGCCGGCGCCGGGCTGCGCGAGCTTGCCGACGTCGCGAGCGGCCAGCAGCAGCACCGTGGGCAGCCGCTCGGCAGTGCCGGCCAACTGCTTCACGACGGCCGTGATCGACGCCACCACCAGGGCCAGCGTCACCAGCACCGCGATCAGCGACGACAGCGCGCCGCTGCGCAGCCAGTGCGTGAGCCGGCGCCGCACCGGGTCCAGCACGGCGGCCAGCGTGATCGACGCGACGACCGGGATGAAGAAGGCGCGGCCCAGGTACAGCAGCCCCAGGATCGCGACCACCGCCAGCACCGCCAGCACCGCCAGCACCGCCAGGGTGTTGCGCATGATCATGGTGCTCTCCTTCGTGCCTGGGGATCGACAGCGGACGCGACTGCGGCCGCTCCGCCTAGGCTAGGGCAGCGGCCGGCGGGCCGCTGTCGGACGGCGTTTGCAGACGCTGTAGGACGGATCGCACGGCGCCGCCAGCCGCTCGCCGCGGCGCTGCTCAGACCTGCGCCAGCACGGTCTGCGGAAGCTCGGCACGCAGCGTGGTGCCGCCGCCCGGTGCGGTCTGCACCACCATCTGGCCGCCCAGGGATTCGACGCGGAAACGCATGCCGGCCAGGCCATGGTGGCCGGCCAGCGAGGCCGCCGCGTCGAAACCGACGCCGTCGTCGACCACCTGCACCACCAACGCCTGCACCGACCGCGCGACCTCGACCGAGACCTGGCGCGCGCGGGCGTACTTGCCGATGTTGGTGAGCGCCTCCTGGACGAAGCGGTACACGGTCAGTTCGGCCTGCGGCGCCAGCTGCAGCGGTGCGATCGAGGTCTGCACCGGTATGGCCAGCCGCCCGGCCATCTCGCGGCACAGGATCTCGAGCGCGGTCTGCAGCCCGAGGTTGTCCAGCGACGAGGGTCGCAGGTCCTCGATGATGCGGCGCTTCAGCGCGATGCAGTCGTTCAGGCTCTGCGTCAGGTGCGTCAGGCGTTCGGCCAGCTCGGGCTGGGCGCCGGCCTTGGAGCGCAGCCGGGCGACGTCGAGCTTGGCCGAGGTCAGCAAGGCACCCATCTCGTCGTGCAGCTCGCGCGCCAGGTGGCCGCGCTCGTCCTCGCGCGCCGTCTGCAGGTGGCGCGCCAGTTCACGCAGCTCGCGTGTGCGCTGGACGACCTCGGCCTCGAGCCGTTCACGTTCGCCCTGCAGGACCCGCTGCTGCGCCGCGCGCACCTCCTCGAGCGCGCGCGCCTGTTTCAGGTACAGGAACAAGCCCAGCACCGACAGCACCATCAGCGTGGCGACGCCGAAGCGGTTGAAGGCGAGCGTGCGCAGGGTGACGGCCCCGCTGGCGTCGGCGGAGTCGCTCGCACGCACCAGCAGGCCGTCCATCAGCAGCCGCAGTTCCTGCATCTGCTCCTTGCCGATGCCCGACTGCACCAGCGTGCGCGACGCCTCCACGCTGCCCGACTGGCGCAGCCCCACCGTGGTCTGCACCTCCGACAGCTTGGTCTCGACCAGCCGCGACAGTGCGAGCAGCTCGCTTTCCTGCCCGGTCTGGGCCAGGTAGCTCAGCACCGCCTCGCGCGCCTTGGGCATGGCCTCGATGGCCGTCCGGTAGGGCTCCAGGAAGTCCTCGCTGCCGGTCAGCACGTAGCCGCGCTGGGCGGTCTCGGCGTCGGTGATGAGCTGCAGCACGCGCCGCATGTCGCTGCTGGCCTGCACGTGCTGGCGCGTCGCCCGCACGGCGTCGCTGGCACCGTGGTAAGAAATCTCGCTCACCAGCAGCAGCGCCCCGGCGGCCAGCAGGACGAGCGGGAAGGCAAAGCGCAGGCGCAGCATGCGGTCCACGGCGCTCTTCAACATCCTGGCCCCCTGACCCTAGAATGGACCGGCATCGGCAGGCCCGGACCATGATCAATATCGCCATCATCGACGACCATGCCATCGTGCGCAGCGGCCTGCGCCAGTTCCTGTCGGAGCAGGTCGACCTGCGGGTCGTCGCCGAGGGCAGCAGCGGGCGCGATGCGATCGACATCCTGCGCCAGGGCGACGTCCACGTGCTGCTGCTCGACGTCTCTATGCCCGACCAGAACGGCATCGACGCGCTGGCCGCGGTGCATGCGCGCGCGCCCGATTTGCCGGTGCTGATCCTGTCGGGCTTTCCGGCCGAGCACTACGCCACCGTGCTGCTGCGCCAGGGCGCCGCCGGCTACCTGAACAAGGACTGCGAGCCCGAGGAGATCGTGACCGCGATCCGCACCGTGGCGCTGGGGCGCAAGTACATCACGCCGACGGTGGCCGAGCTGCTGGCCCGCAACCTCGGCTCCGACGACAGCCGTCCGCCGCACGAGAAGCTGTCCGAGCGCGAGCTGCAGGTCTTCCTGCGGCTGGCGCAGGGCGAAACGATCGGCCACATCGCCGAGAGCCTGTCGCTGTCCGTCAAGACAGTGAGCACCTTCCGCTCGCGGGTGATGGAAAAGCTGGGCCTGGCGACCAACAGCGACCTCACCTACTACGCGCTGAAGAACGGCCTGATCCAGTAGCGCCGTCACGCCGCGGGCGCGGCGAGCTGCCGGCAGTAGTCGACCAGCGCCTCGATGTCGTTGGACTTGTCGAACACGCGCTGGGCGCCGAGCTGCAGTGCGCGCCGCGACACCTCCGAGGTGGCGTAATTGCTCAGCACGACGAACTGGCGCCCCGGCCGCCTGACGGCCGGCTCGCCGAGGACGCCGAAGCCCGTGCCCTGGGCGAGCACGATGTCGACGATGACGAGCTCGCACTCCGGTTCGCCGGCGCTGAGCTGGCGCACGGCGTCGCTTTCGGTGGCAGCGGCGCCCACCACGCGTACCGGCGCCAGTTCCTCGAGCATGCCGATGAGGTTCTGGCGGATCAGCGGGCTGTCTTCGATCAGGAAGGTGCGGACGGGGGTCTTCACGGTGCGGCCGGGGCTGCCGTTGCTCGAGGCCCATTCTTGCAAATCACGGGCACCGGCGGCCATCGGCTGTTGCCATGAGGGCCTGTAGGCGGCGTCCGACAGCACGGCGCCGTGACCGCGCAGCGGCGCGTCAGCGTTTCCATCGAGTGCCCGCGTCGCCGCGGGCGGCTAGCATGCCCGCTTGCCCAGACCAGCCCCCGAGATGCCGCCGCAGGAGACCCGTTGTATCTGATCCAGCTCGTCATCGGCGGCGTCGCCCAGGGCTGCATCTATGGGCTGATCGCGCTCGGCTTCGTGCTCATCTACAAGGCCACCGAGACGGTCAGCTTCGCGCAGGGCGAGCTGATGATGCTGGGCGCCTTCGGCGGCCTGGCGCTGATGACGATGCTGGGCTGGCCGTACTGGCTGGCGGTGCCGTCGGCGATCGGCGCCATGGCGCTGTTCGGGCTGCTCGTCGAGCGCGCGGTGATCCGCCCGATCCTGGGCCAGCCGGCGTTTTCGATCGTCATGCTGACCATCGGCATCGGCTACGTCGCGCGCGGTCTGATCACCATGATCCCCGGCATCGGCACCGAAACCCATGTGCTGCCGGTGCCCTACAAGGACGACATCGCGCGGCTCGGCGGCCTGGTCGTCAACGTCGAGCAGATGGTCGTCATCGTCGCCACCGCGGTGCTGTGCCTGGGCCTGTTCGCGCTGTTCCGCTACAGCCGCATCGGCCTGGCGATGCAGGCGTCGTCGCAGAACCAGCTCGCGGCCTACTACATGGGCATCCCGGTGCAGCGTCTGAATGGCCTGGTGTGGGCGCTGGCGGCCGGCGTGGCGGCGATCGCCGGTCTGCTGCTGGCGCCTATCACCTTCGTGCACGCGAACATGGGCTTCATCGGGCTGAAGGCCTTTCCGGCCGCCGTGGTGGGCGGCTTCAGCAGCCTGCCCGGCGCCATCGTCGGCGGCCTGATCATCGGCGTCGTCGAGGCACTCGCGGGTTTCTACCTGCCCGAGGGCTTCAAGGACATCGCCGCCTACGTGGTGGTGCTGCTGATGCTGATGGTCAAGCCCAACGGGCTGTTCGGCGAGTCGCTGCGCAAGAAAGTCTGACCGGGCCACGCCATGCGATTCATCTTCAAGACCAGCTACGAGCAGGACATCCGCCTGGCCCAGCACGGCGGGCATGTGCTGTGGTATTCGGCGCTGTGCCTCTTCCTGCTGTTGTCGCCCTGGCTGCTGCCCGAATACTGGCTGGCGCAGCTGACCTTCGTGCTGATCTACTCGGTGGTCGGCCTGGGCCTGATGCTGCTGGCCGGCTACACCGGCCTGTTCTCGATCGGCCACGCCGCCTTCCTGGGCGTCGGTGCCTACACGCAGGCCGTGCTCGGCAATGCCGGGGTGCCCTTTCCGGTCTCGCTGGCGGCGGCCGGCGCCTTGTCGGCGGCGGTCGGCGTCGTCGTCGGGCTGCCGGCGCTGCGCGTCAAGGGCATCTACCTCGGCATCGCCACGCTGGCCTTCGGCTTCGTCGTCGAAGAGGTCCTGGCGCGCTGGGAGTCGGTCACCGGCGGCAATGCCGGCCTGTTCGTGCAGCCACCGCACCTGGGCGGCTGGCAGGTCGAGTCGGGAACGCCCTTCTACTTCCTGTGCCTGGGCGTCACGGTGCTGGCCACGCTGGTCATCCTGAACCTGCTGCGCTCGCCCACCGGCCGCGCCTTCGTCGCCATCCGCGACTCCGAGATCTCGGCGCAGAGCATGGGCATCCACCTGGCGCGCTACAAGACCCTGTCGTTCTCGCTGTCGGCGGCGCTGGCCGGGCTGGGCGGGGCGCTGTACGCGCACCAAATCCAGTTCCTGTCGCCGGACCAGTTCAACATCCTGCAGTCGATCGACCTGCTGCTGATGGTGGTGATCGGCGGCCTCGGTTCGGTGCACGGCGCGTTCCTGGGCGCGATCTTCCTGATCTCGATGCCGCAGCTGATCTCGCTCGGCAAGGATTTCCTGCCTGCCGCGGTGGGCCAGGCGCCGGGGCTGCAGTCGGCCGTCTACGGCGTCGTGCTGGTGGCCTTCGTGCTGTTCGAGCCGATGGGCCTGTACGGGCGCTGGCTGAAGATCCGCACCTTCTTCCAGCTCTTCCCCTTCTACCGCAAGGGCATGTTCAAGCGCCAGAAGTCGTTCCAGAAATCCGATCGGCTGA
>CAYJOA010000118.1:0-13752 GCA_964371495.1 uncultured Rubrivivax sp.
CGCGCAAGACGTCGAGCGCATAAAGCGGACATTCGGCAAGGTCCGCAACGGGCCGGACCCGGCCCGTCGCATCGGCCGATGAGCGCCGCCCCGCGCTCAGGCCACCATCGACTTCAGCTCGCCCCGCTGGATCAGCCGCTGCAGGTCTTCGGCACCACCGACGAACACGCCCTTGACGAAGACCATCGGCATGGTCGGCCAGCCGGTCCACATCTTCAGCGCGTTGCGGCGGCGCCATTCGCTCAAATAGCTGCCGTACTCGAGGTATTGGAAGGGCACGCCGGCGGCGCACAGCAGCTTGCGCGCCTTGCGGCAGAACGGGTTCTGCCGCATGCCCACCACGACGACGGCGTTCCGGTCCACGGCGTCCTGAACCTCGCGCAGCGTGGCATCGAAGTGGCTGGCGATGCGTTCACGCACCGCAGGGTGGATGCGCGATTCGTCCAGGATCGGTCGACTCATGTTCGTTGGCCCGGCAAAACGTCGATTGTGCGTGCACGCATCTCAGACCGCCACGGGCTCCAGGTGCGCGGCCGCCAGCAGCTCCTGCGTGTAGGGCTGGCGCGGCGCGGCGAACAGCGCTTCGGCTTCGCCCTCCTCGACCACGTCGCCGTTCTTCATCACCATCACGCGGTGCGACATCGCGCGCACCAGCGCCAGGTCGTGGCTGATGAAGATGTAGCTCATGCCGTAGCGGCGTTGCAGCTCGCTCAGCAGCTTGAGGACCTGCTGCTGCACCGAGACATCCAGCGCCGAAGTCGGCTCGTCGAGCACCAGCACCTCGGGCCGCAGCACGACGGCGCGCGCGATCGCGATGCGCTGGCGCTGGCCGCCGCTGAATTCGTGCGGATAACGTTGCAGCACGCCGGCCACGCCGCCGCGTTCGGACAGGCCGACTTCGTCCAGCATCTGCAGCACCAGCTGGTCACGTTCGGCGGCGCTGAGTTCGCTGCGGTGCAGGGCCAGGCCTTCGCCGACGATCTGGCCGATCGTCATGCGCGGCGACAGCGCAGCGTAGGGGTCCTGGAACACCACCTGCATGCGCCGGCGCATGGCACGCAGCTGCTGGCGCTCGGCGTTGTCGATGCGCTGGCCGTCCAGGCTCACGCTGCCCGACGACAGGCCCTGCAGCGCCAGCAGCGCCATGCCCAGCGTCGTCTTGCCCGACCCCGACTCGCCGACGATGCCCAGCGTCTCGCCGCGCTTGAGCGTCAGCGTGGCGCCCTTGACGGCCTGGAACTGGCGCTTGCCGAACAGACCTTCCTTGAAGCTGAAGCTGACACCGACGTTGTCGCCCTGCACCAGCAGCGGCGCATCGGCCGGCACCGGCTGCACGACGCGCTCGGGCCGGCTGGCCAGCAGCTTCTTCGTGTAAACATGCTCCGGCGCGCCGAAGACCGCTGCAGTGGCGCCCAGCTCGACCAGCCGGCCGCGTTCCATGACGCCGACGCGGTGCGTGAAACGGCGCACCAGGTTGAGGTCGTGCGTGATGAACAGCAGGGCCATGCCCAGCTCGGCCTGCAGTTCGTCGAGCAGGTCCAGGATCTGGGCCTGGATGGTGACGTCCAGCGCCGTCGTTGGCTCGTCGCAGATCAGCAGCCGCGGCCGGCAGGCCAGCGCCATCGCGATCATCGCGCGCTGGCGTTGGCCGCCGCTCAACTGGTGCGGGTAGGCGTCGACACGCTGCGCGGGTTCGGGGATGCCGGTGCGCGCCAGCAGCTCGACGGCGCGGGCGTGCGCGGCTTTCTTGGCCAGGCCTTCGTGCAGCGTCAGCACCTCGGCGATCTGGTTGCCCACCGTGAACAGCGGGTTCAGCGCCGTCATCGGTTCCTGGAAGATCATGCCGATACTGCCGCCGCGGATGCTGCGCATCTGGCGTTCGCTCTTCAGCATCAGGTCGTCGCCGGCGAAGTGGATTGCACCCGTGGTGGTGGCGGCATCGACCAGGCGCAGCACGCTGAGCGCGGTGATGCTCTTGCCCGACCCGGATTCGCCGACGAGCGCGAACTTCTCCCCGGCGGCGATGGCGAAGGAGACGTCGTCGACGACGGTGCTGGCGCCGAAGCGCACCGTGAGGTGGTCCACCTGGAGCAGGGGCGTGGCCATGATCAGGATTTCCGCGTGTCGAAGGCGTCACGCAGCGCGTCGCCGATGAAGGTCAGCAGCAGCATCGTGCCCACCAGCACGACGAAGGTGCTGCCGATGATCCACCAGGCGTCCAGGTTCTCCTTGCCCAGCCGCAGCAGCTCGCCCAGGCTGGGCACGCTCTGCGGCACGCCCAGTCCCAGGAAGTCCAGCGAGGTCAGCGCCAGGATCGCGCCGGCCATGCGAAACGGCATGAAGGTGATCACCGGCGTCATGCTGTTGGGCAGCACGTGGCGCCAGATGATCTGCGCGTTGGACAGGCCCAGCGCCCGCGCCGCCTTCACGAACTCGAGCCCGCGGTTGCGCAGGAACTCGGCGCGCACGTAGTCGGACAGGCCGATCCAGCCGAACAGGCTGAGCAGGATCAGCAGCAGCAGCAGCGAGGGCTCGAACACCGAGGCGAAGATGATCAGCAGGTAGAGCTCGGGCAGGGCGCCCCAGATCTCGACGAAACGCTGCAGCACGAGGTCGACCTTGCCGCCGAAATAACCCTGCAGCGCGCCGGCCAGGATGCCGATGGCCGTGCCCACGGCGGTCAGCGCGAGCGCGAACCAGACGCTGATGCGAAAGCCGTAGATCAGCCGCGCCAGCAGGTCGCGGCCGCGGCTGTCGGTGCCCAGCCAGTTGCGCGCGCTCGGCGCGGCGGGCGGCAGCGCGGGGTCGAAATAGTCGAGCGAGTCGGCCGAGTGCGGGTTGGGCGTGAACAGCGCGATGTTGCCGGGCCGCGCCAGCAGCTCGTCGATCAGCGGGTCCTTCCAGTCGGTCCCGGTGTCGAAGTCGCCGCCCAGCGTGCGTTCGCTGGGGTTGCTGAGCACCGGCACGTGCCACTGGCCACCGATGCGCGCCAGCAGCGGCCGGTCGTTGCTGATCAGCTCGGCGAAGGTGGCCAGCAGCAGCAGCACGCCGAAGATCCACAGCGAAACGTAGCCCATCCGGTTGCGCTTGAAGCGCGCCCAGGCGCGGGCGTTGGGCGAGGCGGGCATCACCGCGGCGGCCGGCGCGGTGGCGGTGTCGGACGAGGGGGTGGGCAGAACGGCGCTCATGGTCTTACGCTCACTTGCCCACCGAGGCGAACTGCACCCGCGGGTCGACCACCGTGTACAGCAGGTCCGATGCCAACTTCACCACGACTCCGATGAGCGCGAACAGGTACAGCGACCCCAGCACCACCGGGTAGTCGCGCCGGATCACGCTCTCGTAGCTCAGCAGGCCCAGCCCGTCGAGCGAGAACAGGGTCTCGATCAGCACGCTGCCGGTGAAGAAGGCGCCGACGAAGGCCGCCGGGAAGCCCGTCACCAGCGGGATCAGCGCGTTGCGGAAGATGTGCTTGTAGAGCACGCGTTCCTGGCTCAGGCCCTTGCTGCGCGCCACCAGCACGTACTGCTTGCGGATCTCCTCGACGAAGGTGTTCTTGGTCAGCAGCGTCACCACCGCGAAGCTGTGGATCACCAGGCAGGTCAACGGCAGCGTCAGGTGCCAGAAGTAGTCCTTGACCTGGTCCCAGGTCGACAGCTCGGCGAAGTTGTCCGAGGTCAGGCCGCGCAGCGGGAACCAGTCGTAGAAGGTGCCGCCGGCGAACAGCACGATCAGCAGCACGCCGAGCACGAAGCCCGGGATCGAATAGCCCAGCAGCACCAGGAAGGTGGTGGCGACGTCGAAGCGCGAGCCCTCGCCCACCGCCTTGGCCACGCCCAGCGGGATGCTGATGGCGTAGCTGATGAGGAAGGTCCACAAGCCGAGCGAGATGCTCACGGGCAGCTTCTCCTTGATCAGCTCCCACACCGTCTTGTTCTGCAGGAAGCTCCTGCCGAGGTCGAAGCGCGCGTAGTCGCCGATCATCTTGAAGAAGCGTTCGTGCGCCGGCTTGTCGAAGCCGAACTGCTTCATCAGCTCCTCGCGCTGCTTGGCGTCGACGTCGCGGCCGGCCTTGTAGCTGATGCCTTCGCTGCCGCCGCCGGCGCGCGCCTCGGCGAGGATGGTCTCCACCGGCCCGCCGGGAACGAACTGCAGCACCACGAAGGTCAGCAGCAGCAGGCCCAGCAGGGTGGGCACCATCAGCGCCAGTCGTTTGAGGATGTAGGCCAGCATCGTTTCAGGCTTTCTTGGCTGCCGAGAGTGGCAGCGACTTGTCCCACCAGGTCCACAGCGGCCACGGGCCGTGCTCGATGAAGCCGCTGATGATGGTGTCGGCGCGGAAATACGGCGCCATCACCTTGGGCTTGCCGAACTTGTTCCAGTGCGACACGTTCTCGGTGGCGCTGAACAGGTCGGGGATCTGCCAGAAGCTCCAGGTCACGACGCGGTCGAAGGCGCGCGCGGCGTTGCGCAGCTCGGCCATCGAGCGCGCGTCGCGGATGGCGGCGATCAACACATCGGCGACCCTGCTGTTGACGCCGCGGTAGTTGTCGTTGCCGGGCTCGGCGTAACTCTTGCTGCCGTACAGCGCCGACAGCGTCCCCGCCTCGGGCAGCGTGAACGTGCCCTCGGCGATCGTCACCATGTCGTAGTCGTAGGCCTGGATGCGGCGGCGGTATAGCGCGAAGTCGACGACGCGGTCCTTCATCGTGATGCCGAGCTTGCGCAGGTTGCGCTGCCAGTCGACGTTGCTCGTCACCAGTGGCTGCATGTACTCGAACTCGAAGGGCTCGCCCTGGGCATTGCGCAGCACGCCGTCGGCGTCGAGCTTCCAGCCCGCCTGCTCGAGCAGCGCGCGCGCCTTGAGCAGGTTCTGGCGCAGGGCATGGGGACTGGCGTCGGTGCGCGGCGCGACGAAGGGCGGGCCGAAAACGCGCGGCGGCAGCTCGGCGCGGAAGGGCTCCAGCAGCGCCAGCTCGCCCGCACCGGGCAGGCCCCGGGCCGCGAACTCGGTGTTGTTGAAGGCGCTGTTGACGCGCGTGAAGACCTTGGTCTTGTTCAGCGTCTCGAAGTCGTAGGTGTAGACCAGCGCCTCGCGCACGCGGATGTCCTGGAACAGCGGCCGCCGCATGTTGATGTTGTAGGCCTGCATGTAGTAGCCGAAGCCGGTCTTCAGGTCGACCTTGACGATGCGGCCGTCGTCCCACTTCACGCCCTTGTGCTGGCGCACCCAGGTGCGCGAGCGGTACTCCTTGATGAGGTCGAACTCGCCGGCCTTGAAGGCCTCGAGCGCGATCAGGTTGTCGCTGTACATGCGGTAGACGACGCGCTCGAAGTTGAAGTGCCCGCGCCGCGCCGCGAGACCCTTGCCCCAGTAGTCGGGGTCGAGCGTGAACTCGATGCGCCGCGGCATGTCGACCTTGTCGATGCGGTAGGGGCCGCTGAGGATGGGGTGCTCGTTGACGACCTCGTCGAAGGGCTTGCCCTCGCCCCACTTGCGGCTGAACACCGGCATCAGGGCGGCGACGAAGACCTGCTCGCGCGACTTCTCGTTGAAATCGAAGCGCACCGTGCGGCTGTCCAGCACTTCCACGCGGGCCAGCCCAGCCACCGCGGTCTGGTAGGCCGGGCTCGCTCCTTTGCTGGCGAGCATCGTGTAGCTGTGCTTGACGTCCTCGGCCAGCACCGGGTCGCCGTTGTGGAAACGCGCCTCGGGGCGGATGCGGAAGGTGACGCTGCCGAAATCGGGAGCGACATTCATCGACTCGGCCAGCAGGCCGTAGACGGTGAGAGGTTCGTCCTGACACAGGTGGCCCAGCGTCTCGACCATCCAGATGAAGATGCCCGCCGGCGCGTTGCCGCGTGTCGTCCAGGGATTGAACTTGTCGAAGCTGGTGCGGCGGTCGGGGTTCTTCAGCCGCAGCGTGCCGCCCTTGGGGGCGTTCGCTTCGACATAGTCGAAGTGCGTGAAGTCCGGCCCGTACTTGGGTGGCCCGTAGGCGGCGAAGGCGTGCACCCAGCGGGCGGTGAAGTCGCCGCCGTCGGCGGGGGCGGCCGGCGCCGCAGGCGCCGCATGCAGCGCACCGGCCAGCGGCGTGCCCAGCAGCAGCGCGGCCAGGCGGCGCCGCGCCTGGTCGATGTCGTCGTCCGGCTTCATGCCGCCTTCTCTGCCTTCTTATCGGCCGGCTTGAGCAGCACTTCGCAGGCGGCACGCTGGCCGTCGGCGGCGTCGACCTTGGGGCACAGCGCGTCCAGCTGCCTTTGCAGGCGGCGCAAGGCCGCGGCCTGCCTGCCGTCGGCATTCCAGCGCACGAGCTTGGCGCCGATGCGCTGCAGCGAACGCACGCTGCGGCCTTCGAAGGCGCCGCTGTCGCGTGCCGCCTCGGCCAGCAATTGCGCCGCGGTCTTCTCGATGCGCGCGGCGTCCTGCGGCGCCAGGTCGACCAGGGCGCTGAAATAGCCCGAACCCCACTGCAGCCGCGTCGCCGGCCCCTCGCTCTTGTCGTAGGCCTGCGCGTACCAGTTCAAGGCTTCGTCCTTGCGGCCCTGCTTGCGCGCGTTGCTGCCGAGCTGGCTCATCAGGTAATACGGCGAATGGCTGCGCGCCAGGTTGGCCTTGAGCAGCGCGTCGCTGTCGGCCCACAGGCCGGCGCGGCCGAGCACGCTGCCGGCGTAGGTGATGACGGCCTGGCGTTCGTAGCCGTCGCTGATCTCGCGGTCGGCGCGCGCCATGTGTTCGCGCACCTCCCTGAGCAAGGCCTCGGGCAGCGTCACCTGCACCGCATCGTTGGGCGCCTCCATGCGCGCGAGTTCGACGCGGCCGGCGAGCGCACCGAGCCGGTCGCCGCGCGACAGCGTGGTGTCGGCTTCGAGCCGGCGCAGCGCGGCCTCGAAGGCGGCCACCAGCGGCGCCCTTGCGGGGCTGCCCTCGGGCTCGAGCACGCCCACGATGGCCGCGGCGTCGCTGCCGGTGAGGGCGTCCATCTGCGCGCGCGCCAGCGCCGGGTCGGCCAGCACACGCAGCACGCGCGCGCGCAGCGCGGCGTCGGGCTTGACGCCCTGGCCGTCGTCGCTGGCGGCCAGCGCCTTCAGCCACAGCCGCGTTTGTGTCTCGGCCTCGCCGGCCGGGCTGGCAGCGGCCAGGCGCACCAGCGCGGCGGGCACCTCGGCGCGCGGCAGCAGTTGCTGGTCGTCGGTGGCCCACGAGTAGAAGGCGAGCAGCTTCCATTCGTTGGCCGGCAAGGCCTTGCCGGCCAGCGCGTCGGCCAGCACGGCCCTCACCGGCCGGCCACCGGTCAGGCCGAGCTGCAGCACGGCCATCACCTGCGGCGCGTCGGCTTCGCCGGGCAGCCGCGTGATCTCGGCGCCCGCGGGCGTGAACAGCACCAGCGTCGGGTAGCCGGTGACCTTGAAGCGGCGCCCCAGCTTCTGCGCCCCCGGGCGGTCGCCGTCGACGTGCACCGCGACGAAGCTCTTGGACAGCGCGGCGAAGTCCTGGCGGTTGAAGAAGGTCGCCTTGAGCTGGTTGCACGGCGGGCACCAGGTGGCGCCCCAGTACAGCAGCACCGGCTTGCCCTCGGCACGCGCCTGGGCGAAGGCGCGTTCGATGTCGGCGTCGGCCGCCGCCGGCAGCCAGGCCACGTTGGTGGACGGCAGGCCGGGGGCGGCGGCGGCGGGCCCGGCGGCCAGAGCGGCAACCAGGACCAACGTGGACAGTGCGGCGTTCAAGATGCGCATCGAAGCGGTACTCCGGCATGGGGGGTCCTGGCGCCAGCTTCTGGCCGGCGCGGGCCCGCAGGAACAAGGCGCGGATTGTGCGCTGGCGGCCAAACGCCCGGTGCCCGGGCTTCCCCCCCTGGATGCGCGGCCGGCGCCGGCCGCTTGCGGGCCTGCCACGCGGCACCCCTCAAGCCGGGGGGCCGCGGGTTTCGACCAGCCCGGCGGCCCAGGCCCAGGCGCGTTCAGCCTCCGCCAGCACGGCCTCGGTGCCGCCATACGGTGCAGCCAGCGCGGCCAACAGCACCTCGTCGTCACCTTCCAGCGCCACCGCCAGCGCCAGCGGGTCGGCCCAGGGGCCGCGGCCGCGGAGCAGCGCTTCGCTGGCGGCTTCGGACAGGCGCAGCGGTGCCAACGCGGAGGCCAGCGGCATCTGCAGCATCAGGTCCAGCTGCGACAGCAGGCCCACCGTGAACAGCGCCTCGGGCGGCGCCGTGCGGCTCTTGCGCACGAGCGACTCCAGCAGCCGCCCACGCGCCAGTGCGTGCTCCTGCAGGGCCGCCGAGGCCTGTCGCCCACCGGCCGCCGACAGCAGCATCACCGACAACCAGCGCGTCAGCTCCTTGCGGCCGAGCAGTGCCACCGCCTGCTCGACGGATTCGACGCCCCGCGTCAGCCCGATGGCCGGGCTGTTGGCCCAGCGCAGCAGCCGGTAGCACAGCACGACGTCGGCGCGCACGGCATCGGCAACGATGGCGGTGTCGCGGTCCAGCGCCAGGTGGTTGAGCAACTCGCAGATGCGGTGCGCGGCGGCCTGCAGGGGTTTGGCCTGCGCCACGCCGCCGCCGCGCGCAAAACGCCCGCCGGCCAGCGCGACGCCGCCGGCCAGCGCGCTTTCGACGTCGTCGATGCTCTCCAGCCCCAGCGCCACCAGCGGCAGCCGCGGCCGCGCCTGCTGCCAGCGCTGGGCCGACAGCAGCAGGGTGTCCAGGCCGCCCGCACTGGCCTGCAGCAGCACGAAGTCGGCCGCCGGGGCGCGCTCGGGCGGACCGTCGGCGACGCCGACGCGCGCGGCGCTGGTGCGCAGGCCCTGCGCCGCTGCCGCCTCGGCGTGCCCGCCGACCGGCAGCAACCACAGGCCGGCGCCGGCTTGCGCGGCGACGGCCGGCCGCGCCAGCAATGGCGCCGGTACGCACACCAGCGCCTGTCGGCCGGTGGCTGTCACGCCATGCGCGGCCGCCAGCAGCGCCGTGTACTGCGCCGCGGCCGAGACCTCGTCGACGCGCGCCGCCAGGCGCCGCTCGGTGGCCGACGGCAGGCGCAGCTCGAAGCCGGCGACGTGGCCGGAACGGTCCACCAGGGGCCGTCGCTGGCCGAAGCCGGCGCTCACGTCGGCAGCCGGCGCGGGGGTTTTGTCGACAGCCGGCGGCGGCGGCGGCGCAGCGACGGGCGGCGCCGGTCCGACGAGTCGCAACAGCCAGCCGAACACCGCTGCCGCCCGCCTCAGAACCAGCGAGGACTGTCGCCGGCGTCGGGCAGCGGCGCGCCCAGCAACGCCTGCCCGTCGTCGTGCGCCGGCTCGGCGTTGGCACGCGCCAGCGCCACCCACAAAGCGAACGGCAGCCGCGCCGGGCGCCGCGGCGCCGGGCGCGCCACCTCCAGCCCCTGGCCATCGGCGAGCATCACGCCAAACGCCGGCGGCACGTCGTCGGCGCCGGCAATGCCGCGGCGCAGGACGTACCAGCACTGGCTGGCCAGCGCCAGGTAGGCCGCGCCCTTGTCGGCCCGGCGCAGGTCGGACAGCAGATCGGCGCGGCGCACCTTGATCTCGTGCACGACGGGTTCGACATGGTCCTCGACGGTGGTGTGGCGGATCGAGAAGACATCCGGCTTGGCCAGCGCCCAGCGCGTGGCGCCGTCTGCTCCCGGCAACGGCGCGCGCAGGCTCAGTCCGCGCCAGACGATGCGTCCGCTGCGCTGCATCTCGCGCCCGACGCGGCCCACCAGGGCCTCGTGGTCGTCCAGTGCCGTCTGGTGCTTGCGGCGGGCGGCGGCCAGCCACTGGATGCCGGCCTGGCTGACAAGCAGCGTCTCGCGCCCCTGGGTATCGAACTCACGCGCCAGCAGGCCGGCGGCCAGCAGGTCCAGCTCCAGCGCATCGCGGCAGGGCCAGCCCGCCGAGCGCCAGACTTCCCGCAGCCGGCGGCCGTGCCTGGCGCCGAGGTCCGGGAGCGCCTCGCCCGACGCCGCAAGCGCGCGCATCGCGGCGCCTCAATCGGTGACCTGCACGCCCTTCCAGAACGCCACGCGGTCCTTGATCTGGGCTGCCGCTTCCTTGGGCTCGGGGTAGAACCACACCGCGTCGGGGTTGGCGTCGCCGTTCACGAACAGGGTGTAGTAACTGGCCTGGCCCTTCCACGAGCACATCGTCTTGGTGTTGCTGGGCAGGATGAATTCGGGCTTCAGCGACGCCGCCGGGAAGTAATGGTTGCCCTCGACGACCACGGTGTCGTCGCTCTCGGCCACTGTGGTGCCGTTCCAGACCGCTTTCATCGCTCGTCCTCCGTGCGCTTCGCAGGCCGGCAGCCTAACACCAGCGCCGCTGAACGCAGCGTGCAGGGCCGTGCAACCCCGGCCGCCGCGGCGCTGGCTAAAGTGTCGGCATGAACACCGTCACCCACCCCACTGCCGTCACCACGCCGCGCAGCGTCGAACGCCTGGTCCAGGGCCAGGCCACCAGCGACGGCGCCGGCGTCAAGCTCGTGCGCGTGCTGACGCAGGACCTGCAGCGCCGGCTCGACCCTTTCCTGATGCTCGACGCCTTCGGCACCGACAACCCGGGCGACTACATCGGCGGCTTTCCCGACCACCCGCACCGCGGCTTCGAGACCGTGTCGTACATGCTCGACGGCCGCATGCGCCACCGCGACTCGGCCGGCCACGAGGGGCTGGTCGGGCCCGGCGGCGTGCAGTGGATGACCGCCGGCCGCGGCCTCGTGCACAGCGAGATGCCCGAGCAGCAGGCCGGCCGCATGGAGGGCTTCCAGCTCTGGCTCAACCTGCCGGCGCGCGACAAGATGCGCGAGCCCTGGTACCGCGACATCCCGGCCCACGAAGTTCCGCAGGCCGTCGCGCCAGGGGTGCGCGTGCGCGTGATCGCCGGCCGCGCGCTGGGTGTGGCCGGCGCCATACAGCGCGAGGTCACCGAACCGGTGTTCCTGGACCTGCACCTGGAGCCGGGAGCGGCCCTCGAACTGCCGCTGCCGGCCACCCACAACGCCTTCGTCTATGTCTATCGTGGCGCGCTGCACATCACCGGCACGGCGGTGCCGCTGCAACGTTTGGCGATCCTGGCCAACACGCCGCAAGCCGACGGCGTGGCGCTGCTCGCCGATAGCGCCGGCGCCCGCGCCATCGTCGTCGCCGGCCGGCCGTTGAACGAGCCGATCGCCCAGTACGGGCCCTTCGTGATGAACACGCAGCAGGAGATCTTCCAGGCGGTGCAGGACTTCCAGACCGGCCGCCTGGCCTGAGGCCGCCGCCGGCCCAGGCGTGCCGCGCGGGCCGCTCGCGGCCTCAGCGGTCCTTGCGCAGAATGCCCACGGCGGCGCCCGGCGCACCGACCACGAACACCGTGTACACCGCGCCGGCGTCGAGCCGCTGCTCGACGGCGCCGAACAGGGGCGCGGCCAGGCCGGCAGCCGTCACCGACAGTTGCGCCGTCGTGGTGGCCTCCAGCGAGGCGTACGCCGACGCCGCGCCAGCCGTCACGCCGTCGGCCACCGGCACGAAATCCGCCGTCATCGACAGCGGCGCCGCCAGCTCGGCCACGCCGTTGACCAGCCGCAGTCGCGCGTGGCCGCTGTCGGCCGGGCGGCGGTTATCGTCCTCGATCCAGCTCGCCTGCGCCGCGGCGGCCGTGCCGCGCACCAGCAGCGTGTAGTCGGCGCCGGCAGCCAGCGTCACCGCGGCGGCGGCCAGCGGCGCGCCGTTGACGGCCAGCGCCAGCGGCTGCGCACCGGCCGGCAGCAGCGCATACAGGCCGACCGCCGGCGAGCCCACGCTGGCCATCAGCACGTGGCCGCCGACGGTGGCGCTGACGGCGCCGCTGTCGGCCACGCCGGCAGCCACGCGCACGCGCGCCAGCGCCGTGTCCTGGCGCGCGATGCTGCCGCGCTGCGCGAGCAGCAAGGTATTCATGAGCACACCGCCGCGGCCGGGCGTCAGCACCAGCGTCGCGACCTCGCGGCTGGGCAGCGCCAGCGCGCCCAGGTCGAGTCGCAGGTCGGTCTTGTTGCCGGCGGCGGTGACGCGCAGCCGCCAGGTCGCGCTGTTGACGGTGAGCAGGCTGCCTTCGACGCCGAACGCGGCGCCGGCCTGCACCGGCACCGCCGACGCCAGCGGCTCGTCGGCGCCGGTGAGGTAGATGTCCAGGGCGCCGGCGTCGGGCGCGGCGTTGACGACACGCAGCAAGGCCCGCCCGCTGTCGGGGGCGGCGACGTTGTCGTCGATCAGCATCTGCCGCAGCGCACCCTCGGCGCCGTAGGCCAGCACCGTGTAGTACTTGCCGCGCGCCAGCGCGGGCGTGAACGACAGCAGCGCGGTGGCCGAGCCGCTGCGCGTGATGGCGCTGTCGGCCTCGCCGGTGTCGACCTCCACGTAGCCGGCGCCGGCGCCGTAGGCCACGCCGCCCTGACGCACCTGGTCTTCGACGCGCAGGTCGAGCGCGGCATAGGCGTCACTGGCGTTGAGCAGCCGCAGCTGCGCCTTGGTGCGGTCGGTGCCGCCGCCGCAGGCGGCCAGCAGCAGCGCGGCAAGGGCCAGCGCGGTCAGCCAGCGTGAGGTCATCGGCAACTCCAGGCTCGGTCAGGGATGCCGCGATCATGCCTGCACTGCGGTTGCACCGGCCCGGCCCGGGATCAAGCCTGTGCCTGTGCCTGCCACCCCGCCAGGTGCAGCTCGAGCCACGACGCCAGCGGCAACTCGGCCGCCACCTCGTCGGCCGAGGCGTGCTCGCGCACCCACAAGCCGCATTGCAGTTCGTGGCTGGAGTCGAACCAGCCACAGCCGCCAGGCACTTCTTCGTCGGGCGAGGGGCTGGCGGGCGCGGCCGCCGCATGAGCCGCCGGCTGTGCCGGCAGGCGAGCAAACAGTCGGGACAGGATGTTCATGGCTCAGCTCCATCAAACGCAGGCCGCCATCGTCGGTGTCGCGGCGCGGCGCGCCCATCGCCACGAGGGCGGAGCCTGGCGGGCCCCCATCGCTAGGCCCCCGCTCGGGGGAGGCGTGACAAGATCGGGCCATGTGCGGCCGCTACGTCGTTGCCTACGATCCGCAGACGCTGGTGTCGAGCTTCAGCGTCACCCGCGTGACGCCCTTTCCGCGGCGCTGGAACGTCACGCCGCAGACGCCGGTGCCGGTGGTCTACGAGACTCGAGACGGCGAACGCGTCGCCGAACTCATGCGCTGGGGACTGGTCCCGCACTGGGCCGACGACGCCACGATCGGCCACAAGCTCGTCAACGCGCGCGCCGACGGGCTGTTCGACAAGCCCGCCTTCAGGCAGGCCGCGCGGCGCCGGCGCTGCCTGCTGCCGGCCAGCGGCTTCTACGAGTGGCAGGCCACGCCGGCGGGCAAGCAACCCTGGTACCTGCGCCCCCGCGACGCCGACCCCTTGGCCATGGCGGGAATCTTCGAAGCCTGGAGGCCGAATGAATCAGAAGAGTGGCTGCTCACTTGCTGCGTGATCACGCTGGCTGCCAATGCCTTGATGGCGCCGATTCACGACCGCATGCCGGCGCTGCTGGCGGCGCCGCACTGGGCCACTTGGCTGGCCCGCGACGTGCAGGATCCGGCGCGGCTGGCGCCGCTGCTCGTGCCCTGCCCGCCCGACGCACTGCAGGCCTGGCCGGTGTCGCGCACCGTCAACCGCAGCACGGCCGAGGGCGAGGCCCTGATCGCCCGCCTGCCTGAACCGCCGCCCGGCTAGGAGTCCGCGCGGCAGAAGCCGCTCGGCCTCCTAGCCTGCGGCTTTAC
>CAYJOA010000119.1:0-13627 GCA_964371495.1 uncultured Rubrivivax sp.
AGCCGATGGCCGGCATGAACGTCGAGGAGAAGCAGGACATGTGCCGCTTCATCCTGGACGTCAACGACGAATACGGCACCACCATCGTGCTGATCGAGCACGACATGAGCGTGGTGATGGACATCTCCGACCGCGTCGTCGTGCTCGACTACGGCAAGAAGATCGGCGACGGCACCCCCGAGGAGGTGCGCGCCAACCCCGACGTCATCAGCGCGTACCTCGGTACGAGCCACTGAGGAGAGCCCGCGTGGGACCGTTTCTCGAAACCCTGCTCGGCGGTCTCATGGCCGGCATGCTGTATTCGCTGATCGCGCTCGGCTTCGTGCTGATCTTCAAGGCCAGCGGCGTGTTCAACTTCGCGCAGGGCGCGATGGTGCTGTTCGCGGCGCTGGCGATGGCGCGCTTCTCGGAGTGGTTTCCGGCGCTGCTGGGCTTCGACAACAAGCTCCTGGGCAACCTGCTGGCCTTCGTCGCCGCGATGGCGGTCATGATCGCCGTCGCCTGGGTGATCGAGAGACTGGTGCTCGGCAAGCTCGTCAACCAGGAAGGCATCACGCTGCTGATGGCCACGCTGGGCATCAGCTACTTCCTCGACGGCTTCGGCCAGACGCTGTTCGGCAGCGACATCTACAAGATCGACATCGGGCTGCCCAAGGACCCGATCTTCCTGCTCGAGAGCACCTTCGACGGCGGCATCCTGGTGAACAAGGAAGAGCTGTACGCCGCCGCGATCGCCGCCGCGCTGGTGGCACTGCTGACCTTGTTCTTCCAGAAGACCAAGACCGGGCGCGCGCTGCGTGCGGTGGCCGACGACCACCAGGCGGCGCAGAGCATCGGCATCCCGCTCGACCGCATCTGGGTCATCGTCTGGTCGGTGGCCGGGTTCGTGGCGCTGGTCGCCGGCATCATCTGGGGCAGCAAGCTGGGCGTGCAGTTCTCGCTCTCGCTGGTGGCGCTGAAGGCGCTGCCGGTGGTGATCCTCGGCGGGCTGACCTCGGTGCCCGGCGCGATCATCGGCGGGCTGATCATCGGCGTCGGCGAGAAGCTGTCCGAGGTCTACATCGGCCCCTTCTTCGGCGGCGGCATCGAGATCTGGTTCGCCTACGTGCTGGCGCTGGCCTTCCTGCTCGTGCGGCCGCAGGGGCTGTTCGGCGAAAAAATCATTGACCGCGTATGACGCGGTCAATGACTTTTTTCAGTGAAGGCTGACTTGCGCAGCAAGTCAAGCGAAGCGTGCCGGAACTAAAAGATCATCGAATGGGTTGCTAAATGTTCTACCGCGAAAACGGCCAGTTCAAGACCAGCTACCGCAGCGACCAGCAGGTCTTCCCGATCCGGCAGGACCGCATCGCCATCGCCGTGCTGCTGGTCCTGGCGTTCGTCGCCGTGCCCTTGCTGGCCGACGAATACCTGCTGCGCGCGATCATGATCCCGTTCCTGATCCTGGCGCTGGCGGCGCTGGGACTGAACGTGCTGGTCGGCTACTGCGGCCAGATCTCGCTCGGCACCGGGGCCTTCATGGCGGTGGGCGCCTACGCGGCCTACAACCTCTTCGTCCGCATCCCCGGCATGCCCTTGCTGGCCGCCGTGCTGCTGGGCGGCGTCTTCGCCACCGCGGTCGGCGTGATCTTCGGCATCCCGTCCCTGCGCATCAAGGGGCTGTACCTGGCGGTGGCGACGCTGGCGGCACAGTTCTTCGTCGACTGGGCCTTCCTGCGCATCAAGTGGCTCACCAACGACTCCGCGTCGGGGTCGGTTTCCGTCGGCGGCCTGAACGTATTCGGCATGCCGATCGTGACGCCGGTCCAGAAGTACCTCTTCTGCCTGATCTTCGTCACCGTGTTCGCCATCCTCGTGAAGAACCTGGTGCGCGGGCACATCGGCCGCGAGTGGATGGCCATCCGCGACATGGACGTGGCGGCCGCGGTGATCGGCATCCGCCCCGTCTACGCCAAGCTCAGCGCGTTCGCCGTCAGCTCGTTCATCGTCGGCGTCGCCGGCGCGCTGTGGGCCTTCATCTACCTCGGTTCGTGGGAGCCCGCGGCGTTCAACATCAACCGTTCGTTCGACCTCCTGTTCATGGTCATCATCGGCGGCCTCGGCTCGGTCATGGGCAGCTTCTTCGGCGCCGCGTTCATCGTCATGCTGCCGATCATCCTGGACCAGCTGCTGCCGGCGCTGGGCAATGCCGTGGGCATCCCGATCGACACCGCGACCGTCTCGCACATCGTCTTCATGATCTTCGGCGCCCTGATCGTGTTCTTCCTGATCGTCGAGCCGCACGGCATCGCCCGCCTGTGGGCCACGGGCAAGGAAAAGCTGCGGCTGTGGCCGTTCCCGCATTGACCCCGTGCAAATCCCGTGAACCCGCAGGCGGCGCAGACCGTTGACCTGAGCACGTAGACCCCCCGGCACCGACGGGTGCCACTTCGCAAACCTCTGGAGGCAGACATGAAATTGAAGTCCCTATTGGCAGTCGTCGCGGCCGCGGCCGCCGGCGCGTCGCTGTTCGGCGCCACGCCTGCATACGCGCAGGCCAAGGAGCAGTTCTTCCCCGGATTGCCCTACCGCACCGGCGCCTACGGCCCGAACGGCGCCCCCTGGGCCAACGGCTACGCCGACTATCTGAAGCTCGTGAATGCCAAGGGCGGCATCAACGGCGTGAAGATCGTCTACGAAGAATGCGAAACCGGCTACGACACGGCGCGCGGCGTCGAGTGCTACGAGCGCCTGAAGGGCAAACACGGCGGCGCGACACTGTTCCAGCCGCTGTCCACCGGCATCACGTTCGCGCTCACCGACAAGGCGCCGGTCGACAAGATCCCGCTCATCACCGCCGGCTACGGCCGCAGCGAGTCGCAGGACGGCCTGGTCTTCGGCTGGAACTTCCCGCTCGCCGGCACCTACTGGGTCGGCGCCGACGTGCTGGTGCAGCACATCGCCAAGAAGGAAGGCGGCTTCGACAAGCTCAAGGGCAAGAAGTTCGCGCTCGTCTACCACGACAGCCCCTACGGCAAGGAGCCGATCGCGCTGCTGCAGGAGCGCGGCAAGAGCCACGGCTTCGACGTCCAGCTGCTGCCCGTGACCCACCCGGGCGTCGAGCAGAAGGCGACCTGGCTGCAGATCCGCCAGAGCCGCCCCGACTACGTGCTGCTGTGGGGCTGGGGTGTGATGAACTCGGTGGCGCTGAAGGAGGCCCAGGCCACCGGCTACCCGCGCGAGAAGATGTACGGCGTCTGGTGGTCGGCCGCGGAACCCGACGTCAAGGACGTCGGCGAAGGCGCCAAGGGCTACAGCGGCCTGGCCATGCAGCACGGCGCGCACCCGAGCGCGAAGGTCACGAAGGACATCCTGGCCATGGTCCACGACAAGGGCCAGGGCACCGGCCCGAAGGAAGAAGTGGGCTCGGTGCTGTACATGCGTGGTGCGATGAGCGCGATGCTCGCCGTCGAGGGCGTCAAGCGGGCGCAGGAGCGCTACGGCAAGGGCAAGTGGATGACCGCGACGCAGACCCGCTGGGGCCTGGAGAACCTGGCGCTCGACCAGAAGAAGCTCGAGGCCCTGGGCTTCGGCGAGGTGATGCGCCCGGTGTCCACGACCTGCGCCGACCACATGGGTCCGGCCTGGGCGCGCATCCACACCTGGGACGGCAGCAAGTGGAACTTCACGTCTGACTGGTACCAGGCCGACGAAGCGATCATCAAGCCGATGGTCAAGGCCGCGGCGGCCAAGTACGCCGCCGAAAAGAAGATCACGCCGCGCACGCCGGCGGAGTGCCAGAGCTGAGCCGCTGCGCGGCTCAGCTCTTCGAGCCATCACACGGCTCCCACCCCTTCCCCTCCCTCCGAGAGGGAGGGGTCTGTGGCACCCCAGCCCCGCCCAGCGGGGCGGGCTCCTCGCGGAGCCCTCATCGAAGCGCCGCGTGCGACGCTTCGATGAGTTCAGAGGTCACGCAGTCATGTCGAACATCCTTCTCAACGTCAACGGCATCGAGGTGATCTACAACCACGTCATCCTGGTGCTCAAGGGCGTGAGCCTGCAGGTGCCCGAGGGCGGCGTGGTGGCGATCCTGGGCGGCAACGGCGCCGGCAAGACGACGACGCTGCGTGCCGTGTCCAACCTGCTCGCCGGCGAGCGCGGCGAGGTCACCAAGGGCAGCATCGAACTGCGCGGCGAGCGCATCGAGAAGCTGTCGACGTCGCAGATGGTCGACCGCGGCGTGATCCAGGTCATGGAAGGCCGCCACTGCTTCGCGCACCTGAGCATCGAGGACAACCTGATGACCGGCGCCTACACGCGCAAGGACGGCAAGGGTGCGGTGGCCGCCACGCTGGAGAAGGTCTACAACTACTTCCCGCGCCTGAAGACGCGGCGCACCTCGCAGGCCGCCTACACCAGCGGCGGCGAGCAGCAGATGTGCGCGATCGGCCGCGCGTTGATGGCCAACCCGAAGATGGTGTTGCTCGACGAGCCCAGCATGGGGCTGGCGCCGCAGATCGTCGAAGAGGTGTTCGAGATCGTGAAGGACCTCAACCAGCGCGAGAAGGTGACCTTCCTGCTGGCCGAGCAGAACACCAACATGGCGCTGCGCTATGCCGACCACGGCTACATCCTGGAGAGCGGCCGCATCGTCATGGAGGGTGCGGCCAAGGACCTGCGCGAGAACGAGGACGTGAAGGAGTTCTACCTCGGCATGGGCGGCGGCGACCGCAAGAGCTTCCGGGACGTGAAGAGCTACAAGCGCCGCAAGCGGTGGTTGTCGTGACCCACCCCCGTAGCGGCTTCGCCGCTCCCCCTCAAGGGGGCGCCGCTGGCGGCCCGGCAGAGCCGGTTCCGCGGCGGCCGCTTGCCAGTTTCGCGGGCCGCCCCCATGGCTGACGACGAGTTCGGCTTCGCGCCGCCGCCGTTCAAGCCCGACGAGGCCCTGGTCACGCTGCGGCGCGCACTGCGCGACCTCGGCCTGGCCGAGCGCGGCGCGGGCTTCGAGCTGCGCGGCAAGCGTGTGCTCGAACTGACTACTGAAGACGCTCTGATCAGCGCCCGCATCGCGCGGCGGCTGATGTTTACGCCCGAGTGGGACACGCAGAGCCTCAAGGGTGCCGCCGACACACGCAAGCTGCTCGACGAGGTGAAGAAACGCTTGGCGCGCTGGGAGCGCGAAGACTGATGACGCGGCCGCGCCGGACCCCGGATTTCGAAGCCCAGCGCGCGCTGGCCGCCACGCTGCCCGGCGCCACCGAAGACATCAAGTGGGGCGCCGACCTCGTCTACAGCGTCGGCGGCAGGATGTTCTGCGTCTTCCTGCTCGACGCCGGCCGCGCCCGTACCTGTTCCTTCAAGGTCGAGGACGAGCGTTTCCTCGAACTCACCGGTGTGCCGGGCGTGATCCCGGCGCCTTACCTCGCCCGCGCCAAGTGGGTGCAGGTCGGACACCAGCACGGTCTCGCAGCCACCGACCTGGATGCGCTGGTGCGTCGTTCCCACGCGCTGGTGGCAGCCCGGCTGACGAAGAAGCTGCAACGAGAAGTGGGCTTGGCGTCATGAAGGCACGGCGCCGTCCCCGGCTCGACCCTGCAAAGCGCAGCACAAGGGCACAGCCATGATCACTGAACACTACGACACGCTCGAAACCCGTGACCCCGAGGCACGCGAGGCGGCGCTGCTGGCCGCGCTGCCGGCCCAGCTGCGCGCCGCGCAGGCGACCACGGCCTTCGGCGCCCTGCTCGCCGGCGTCGATGCTGCCGGCATCACCACGCGCAGCGCGCTGGCCCGCCTGCCGGTGACGCGCAAGCACGAACTGCTGCAGCGCCAGCAGGCCGCACGCGCGGCCGGTGGCGACCCTTTCGGTGGTTTCTCGGCCATCGGCTGGCGCGCGCAGGGCGGCGCGCGGCCGGCGCGGCGCGTCTTCCAGTCGCCGGGGCCGATCTACGAACCCGAAGGCGAGCGCGCCGACTACTGGCGCTTCGGCCGCGCCTTGTTCGCCGCCGGATTCCGCGCCGGCGACCTGGTGCACAACAGCTTCAGCTACCACCTGACGCCGGCCGGCTCGATGATGGAGACCGGCGCGCACGCCATCGGCTGCACCGTGTTCCCGGGCGGCATCGGCAACACCGAACTGCAGTTGCAGGCCATGTCCGAGCTGCGCCCGCAGGCCTACGCCGGCACGCCGAGCTTCCTGCGCATCGCGCTGGAGAAGGCCGACGAATCTGGCATCGTGCTGCCCTGGCTGACCAAGGCTTCGGTCGGCGGCGAGGCCTTCCCGCTGGCGCTGCGCGACGCGCTGGCGGCGCGCGGCGTGCACGCCTACCAGAGCTACGGCACCGCCGACGTCGGCCTCATCGCCTACGAGACCGCGGCGCGCGAGGGCCTGGTGCTCGACGAGGGCGTGATCGTCGAGATCGTGCGCCCCGGCACCAGCGAACCGGTGCCCGAACCGCAGCCCGGCCAGGCGCCCGAAGTCGGTGAGGTCGTGGTCACCGTGCTCAACCCCGACTACCCGCTGGTGCGTTTCGGCACCGGCGACCTGTCTGCCGTGCTGCCGGGCCACTGCCCCACCGGTCGCACCCAGACGCGCATCCGCGGCTGGCTGGGCCGCGCCGACCAGACGGCGAAGGTGCGCGGCATGTTCGTGCACCCCGGCCAGGTGGCCGAGGTGCTGAAGCGCCACCCCGAGATCGGCCGCGCCCGGCTGGTGATCGAAGGCGAGATGGCCAACGACCGCATGACGCTGCGCGTCGAAGCGGCCGCCGCGCCCGAAGGCCTGGTCCAGGCCGTGACGCAGACGCTGCGCGACGTTACCAAGCTGCGCGGCGAAGTCACGCTGGCGCCGCCGGGCAGCCTGCCCAACGACGGCAAGGTGATCGAGGACGCGCGGCGCTACGACTGAACGTACACGCGCGCGGCAAGTCCGCAGAGCGGGCCCGTGTACGTGTTTCCCGCGACGTGGCGGCGCCGGCGCACGGCTAGCATCTTTGCACGGCGGTGCAAGCCGTAGCCCGACCCACCCGCCCCTGGCCAAGAATCCGGAGACAAACCGCATGACCAAGACCCGCCAGTTGCTGGCCGCCCTCTTCGCCACGACCGTGGCCGCGAGCGCTGCCGCCTACCCCGACAAGACCGTCACCATCGTCGTGCCCTTCGCGGCCGGCGGCCCCACCGACAAGGTGGCACGCGACTTCGCCGAGGCCATGCGCAAGCCGCTGGGCGGCGCCACCATCGTGGTCGAGAACGTCGGCGGTGCCGGTGGCACGCTGGGCGCCAACAAGGTGGCCAAGGCCGCCCCCGACGGGCACACGCTGCTGCTGTACCACATCGGCATGTCGACCTCGCCGTCCTTGTACCGCAACATGCCTTACAAGACGCTCGACGACTTCGAGTACCTGGGCATGATCAACGACGTGCCGATGACGCTGATCGGGCGCTCCACGCTGCCGGCCAACAACTTCGCCGAACTGAAGAAGTGGATGGCCGACAACAAGGGCAAGATCAACCTCGCCAACGCCGGCCTGGGCGCCGCCTCGCACCTATGCGGGCTGCTGTTCCAGCAAGGCATGAGGACCGACATGACCACCGTGCCCTACAAGGGCACCGCACCGGCCATGACCGACCTGCTCGGCGGTCAGGTCGACCTCATGTGCGACCAGACCACCAACACCTCGCCGCAGATCGAGGCCGGCAAGGTCAAGGCCTACGCCGTCACGACGACGAAGCGGCTCACGACGCCTGCGCTGCGCAACCTGCCGACACTCGACGAGGCAGGCTTGCCGGGCTTCAACGTCTCGATCTGGCACGGCCTGTACGCGCCCAAGGGCACGCCCAGGGCGGTGGTCGACAAGATCAACGCGGCGCTGAAGGAAGCGCTGAAGGACGCCGAGTTCATCAAGCGCCAGGAGGCGCTGGGCGCGGTCATCGTCACCGACAGCCGCGTCAACCCGGCCGACCACAAGAAGTTCGTCGAAGCCGAGATCATCAAGTGGGGCACGGCGATCAAGGCCGCCGGCCAGTACGCGGACTGAGAACGCCCGGCCAAGGGCTGCGCGACTGGCTGCTCAGCGCACCGTCAGCGGGATCGTCACCGGCCCGTCGTTGACCAGGTGCACCTGCATGTCGGCGCCGAACACGCCGGCCTGCACCAGCGGGTGCCTGGCGCGCGCCAGGCGCAGCGTTTCCTCGAAGAGCGCGCGGCCCAGCGCTGCCGGCGCGGCGCCGGTGAAACTGGGCCGGTTGCCGGCAGAGGTGTCGGCGGCCAGCGTGAACTGCGACACCAGCAACAGGCCGCCGCCCACGTCCTGAACGCTGCGGTTCATCTTGCCGGCTTCGTCGCTGAAGATGCGCAACCTGAGCAGCTTGTCGACCAGCTTGGCCGCCTGCACCGCGGTGTCCGCGGGCTCGGCGCACACCAGCACCAGCAGGCCGGCATCGATGGCACCCACCACGGTGGCGTCCACCTCGACGCGGGCCTGCCGCACACGCTGCACCAGCGCGATCAAATCAGGTCCTCGGCGTCGTCGAAATGCGCCTCGACGTCCATCGGCAGCAGCTGGATGGTGGCGCGCAGGCCCGGCACCGCGCTCATCAAGGCCTGCTCGACCGACGCCCGCACCGCCGCGGCGCGGCCCAGCGACCAGGACGCAGGCATGTGCATGTGCAGGTCGACGAAGCGGCGCTGGCCGGCGCGGCGCGTGACGATGTGGTCGAAGCGGATGGTTTGGTGCGCGAAGCCGGCCAGCACGAGGTCGATCTCGGCACGTGCATCGCTGTCCAGCGCGTGGTCCATGAGGCCGTCGGCCGAGCGCCGCACGAGCGACGCACCCTCGCGCAGGATGTTCAGCGCCACGGCGATGGCCAGCACCGGGTCCAGCCACAGCCAGCCGGTGGCCATCACCGCCAGCAGGCCCGCCACCACGCCGGCCGAGGTCCAGACGTCGGTGAACAGGTGCCGCGCATCGGCCTCCAGCGCCATCGAACGCGCGCTGCGGGCCTTCTTCATCATCGACCAGGCCAGCGCGCCGTTCAGCGCCGAGCTGATCACCGACAGTGCGATGCCCAGCCCCACCGCCTGCAGCGGCTGCGGATTCAGCAATCGCTGCACCGCGGCCCAGACGATGGCCAGCGCAGCGGCGAAGATGAGCACGCCCTCGAAGCCTGCGGAGAAGTATTCGGCCTTGTGGTGGCCGTAGGGGTGGTCGTCGTCGGCGGGCCGCGCCGCCACCGTGACCATGGCCAGCGCGAACATCGCGCCGGCCAGGTTGACCAGCGACTCCAGCGCGTCCGACAGCAGGCTGACGCTGTCGCTGATCCACCAGGCGCCGGTCTTCAGCGTGATGGTGGCCAGCGCCACCGCGATCGACAGCTTCAGGTAGGCACTGACCTGCATGGCCGCGCCCCGCGCTCAGCGGCCCCGGTGGTCGCCGGCAGACCAGCGGCCGGTGGGCGAGCGATGGACCCCGGCAGCGACCCTCACGTGTCCCCGTTCAACGTCACGCGCGCAAACTTGCGCTTGCCGACCTGCACGACGAACCTGCCGGCAGCCACCTTCAACGCCTTGTCGGCGACCACCGTGCCGTCGATGCGCACGCCGCCTTGCTCGACCAGCCGCAGCGCCTCGCTGCTGGAAGGCACCAGCCCGGCCAGCTTGAGCAGCGTGCCGATGGCCAGCGGCGCGCCGGCGAGCGTTACCGCAGCGATGTCGTCGGGCACGCCACCGCTGGCGCGCCGCTGGAAGTCGGCGGCGGCGGCATCGGCGGCCGCCGCACTGTGGAAGCGGGTCGTGATCTCGCGCGCCAGCAGCACCTTGGCATCCTTGGGGTTGCGGCCGGCCTCGACCTCGCGCTTGAGCGCGGCGATCTCCGCCTCGGGCCGGAACGACAGCAGCGTGTAGTAGCGCCACATCATGGTGTCGCTGATCGACAGCAGCTTGGCGAACATGGTGTTCGCCGGCTCCGTGATGCCGACGTAGTTGCCCTTGCTCTTGGACATCTTCTCCACGCCGTCGAGACCTTCCAGCAGCGGCATGGTGAGCACACACTGCGGCTCCTGGCCGTATTCCTGCTGCAGGGCGCGGCCCACCAGCAGATTGAACTTCTGGTCGGTGCCGCCCAGCTCGAGGTCCGAACGCAGCGCCACCGAGTCGTAACCCTGCATCAGCGGGTAAAGCAACTCGTGGATCGAGATCGGCGAGCCGGCCTTGAAGCGCTTCGTGAAGTCGTCGCGTTCGAGCATGCGCGCCAACGTGTACTTGGCGGCCAGCTGGATCATGCCGCGTGCGCCCAGCGGGTCGCTCCATTCGCTGTTGTATCGAATCTCCGTCCTCTCGGGGTCGAGCACCAGGCTGGCCTGCCGATAGTAGGTCTGGGCGTTGGCTTCGATCTGCTCGCGCGTGAGCGCCGGGCGCGTGGCGTTGCGGCCAGACGGGTCGCCGATCATCGACGTGAAGTCGCCGATGAGAAAAATCACGGTGTGGCCCAGGTCCTGCAGCTGCCGCAGCTTATTCAGCACCACCGTGTGGCCGATATGGATATCTGGGGCGGTCGGGTCCAGGCCGAGCTTGATGCGCAAGGGCTGGCCGGTCGCCTCCGAGCGGGCCAGCTTGCGCAACCAGTCGGCTTGCGGCAGCAGTTCTTCGCAACCGCGGCGGGAGATTGCCATCGCTTCGCGCACGCGGTCCGTGATCGGGTGCGGCGGGGCCGCCGGTGCCTGGGCGGACTCGGACGTTGCTGACATATCGGGGGTTTTTTCGAGGCAGAAGAGGCGGTGGGCCTGGGTATACTCAGCCCCTTCTTGGTGCCGGCGGGCGCCGCGGCGGATGTTCCACTGCCGGCGTCGCCTGTTGATTCTAGTGGACGGCCAGCCAGCCATCCGGGGACAGCACCCGAGCCGGCAGTGCCGCCAGTCGACAACGGCCCGGTGATTCTCGCAAGAGGGTCGCCGCGGCCATCTGAGCAGATCCTGGTTTTGACACAGCAAACCACACACGCCTGGCAGGCCCTTCAGGAATTCGCCGGGCGGCACCGCCTGGGCATCGTCGCGACCCTGATCGCGCTGATGGCAGGTTTCGGCATCACCGCAGTTGCGGTCGCGCCCATGGTGCCGGATGCCGCCTTGCTGCCGCAGCGCCTGCTTTCGGAGGCCGTCGAGCCCGAGGGCATGGCCGCGCAGCTGGAAGCCCTGGCGACGCACGAGATGACGCTGACTCGCGGCGGCATCACACGTGCCACCGACACCGCCGAAAGCTTGCTTGCGCGCCTGGGCGTGCGTGACCCGGCGGCGGCGGCCTTCCTGCGCAGCGACAGCACGGCACGCCTGCTGCTTGGCGGCCGTGGCGGCAAGATGGTGCAGGCCCGCACCGACGCCAGCGGCACCCTCGAACAGCTGGTGGCACGCTACCCTGCCGACCGTTCGGAGCTGAGCGCCTCGCACTTCTCCCGCCTCACGCTCAGCCGTGTCGACGGCCGCTGGCTCGCCCAGCTGCAGACCGTGCCCTACGCGGCGCAGACCCGGCTGGCCACCGGCACCATCAGCAGCACCTTGTTCGGCGCCACCGATGCCGCCGGCGTGCCCGACGCCGTCGCAGCCCAGTTGGCCGAGATGTTCGCCACCGACATCGACTTCCACCGCGAGCTGCGCCGCGGCGACATCTTCAGCGTGGTCTACGAAACCCTCACGGCCGACGGCGAGCCGGTGGTCTGGAACGAAGGCGCCGGCCGCGTGCTCGCCGCCGAGTTCGTGAATGCGGGCCACGCCCACCACGCCGTGTGGTACCAGCCCGCCAGCGGCCGCGGCGCCTATTTCGGGCTCGACGGCCGCAGCAAACGCCGCGTCTTCCTCAGCAGCCCGATGGAGTTTTCGCGCGTCACGTCGGGATTCGCCATGCGCATGCACCCGACGCTGAATCAATGGCGCCGCCACCTGGGCGTGGACTACGGCGCTCCGATCGGCACGCCGGTGCGTTCGGTGGCCGACGGCATCGTCGACTTCGCGGGCCGCCAGAACGGCTACGGCAACGTCGTGCAGATCAAGCACGGCAACGAGCGCAGCACGCTGTACGCCCATTTGAGCCGCATCGACGTGCGCAAGGGCCAGCGCATCGAGCAGGGTCAGCGTCTGGGCGCCGTCGGCATGACCGGCTGGACCACCGGTCCGCATCTGCACTTCGAGTTCCGCGTCGCCGGTCAGCACCAGGATCCGCTGCGCGTGGCCAAGGCTTCCGAGTCCGTGCCGCTGGACAGCGCCGCGCGGGCGCATTTCGCCGAGATCGCCCGCGCCCTGCAGGCCAAGCTGGACGTTGCCGAAACGCTGGCCGGGCAACGCGTGCTGGCCGAGTAAGGCTCTTCCCGCTGCAGCGCGACGAGCGCGCCATGGCCTGCTACATCGGGCTCATGTCGGGCACCTCGCTGGACGGCGTCGATGGTGTCCTGGTTCAGGACACGGCGCCCGGCGGCGCCCCTGTCCATGCGTTGGCGCATGCCAGCCTGCCGATGCCGGCAGCGTTGCAGTGCGAGTTGCTGGCCCTGAATCAGGCCGGTGAAAACGAATTGCACCGAGGCGCGTTGGCGGCCAATGCGGTCAGCGAGCTGTACGCCGATGCGGTCCGGCAACTGCTCAGCCAGACCGGGTTGGCAGCGGCGGACGTGACGGCGATCGGCGCCCATGGCCAGACGGTCCGCCACCGCCCGCAGGAATTCGGCGCCACGGGCTACACGCTGCAGCTCATCAACGGCGCCCTGCTGGCCGAGCGTTCCGGCATCGACGTGGTCTGCGACTTCCGCAGCCGTGATGTCGCTGCCGGCGGCCAGGGGGCACCGTTGGTGCCGGCGTTTCACGCCGCCTGCTTCGCGCAGCCGGGCACCGACGTCGCCGTGCTCAACGTCGGCGGCATCGCCAACCTGACCCTGCTGCGTGCCGGCGGCGAGGTGCAGGGGTTCGATTGCGGCCCCGGCAATGTCCTGATGGACCTGTGGTGCAGGCGCCATCGGGGCACGGCCTTCGATGCCGGCGGTGCCTGGGCCGCGGGTGGCCGGGTCGACGCGGCCATGCTGGAGCGGCTGCTGTCCGAACCCTACTTCGGCCGCCTGCCGCCCAAGAGCACGGGGCGGGATCTCTTCGACGCCGCCTGGCTGAACGCGAAGCTGGCAGACGCCACGGCGCCTGTGCAGGACGTGATGGCCACGCTGGCCGAACTCACCGCTCGCGCCGCTGTGGACGCACTGCGGCGCCACGCACCGCAAACGCGTTCACTGCTGGTCTGCGGCGGAGGCGCCCACAACGACCACCTGATGTCGAGTCTGGCTCGATTGCTGGGCCGCGATGCGACGGTGCGCAGCACCGCCGAAGCCGGCCTGCCGCCGCAACAGGTCGAGGCCCTGGCCTTTGCCTGGTTGGCGCGGGCCCACGTCACACGACGCAGCGGCAACGTGCCTGCGGTCACCGGGGCGCGCGGGCCACGCGTGCTCGGCGCGCTTTACCCGGGTCGCTGAGACGACCGGGCGTTTGCCGGCCCGCGCGGGCCGACGCGCAGCCGCAGCTCAGGCCGTGAACGACGACCCGCAGCCGCAGGTCGTGGTGGCGTTCGGGTTCTTGATCACGAACTGCGCGCCCTGCAGGTCTTCCTTGTAGTCGATCTCGGCGC
>CAYJOA010000120.1:0-13616 GCA_964371495.1 uncultured Rubrivivax sp.
GCTGGGGCTGCACCTGATCGTCGGCGCCGAGATGGCGCTGCAGCGCACGCCGCCGTCCCCCCCGGCGGGTGCCGCGGCGCAGGACGCGCAGGCGCAGGCCATGTCGCCCGGCGGCCCGCGCCTGGTCCTGTTGGCGATGTCGCGCCGCGGTTACGGCAACCTGTCGCAGTGGATCACCGTGGCGCGCCGCCGTGCGCCGAAGGGCCGCTACCAGGCGCTGATGTCCGACCTGGAAGGCCGCGTGCCGCACCTGCCGACGCTGGCCGGCCTGCCCGACTGCCTGGCGCTGCTGCACACGCCGGACGTGCTGGCCTCGGCGCAGCCTTTCGAGACGCTGTTTGCGCACGCGCTGTGGCTGAAGACCTGGTTCGGCCACGGTCCCGACGGCCGCGCTGCGCTGGCGCTGCCGCTGCTGCACCACGCCCACGACGCGCTGCTGGCCGACCTCGTGCAGCGTGTCGCCGCGCTCACCGGGTTGCCCATCGTCGCCGTCGGCAGCGTGCTCATGCACACACGCTCGCGCAAGCCGCTGCAGGACGCGCTGACCGCAACGCGGCTGAAGTGCACGGTGGCCGAAGCCGGGCTGGCGCTGGAGCCCAACGCCGAGGCCCACCTGCGGCCACGTTCGCGCCTGGCCGCGCTGTACCGGCCCGAGTGGCTGGCGGCGACGCTGACGCTGGCCGGCCGCTGCGCCTTTTCGCTCGACGAACTGCGCTACGAATACCCGCAGGAGATCGTTCCCGACGGCCACACGCCGGCGTCGTGGCTGCGGCAGCTGACGGAAGAGGGCGTGCGCCGCCGCTTCCCGGCCGGCGAGACGGCCGAGGTGCGCGCCACCCTCGAACACGAGCTGGCGCTCATCCACAAGCTGAGCTACGAGCCCTATTTCCTGACCGTGGCCGACCTCGTGCAATGGGCGCGCGGCCAGGGCATCCTGTGCCAGGGCCGCGGCAGCGCCGCCAATTCGGCGGTCTGCTACTGCCTGGGCGTGACCGAGGTCGACCCGGCGCGCATGACCTTGCTGTTCGAACGTTTCATCAGCGCCGAGCGCAACGAGCCGCCCGACATCGACATCGACTTCGAGCACCAGCGCCGTGAGGAGGTGATCCAGTACATCTATGGCAAGTACGGCCGGCATCGCGCGGCGCTGACCGCAGTGGTGATCTCGTACCGGCCGCGCTCGGCGCTGCGCGACATGGGGCGGGCGCTGGGCATCGACCTCGACCGCATCGATGCGCTCGCCAGGGGCCGGCATGGGTTCGACGGCCGCCGCGTCGCCGGCGAGCGCTTGCGCGAGCAGGGGTTCGACCCGTCGTCGCACGTCGTGCGGCTGTGGACCGAGCTGACGCACCAGCTGATCGGCTTCCCGCGCCACCTGAGCCAGCACCCGGGCGGCTTCGTCATCGCGCGCGACGACCTGGCGCGGCTGGTGCCGGTGGAAAACGCCGCGATGGCCGGGCGCAGCGTGATCCAGTGGGACAAGGACGACCTCGACGCACTCGGCCTGCTGAAAGTCGACCTGCTGGCGCTGGGCATGCTGAGTGCGATCAAGCGGGCGCTCCAGTTCGTGGGCGCCAAACGCGGTGAAGACTTCGTCATGCAGTCGGTGCCCGCCGAAGACGGGCCCACCTACGCCATGCTCTGCCAGGGCGACAGCGTCGGCACCTTCCAGGTCGAGAGCCGGGCCCAGATGAGCATGCTGCCGCGCTTGCAGCCGCGTTGTTTCTACGACCTGGTGATCGAAGTCGCCATCGTGCGCCCGGGGCCCATCCAGGGCGGCATGGTGCACCCCTACCTGCGCCGGCGCAGCGGCGAGGAGGCGGTCGACTACCCGAGCGCCGAAGTGCAGCAGGCGCTGCAGCGCACGCTGGGCGTGCCGATCTTCCAGGAGCAGGTGATGCAGCTGGCGATCCTGGCCGCCGACTTCACGCCCGGCGAAGCCGATCAGCTGCGCCGCGCCATGGCGGCCTGGAAGCGCAAGGGCGGCCTCGGCCCCTTCCACGAGCGGCTGGTCGGCCGCATGGTCGCCAAGGGCTACACGCAGGACTACGCCGAGCGCATCTTCAAGCAGATCGAAGGCTTCGGCGAATACGGCTTCCCCGAAAGCCACGCCGCCAGCTTCGCGCTGCTGGTCTACGTCAGCGCCTGGCTCAAGTGCCACCACCCCGACGCCTTCCTGGCGGCGCTGCTGAACAGCCAGCCGATGGGCTTCTACGCCCCGGCACAACTGGTGCGCGACGCCCGCGAACACGGCGTCACGGTGCTGCCGGTGGACGTGCTGCGCAGCGACTGGGACTGTCTGCTCGAAGGCGCGGGGGCGCCGCTGCGTGAGGTTCGCCTGGGTTTCAACCGCGTTGCCGGCCTGCCGCAGGAGGCCGCCGCGCGCATCGTGGCGGCGCGCAGGGCAGGGCCGTTTGCCGGCCCCGAAGACCTGGCGCGCCGCGCGCGGCTCGACGCGCACGCGCTGTCGCTGCTGGCGCAGGCCGCCGCGCTGGCGCCGATCAGCGGTCATCGCCACCAGGCGGCCTGGGGCGTGGCCGGCATCGACACCCGCGCCACGCCGATGCTGCGCGGCACGCGCACCTTCGAGGCCGCTGCCGAACTGGCGGCGCCGGGCGCCGCCGAGACCGTGCTCGCCGACTACCGCGCGCTGGGCCTGAGCCTCACGCAGCACCCGGTGGCGCTGCTGCGCGAACAGCTCGCCGCCTTCCGCGTGCAGCCGGCAGCAGTGCTGCGCGGCTACCCGAACGGCCGGCTGGCGCGTGCCAGCGGCATCGTCACCCACCGCCAGCGGCCGGAGACGGCCAAGGGCGTGGTCTTCGTGACGCTGGAAGACGACACCGGCAGCGTCAACGTCATCGTCTGGCCCCAGGTGGCCGAAGCGCAGCGGCGCTCGCTGCTGGCCAGCACGCTGCTCACCGTCTACGGCATCTGGCAGCGCGAAGGCGAGGTGCGCCACCTGGTGGCGCGCCAGCTGGTCGACCATTCGGCGCTGCTGCAGGGGCTGGCGAGCCGGAGCCGCAACTTCAGGTGAGCCGCGTGGCCGTGGCCGCTGCTGCCTGCCGCGCGGCAGCCCCACCGCAGCGCCGGCCAAGCGCCCGACGCCACAATGGCGGCCATGCTGTTCCTGCTGTCCCCCGCCAAGACCCTGGACTACCAGACGCCGGTGCGCGCGGCACTGCTGAAGAAGGCCACCGAGCCGCTGTTCGCCGGGCGCGCCGCCGAGCTCATCGCCGTGCTGCGCAGGAAGACGCCGGCGCAGGTGGCCACGCTGATGGACCTGTCGGACAAGCTCGCGGCGCTCAACGTCGCGCGCTACGGCGCCTGGCAGCCCGAGGCCACGCCCGCCAACAGCAAGCCCGCGGTGCTGGCCTTCGACGGCGACGTCTACGACGGGCTGGACGCCAAGACGCTGAAGGCCGCCGACCTGGCCTGGGCGCAGGGCCACCTGGTGATCCTGTCGGGCCTGTACGGCGCGCTGCGCCCGCTCGACCGCCTGCAGCCCTACCGGCTGGAAATGGGCACCGCCTTGGCCACGCGGCAAGGCCGCGACCTTTATGCCTACTGGGGCGACACCGTGGCGGCCTACCTGAACGAGCGGCTGGCCGGCGACAAGGCGCCAGTGGTCGTCAACCTGGCGTCGGTCGAGTACGCGCGCGTGGCCTTGCGCAAGGCGCTCGCCGCCCGGGTCGTCGACTGCCAGTTCGAGGACTGGAAGGGCGGCGGCTACAAGGTCATCAGCTTCTACGCCAAGCAGGCGCGCGGCTTGATGGCGCGTTACGCGATCGAACACCGCGTGCGCCGCCCGGCTCAGCTGGAGGGCTTCGACGCCGCCGGCTATGCGTTCGCCGCCGAGGCCTCGACACCCGAGCGGCTGGTCTTCCGGCGCCGCCGGTAGCGTCGATGGGCTGCGAAAATGGCGCCATGACCGTCGCCACCCAGCACATCACCGACGATCTGCGCCGCTGGATCGTCGCCCAGACCGAAGCCGGTTGCCGCACCGAGGACGTGCTCGCCGCGATGCACGCCAGCGGCTGGGCCGAAGACGTTGCACTCGCCGCGCTGGAGCAGGCGCTGCGCGAGCGCCTGGCCGAACTCGACCGCGGCGTCGACGCCGACGCTGCGCACTCGGCGGTGCCGGAACCCGACCTCGGCGCGGCGTCCACGCTGCTGCGCGCGGGCGGCCGCGAGGTGCGCGTGCTGGTCACCCTGCAACACCCGCGGGTGGTGGTCTTCGGTGGTCTGCTGTCCGACGACGAGTGCAGCGCCCTGATGGCGCTGGCCGAACCGCGGCTGGCGCGCTCGGAGACGGTGGACAACGCCACCGGCGGCAGCGAGGTCAACGCCGCGCGCACCAGCGACGGCATGTTCTTCGAGCGTGGCGAGGCGCCGCTGATCGCCAGCATCGAAGAGCGCATCGCCGAGCTGCTGCGCTGGCCGCTCGAAAACGGCGAGGGCCTGCAGATCCTGCGCTACCGGCCGGGTGCCGAGTATCGGCCGCACCACGACTACTTCGATCTCCAGCACCCGGGCACGCCGCGCATCCTGCAGCGCGGCGGCCAGCGCGTGGGCACGCTGGTGATGTACCTCAACACGCCCGCGGGCGGCGGCGCGACGACCTTCCCCGACGTCGGCCTGGAAGTGGCGCCAGTGCGCGGCAATGCGGTCTTCTTCAGCTACGACCGGCCGCACCCCGCCACGAGCACGCTGCACGGCGGCGCGCCGGTGACGGCGGGCGAGAAGTGGGTCGCCACCAAGTGGCTGCGCGAAGGCCGGTTCGTCTGATGCGCGCGACGCGCCTTGCGCCTCCAGCCGCCGTTCAGACGCGCTCCAGCACCACCGCGATACCCTGGCCGACACCGATGCACATGGTGGCCAGCGCATAACGGCCGCCACTGCGGTGCAGCTGGTTGACCGCCGTCGTCGCCAGCCGCGCGCCGCTGGCGCCCAGCGGGTGGCCCAGCGCGATGGCGCCGCCGTTGGGGTTGACACGCGCGTCGTCGTCGGTCAGGCCGAGATCACGCAGCACCGCCAGGCCCTGCGCCGCGAAGGCCTCGTTGAGCTCGATGACGTCCATCTGCGCCAGGGTGAGGCCGGTGAGCTCGAGCACCTTGCGCGTCGCCGGTGCCGGGCCGATGCCCATGATGCGCGGCGCCACGCCCGCCGTGGCCGTGCCGACCACACGCGCCCGCGGCGTCAGGCCGTGGCGCGCTGCGGCTTTCTCGCTGGCCAGCAGCAGCGCGCAGGCGCCGTCGTTGACGCCGCTGGCGTTGCCCGCCGTCACGCTGCCGTCGGGGCGCACGATGCCTTTCAACTTGGCCAGCGCCTCCAGGCTGGTCTCGCGCGGGTGCTCGTCGCGGCCGACGACCACCGCTTCGCCCTTCTTCTGCACCAGCGTCACCGGCGTGATCTCGGCGTCGAAGAAGCCCGACTGCTGCGCCGCCACCGCCTTCATCTGGCTGGCCAGCGCCATGCGGTCCTGCGCCGCGCGCTCGATGCCGTATTCGGCGGCCAGGTTCTCGGCCGTCTCGGGCATCGAGTCGATGCCGTACTGCTCCTTCATCAGCCGGTTGACGAAACGCCAGCCGATGGTCGTGTCGTAGACCGCGGCGTTGCGGCTGAAGGCGCTGTCGGCCTTGGGCATCACGAAAGGCGCGCGCGACATGCTCTCGACACCGCCGGCGAGCATCAGATCGGCCTCGCCGGCCCGGATGGCGCGCGCCGCCGTGCCCACCGCGTCGAGCCCCGACCCGCACAGGCGGTTGAGGGTGGCGCCGGGCACACCCTGCGGCAGCCCGGCCAGCAGCAGGCTCATGCGCGCGACGTTGCGGTTGTCCTCGCCGGCCTGGTTGGCGCAGCCGAAGAGCACATCGTCGACGGCGGCCCAGTCGACGCCGGGGTTGCGTGCGACGAGCGCCTTCAGCGGGATGGCGCCCAGGTCGTCGGTGCGCACGGTGGCGAGCGCGCCGCCGTAGCGGCCGAAGGGGGTGCGGATGGCGTCGCAGATGTAGGCGTGGTTCATGGTGTGTTGCGCGGCTTGCGCACCTGTGGCTCAGTAGGTCTCGAGGTGCAGGCGGGCCTCGCGCTTGAGCGCTGCGGCGACCTGCTCCCACTGCAATCCGGCTTGTTGCGCCACGTCGCGCAGCGCCAGCACCACGCCTTCCTCCATGGCCTTCAGGCCGCAGACGTAGAAGTAGGCGTTGGGGTCGGACAGCAGTGCACCGAGGTCGGCTGCGCGTTCGCGCATCAGGTCCTGCACATAACGCTTGGGCTGGCCGGGCGTGCGGCTGAAGGCGAAGTGGATGTCGATGAAATCCTTGGGCAGGTTCTGCAGCGGGCCGAAGTAGGGCAATTCCTCCTTGGTGCGCGCGCCGAAGAACAGCATCAGCTTGCCGCTCTCGAAGCCCCCGGAGCCGTGCCCCCAGGCTCCGGCTGCGCCTTCGCCGCCCCCCGAGGGGGCTGCGCCGCCTTGGGACGGCCCGGCGGCGGCGCGGCGCAGCCGCCGCCGCCATTCGGTCATGGCGCGCATCGGTGCGCTGCCGGTGCCGGTGCAGATCATCACGATGTGGCTCTTCGGGTGGTTGGGCATCAGGAAGCTGGTGCCGAAGGGGCCGATGACCTGCACCTTGTCGCCCACGCGCAGGTCGCACATGTAGTTGCTGGCCACGCCGCGCACGGGCCAGCCCTGGTGGTCCTCCAAGACCCGCTTGATGGTCAGAGACAGGTTGTTGTAGCCGGGCCTTTCACCGTTGCGCGGGCTGGCGACGCTGTACTGGCGGGCGTGGTGCACGCGGCCGTGCTCGTCGCTGCCGGGCGGCACGATGCCGATGCTCTGGCCCTCGAGCACCGGGAAGGGCATGGCGCCGAAATCGAGCACGACGTGGTGCGTGTCGTAGTCGCTGCCGACCTCGGTGACACGCACGTTGCCGGACACGGTGGCGGTGACTGACTTCTGGGCCGCCTTCGGGCCGTACAGGTTGGTATAGGGGTGCGCGGCCGACCACGGCGGCAGCGTGGCGCCGACCTGCGCCGCGTCGACCACGGCCTCGCCGCCGGCAGCCCCGGGCAGGGCCGCGGCCAGGGCCTGCGTGGTCGGGGTCGAAGCGGCAGCACCGCCGGCCTCGGCCAGCGCCTCGGCACTCAGCTCCGCCGGCAGCTCGTCCCAGCCCAGCTGCGCCTCGACGCTGTAGGCCAGCGCGCGCGGCAGCGTGCGCCAGTTGTCGATGCTGCCGGTGGGGCAGGGCGGGATGCAGGCCATGCACAGCCTGCACTTGTCGACATCGACGACGTAGTTGCGTGAGTCGTGCGTGATCGCGCCCACCGGGCAGGTGGCTTCGCAGGTGTTGCAGCGGATGCAGATCTCGGGGTCGATCAGGTGCTGCTTGATGAGGGCGGTAGCGGCCAGGTCCATGCCGGTGTCGATTCTCTGTCTTTGCCCTTTCCCGCCAGCGGGAGAGGGTGGGGTGAGGGGGGAAGACGGTCAGTTGAATCGCACGTATTCGAAGTCCACCGGCTGCCGGTTGATGCCCACCACCGGCGGCGCGATCCAGTTGGCGAACTTGCCTGGTTCCACGACACGGCCCATCAGGCTGGCGACGAAGGCGCGATCGCTGTTCGACGGCAGCCACTCGTCGACATGGGCGGCCCATTCGGCTGCACTGACCACGCGCCCGTCGGGCGAGACCTTGGCGCCGGACAGCGAGCCGATGTTGCGGTGGAAGGCCTTGTGCGGCGTCTTCAGCCGGAACGGGATGCCGGCCTTTTCGATGACCTTGTTCCAGCGCTCGACGCCGCCGATGCTGTCCTTGATGTAGTCGTCGCGCAGCACCTCGTTCAGGGCGTTGAGCATCGGCACTTCGCGTTCGACGATCTGGCCGCCCGCGACGCCGAGCACACGGTAGGTCTGGCCCTTGAGCACGTGGTCGTCGACACGCTTGCCTTCCTCGAAGCGCCCCTTCAGGCCGGTGCTGTAGAAGGTGGCGGCGTTGCTGCTCTCGTCGGCGCCGAAGAGGTCGATGGTGACGCTGAAGTGGAAGTTGAGATAACGCTGCAGCGTCGGCAGGTCGATCACGCCGGCGGCGCGCAGCCGGGCCGGGTCGTCGGTCTTCAGCTCGTTCATCGCGGCACAGGTGCGCTGGATGATGCGGCTGACGCCCGACTCGCCGACGAACATGTGGTGCGCCTCTTCGGTGAGCATGAACTTGGTCGTTCGCGCCAGCGGGTCGAAGCTGCTTTCGGCCAGCGCGCAGAGCTGGAACTTGCCGTCGCGGTCGGTGAAGTAGGTGAACATGAAGAAGCTCAGCCAGTCGGGCGTTTCTTCGTTGAAAGCCTGCAGGATGCGCGGGTTGTCCTGCTGGCCGCTGCGGCGTTCGAGCAGCGCCTCGCCTTCTTCGCGGCCGTCGCGGCCGAAGTACTTGTGCAGCAGGTAGACCATGGCCCACAGGTGGCGGCCTTCCTCGACGTTGACCTGGAACAGGTTGCGCAGGTCGTACTGGCTGGGCGCGGTCAGGCCCAGGTGGCGCTGCTGCTCGACGCTGGCCGGTTCGGTGTCGCCCTGCGTGACGATGATGCGGCGCAGGTTGGCGCGGTACTCGCCGGGCACGTCCTGCCAGGCGGCTTCGCCCTTGTGGTCGCCGAAGTGGATCTTGCGGTTGGCGTCGCCGGGGTTGAGGAAGATGCCCCAGCGGTAATCGGGCATCTTCACGTAGCCGAACTGCGCCCAGCCCTGCGGGTCGACGCTGACGGCGGTGCGCAGGTAGACGTCGAAGTCCTGCGAATCGTCGGGGCCCATGTCGGCCCACCAGGCCAGGTAGTTGGGCTGCCACTGTTCGAGCGCGCGCTTGAGCGTGCGGTCTTCGGCCAGGTTGACGTTGTTGGGGATCTTCTCGCTGTAGTCGACGCTGCTCATCGGTGTTCCTTGTCTTGCCCCCTCTCCCGCCTGCGGGAGAGGGCTGGGGTGAGGGTGAGGGTGGGGGTGGGAGTCAGAGTGAAGTGAACAAGCCTAGACCCGGGTCCAGTCGAAGGCCGCCTTCTCGCCCTTGCCGTAGACCTTCAGCGCCCCCTTCTCGCCGACCGCGTTGGGGCGCTGGAAGATCCAGTTCTGCCAGGCTGTGAGGCGGCCGAAGACGCGCGTGAACATATTCTCGGGGCCGTTGAAGCGCAGGTTGGCTTCCATGCCGGTGAGCGCGTCGGGGCTCATCGAGACGCGTTCCTCGATCGCGATGCGCGTCTCGTCGGCCCAGTCGATGTCGTCCGGGTTGCTGGTCACCAGGCCGACGGCGTGGGCGGCGTCGGCGTCGAGCGGCTGGCCCAGCGTCGCGCGCACCGCATCCAGCGCCGGGGTCTCGTCGTAGAAGCGGCGCTGCAGCCGGCTCTGGCCGGTGACCATGGGGTAGAGCTCGAGGTTGACCGGGCCGACGGTGATCTTCGGCGCCCGCGCCGCGTCGTCGGGCAGCGCCAGCTGGTAGCTGCGGTCGCAGGCCAGCGCCAGTTCCAGCAAGGTGCCGGCGAAGCACGAGCCCGGCTCGATGAGCGCGAACAGGCTGCGCGACGACAGGTCCAGGCGGCTGAAGGTGCGGCGCAGGTAGCCGATGGTCTCGCGCACCAGCCAGTGGTCCCGGTGCGCCAGCAGCGTGGCGTCCAGCGCCAGCAGCGCCGGCGCGTCGCCGTCGGTCTTGACGAGCCAGGTGCCGATCTCGAGCTCGTTGGTGCGCATCGACAGGATCGCGTCTTCCAGCTCGCGCGCCAGCGCCAGCGGGTACCAGTTGGCCCCGGCGGCTTCGATGCCGGCAGGGTCGGCCGGTTGCGCGCCGGCCGGGCCCTTGACCGTGAAGGTGGCGGTGCGCTTGGCGCGGTCGATCTCGACCGTGACGTGCGGGTAGCGCAGCGCGTCGGCCTCGATCGAGCGCTCGATCGGCGTCAGCGCCACGCCGGCGGCGTTGGCCGGGCGGTCGCTGCGCGCGGCCAGTTCGAGCGCGCGCTCCTGCACCCTGGCCGCGAACTGCGCCGGCTTGGCGATGTCGTCGACCAGGCGCCAGTCCTTGGCCTTCTGGCCGCGCACGCCCTCGCTGGTGGTGCAGAAGATGTCGGCCAGGTCGTGGCGCACGTGGCGCTTGTCGGTGACGCGGGTCAGTCCGCCGGTGCCGGGCAGCACGCCCAGCAGCGGCACCTCGGGCAGGCTGACGGCGCTGCTGCGGTCGTCGACCAGGATGATTTCGTCGCAGGCCAGCGCCAGTTCGTAGCCGCCGCCGGCGCAGGCGCCGTTGACGGCGGCCAGGAATTTCAGCCCGCTGTGCGCCGACGAGTCTTCCAGGCTGTTGCGCGTTTCGTTGGTGAACTTGCAGAAGTTCACCTTCCAGGCGTGGCTGCTGACGCCCAGCATGAAGATATTGGCGCCCGAACAGAACACCTTGTCCTTGGCGCTCGTCACGACCACCGTGCGCACCTCGGGGTGCTCGAAGCGGATGCGGTTGACGGCGTCGTTGAGCTCGATGTCGACGCCCAGGTCGTAGCTGTTGAGCTTGAGCTTGTAGCCCGGGCGCAGGCCGGCGTGCTCGTCGAAGTCGGCGACCAGCGTCGCTACCGGGCCCTCGAATTTCAGGGTCCAGTGCTTGTATCGGGCAGGTTCGGTCTGGTAGTCGACACGGCTGGGGTCGGTCACGGCGTTCTCCTTGGCGGGCAGTTCGATGCGGGGTCTCGAGACGATTTGACATGCATCATAGTGCGCGAAACCATGAGACTCAACAGTAAAGTGCAGTTTGATGCTACGTAATTACCCTAGAGTTCGAGTCGATCTCGAACCAGGGTGCGCAGCGTCTGGAAGGTTTCAGGCAGTGGCTGGGCACTGGTGTCCAGGTGCAGTTCGGCCTTCGAGTAGAACGCGGCGCGGCCGGCCAGGATGTTCTTGAGGTCTTGCATCGCCTCCCGGCTGGCCGCCATCGGCCGCGTGTCGCCTTGCGCGGTGACACGCTTCATGTGGTCCTCGGGCCGCGCCTGCAGCCAGACCGTGGTGCAGTGGGCGAGCAGCAGGTTGAAGGTGGCGGGGTCGGAGACGATGCCGCCGGGCATGGCGATCACGGCTTCGGGGTAGATCTGCACCGCTTCCTCGAGCGCCCGGCGCTCGTAGCGGCGGTAGGCGCTCTGGCCGTACAGGGCCTGGATCTCGCTGATGCTGCAGCCGGCGAACTGCTCGATCTCGCGGCTGAGTTCGACGAAGGGGAAGCCCAGGTCCTCGGCCAGCATCGCCCCCAGCGTCGACTTGCCGGCGCCGCGCAGCCCGACCAGCGCCACGCGCGAGCTGCGCGCCGAGCTGCCCTCGCCGTGGGCGCCGCCGGTGCCGAGCAGTTCGCCCACGGCCACCCGCACGCGGCGCAGGGTGGCTTCGTCTCGCTCGACGAGCAGCTCACGGATCAGCAGCCACTCGGGCGACCGTGTCGTCGCGTCGCCCAGCAGTTCGGCCAGCGAGCACTGCAGCGCTTGCGACACCTGCAGCAGGATCAGGATGGAGGCGTTGCCGACGCCGTACTCCAGGTTGGCGAGGTGGCGTTCCGACACGTCGGTGGCCAGCGCCAGCGCCTTGCGCGTCATGCCGCGGCGTGAGCGCAGCGCCCGCAGACGATCGCCCAGCGCCACCAGGAACGGGTGCTTGTGCACATCGCTCGCCGCCACGGCGTCGGCGGGCGCCACGGTCACGTCGCGCGGCGCAGTCTTATCCTCCCGCAGGCCCGATTCGCTCGAGGTGGATGGCAGTATAGTGCTTGACATGGTTCAAGATGAGTTCTAGAGTGCCTATGCGCACAATACTGCATCGAAGCCGATCCAGCAAGTCAGACCCGGAGTGGCCGGCCGCATCTACAAAGACCCCGCAGGAGACAACGATGAGCCCCATGACCACCCCGGTGCCGCCCAGCGTCCAGCCGCCGCCCGAGGCCTTTAACTTCGCGCAGCACCTGTTGGCCTTGAACGCCGGTCGTGCCGAGCCGCCGGCCTACATCGACGACGCCGGCACGCTGAGCTACGGCCAGCTCGCCGACCGTGCGCGTCGGCTGGCCGCCGGACTGCGCGCGCTGGGCGTCAAGCGCGAGGAGCGTGTGCTGCTACTGATGCAGGACGTCGCCGACTGGCCGGTGGCCTTCCTCGGTGCGCTGTATGCCGGTGTCGTCCCGGTGGCCGTGAACACGCTGCTGACGGCCGACGACTACGCCTACATGCTCGAGCATTCACGTTCGCAGGCGGTGCTGGTATCCGGCGCCCTGCTGCCGACGCTGAAGCTGGCGCTGATCAAGAGCGACCACGAAGTGCACAAGGTGATCGTGTCGCGGCCGCTGGCGCCGCTGGACTTCGGCGAGATCGCCTTCGACGCCTTCGTGCAGGCCCACGCCCCCCTGGACCGCGCCGCCGCCACGCAGGCCGACGATGCCGCGTTCTGGCTCTATTCGTCGGGGTCGACCGGCCGGCCCAAGGGCACCGTGCACACCCACGCCAACGCCTACTGGACGGCCGAGCTGTACGGCAAGGGCATCCTCGGGCTGCGCGAGGCCGATGTCTGCTTTTCGGCGGCCAAGCTGTTCTTCGCCTACGGACTGGGCAATGCGCTGAGCTTCCCGCTCAGCGTGGGCGCCACCGTCCTGCTGATGGCCGAGCGGCCGACGCCGGAGGCGATCTTCAAGCGCCTGAGCGGCGGCGTCGGCGGTGTCAGGCCGACCGTGTTCTACGGCGCCCCGACCGGCTTTGCCGGCATGCTGGCGTCGCCCGCGCTGCCCGGCCGCGAGGCGGTGGCGCTGCGGCTGGTGTCGTCGGCCGGCGAGGCGCTGCCGGCAGAGATTGGCGAACGCTTCAAGCGCCACTTCGGCGTCGACATCGTCGACGGCATCGGCTCCACCGAGATGCTGCACATCTTCATGTCCAACCGGCCGGGTGAGGTGCGCTACGGCACCACCGGCTGGCCGGTGCCCGGCTACGAGGTCGAATTGCGCGGCGACCAGGGCCAGCCGGTGGCCGACGGCGAGCCCGGTGACCTGTTCATCCAGGGCCCGTCGGCGGCCACCATGTACTGGGGCAACCGCGCCAAGACACGCGACACCTTCCAGGGCGGCTGGACCCGGAGCGGCGACAAGTACCTGAAGAACGCTGACGGCACCTACACCTACTGCGGGCGCAGCGACGACATGCTCAAGGTCGGCGGCATCTACGTCAGCCCCTTCGAGGTCGAGGCCACGCTGGTGCAGCACCCGGCGGTGCTGGAGGCCGCGGTGATCGGCGTCACCGACGCCGACGGCCTGACCAAGACCAAGGCCTACGTCGTGCTGAAGTCCGGCAGCCAAGCCAGTGACGCCGAGCTCAAGGCCTTCGTGAAGGACAAGCTGGCGCCCTACAAGTACCCGCGCCAGATCGAGTTCGTCGACGACCTGCCGAAGACCGCCACCGGCAAGATCCAGCGCTTCAAGCTGCGCGAACGCGAGGCCGGGCAGTGAGGCGCCGCCCGCCCGCCGGTTGGCGTCCGAACCCGCCCGTGTCTGCGCCGCGGGACGCCTACGTGCCGCGGCGGGTCACGGCCTAGGATGAATCCGGTGGGTCAGCATCGGCCCGCTCGATGACTGGTTTCGGCCCGTTGCGGA
>CAYJOA010000121.1:0-13616 GCA_964371495.1 uncultured Rubrivivax sp.
CCGCTGACCTCTTGCATGCCATGCAAGCGCTCTCCCAGCTGAGCTATACCCCCGTGGTTCTGTTCAAACCGCGCGCTGTTCAAGCGAGCCTGCGAGTATAAACCAGTCTTCAGACATGCTGCAAACGGGCCAGTACGGAGGCGCGCGGAAAGAGTGCCAGCACGGCGTCGATGGAAGGTGTCTGCGTGCGGCCGCAGACCAGCACGCGCAGCGCCGGCGCCAGCTGCGGCATCTTCAGATGGTGCGCGGCCAGCGTTTCCTTCATCACCGCGGCGATCGTCGCCCTGTCCCATTCGATCTCGGTGAAACGCTCGCGCAGGCTGCGCAGCGCCGGGCGCACGGCCTCGCCGACGAACGCCGCCACGTCTTCGTCGCGCGGCTTCACGGGCACGAAGATCATCTCGATCCAGTCGGCCAGCTCCACCACCGTGCCGCAGCGGTCCTTGAACAGTGCGCTGGCGCGTGCCAGCAACTCGAGCTCGGCCGTCACCACGCCGCGACTCGCCAGTTGTTCCTGCACCAGCTGCGACAGGCGCGCGTCGTCGGCGAGCTTGATGTAGTGCGCGTTGACCCACACCAGCTTGGCCGGGTCCCATTGCGCCGGGCTCCTGGCGAGGTGGCTGCCGTCGAACCACTGCACCATCTGCTGCAGCGAGAAGAGCTCTTCGTCGCCATGGCTCCAGCCCAGCCGCGCCAGGTAGTTGAGCATGGCCTCGGGCAAGTAGCCGGCGTCGCGGTAGGCGGTGACGCTGACGGCGCCACGGCGCTTGGACAGCTTCTGCCCGTCGTCGCCCAGGATGATCGGGCAGTGGCCGAAACGCGGCAGCGCGGCGCCCAGGGCACGGAAGATGTTGATCTGCCAGGGCGTATTGTTGATGTGCTCGTCACCGCGGAAAACATGCGTGATGCCCATGTCCCAGTCGTCGACGACGACGGCGAAGTTGTAGGTCGGCACACCCAGCGTCGCCGCATCCGCCGTTGCGCCCTCGGGCGCGGGGCGCAGGATGATGAGATCGTCGATCTCATCGTTGCTGATGCTGATGGGTCCTTTGACCAGGTCGTCCCAGCTCACCATGCCGTGCGGCGGATTGGCGAAGCGCACCACCGGCTGCACGCCGGCAGGCGGCGGCGGCAGCAGCTTGCCGGGCTGCGGGCGCCAGCGGCCGTCGTAGCGTGTCTTCTCGCCGCGCGCGCGCTGCGCCTCACGCATGGCGTCCAGTTCCTCGGGCGTGCACCAGCAGCGGTAGGCCGTGCCGGCGGCGATCATCTGCTCGGCCACCTCGTGGTAGCGCGCCAGGCGCTGCATCTGGTAATAAGGGCCTTCGTCGTGGTCCAGGCCCAGCCATTGCATCGAGGCCAGGATCTGCTCGACCGAGTCCTGCGTCGAACGCGCGACGTCGGTGTCCTCGATGCGCAGCACGAAGCTGCCGCCGTGGTGGCGCGCATAGGCCCACGAATACAGCGCGGTGCGCGCCGTGCCCAGGTGCAGGTAGCCGGTGGGGGAGGGAGCGATGCGGGTGCGGACGGTCATGTGAGCATGTTGAGGCCGCGCGCGAGGTCGGCCTTCAGGTCTTCGACGTCCTCCAGCCCCACGGACAGCCGCAGCATGCCTTGGACGATGCCCGCGGCCTGGCGCTGCGCCTCGCTGAGGCGGCCGTGCGAGGTGGTGGACGGGTGGGTGATGGAGGTCTTGGTGTCGCCGAGGTTGGACGTCACCGAGCAGATCTTCGTCGCGTCCGAAACCGCCCAGGCGCCGGCGCGTTCGCCCTTGACGACGAACGACAGCACCGCGCCGCCCAGCCCCGACTGCTGCGCCATCGCCAGCGCATGCTGCGGGTGCGATTCGAGCCCGGGGTAGTACACGCGCTCGACGACCGGCTGCGCTTCGAGCCAGCGCGCCATCTCCAGCGCGCGCGCGCTCTGCGCCTGCAGGCGGATCGACAGCGTCTCCAGGCCCTTGAGCACCACCCAGGCGTTGAACGGCGACAGCGTCAGGCCGGTGCTGCGCATCGTCGGCACGAACTTCGAATCGATGAGCTCGGCAGGCCCGCACAGTGCGCCGGCGATGACGCGCCCCTGGCCGTCGAGGAACTTGGTGCCCGAATGCATCACGAGGTCGGCGCCGAACTTCACCGGCCGCTGCAGGGCGGGGCTGCAGAAGCAGTTGTCCACCAGCAGCAGCGCGCCGCGCCCGTGCGCGATCTCGGCCAGTGCCGCGATGTCGCAGACCTCGGTGAGCGGATTGTTCGGCGTCTCGGCGAACAGCAGCCGGGTGTTCGGCTTCATGGCCGCGCGCCAGTCGCCGGCCTCGGTCTGCGAGACGAAGCTGGTCTCGATGCCGAATTTCGCGAAGTCCTGGAACAGCTTGATCGTCGAGCCGAACACGCCCCGCGAACAAACCACGTGGTCGCCGGCCTTCAGCAGCGACAGGATGGCGATCAGGATCGCCGCCATGCCGCTGGCGGTGGCGATGCAGCCGCTGGTGCCCTCCAGCGCCGCCAGCCGGCGCTCCATCATCGTGACGGTGGGGTTCGAGAAGCGGCTGTAGACGAAGGCCTCCTCCTCGTTGGCGAAGCGCGCCGCCGCGGTGGCGGCGTCGGGGTGCACGAAGGAACTGGTGAGGAACAGCGCCTCGGAGTTTTCGCCCCAGACCGTGCGCGGCAGTCCCTCGCGCACGGCCAGGGTGTCCAGCCGCACATCGGGCGGCAGGTCGACACGTGGGATGCTCATGACCCGGCCTCCTCGCCCTGCAGCGCCAGGCGCGAACGCGGGCTGTCCTCGTCCTCGTCGAATTGCAGGCGGCGCTGCCTTTCCATCGACGCGAAGTCCTCGGCGCTGACGTCGCCGGTGATGTAGTGGCCGTCGAAGCAGCTGGCCTCGAAGCCGTCGAGTTTCGGGTTGAGCGCGCCTACGACGCGCTTCATGGCGTCGACGTCCTGGTAGATCAGCGCGTCGGCGCCGATGAACTCACGGATCTCCTCGATGCTGCGGCCGTGCGCGATCAGCTCTTCCTTGGTCGGCATGTCGATGCCGTAGACGTTGGGGTAACGCACCGGCGGCGCCGCCGAGGCCATGTAGACCCGGCGCGCGCCGGCCTCGCGCGCCATCTGCACGATCTCCTTGCTGGTGGTGCCGCGCACGATCGAGTCGTCGACCAGCAGCACGTTGCGGCCCTTGAATTCCATGCCGATGGCGTTGAGCTTCTGGCGCACGCTCTTCTTGCGCACGCCCTGCCCCGGCATGATGAAAGTGCGGCCGACGTAGCGGTTCTTCACGAACCCTTCGCGGTAGGGCTTGCCGATGCGGTGCGCCAGCTGCATCGCGCTGGGCCGGCTGCTTTCGGGGATCGGGATCACGACGTCGATGTCGCTCGGCGGCATCGTCGAGATCAGGCGCTGCGCCAGCGTCTCGCCCAGGTTCAGCCGCGCCTGGTAGACCGAGATGCCGTCGAGCACCGAGTCGGGCCGCGCCAGGTAGACGTACTCGAACATGCAGGGGTAGAGCTTCGGCTCCAGCGCGCATTGGCGCGTGTGGATGCGGCCTTCGAGGTCGATGAAGACCGCCTCGCCGGGCGCCACGTCGCGCGTCAGGCGGTGGCCGGTGCCTTCCAGCGCCACCGATTCGCTGGCCACCATGGCGGAGCGGCCCTCGGGCTGGTCCGGCGCCGGCCCCTCGCCGAAACACAGCGGGCGGATGCCGTAGGGGTCGCGAAAAGCCAGCAGCCCGTAGCCGGCGATGAGTGCGATCACCGCATACGAACCCTTGACGCGCCGGTGCACGGCAGCCACCGCCTTGAAGATCTCCACCGGCGTCAGCGGCAGGTCGCGTGCGGCGAATTGCAGTTCGTGCGCCAGCACGTTGATCAGCACCTCGGTGTCGCTGTCGGTGTTGATGTGGCGGCGGTCGATCTGCACCAGCTCGGCCTTCAGCACCGGCGCGTTGGTGAGGTTGCCGTTGTGCACGAGCACGATGCCGAAGGGCGCGTTGACGTAGAAGGGCTGCGCCTCCTCTTCGCTGTAGGCGTTGCCGGCGGTCGGGTAGCGCACCTGGCCCAGGCCGACGCTGCCGGGCAGCGAGCGCATGTTGCGGGTGCGGAAGACGTCGCGCACCATGCCGCGCGCCTTGTGCATGAAGCAGCGCGTGCCCTGCATCGTGACGATGCCCGCGGCGTCCTGCCCGCGGTGCTGCAGCAGCAGCAGCGCGTCGTAGATCAACTGGTTGACGGGCGCCTTGGAGATGACGCCGACGATGCCGCACATGGTGGGTGGTTTCCGATGGTTTGCCGAGTCAGGACGTCAACAGGCGCGCCGCCGGCTCGGGCAACAGGGGCTTGAGCGTCTGCAGGGCCTGCCCCAGCAGCAGCGCGCCGTGCGAGCCGCGCCAGGTAGCCGATTGTGCGGCCGGCGTGTAGGTCACGACGGTGGCCACCGCCAGCAGCAGCACGAGGCCGCGGAAGACGCCGAAGCCGCTGCCGAGCACGCGGTCCAGCAGCGACAGCGGCGTGGCGTGGATCAGCAGGCGCACCAGCCGCGCCAGCAGGCCCCAGACGACGATCGCCAGCAGGAAGGCCAGCGCAAAGCCGGCGCCGAGTTGCAGCGCCGACCCCGGCGCAGCCACGGGCAGGTGCGGCGCCAGCTGCGGCGCCGCCCACAGCGACGCAAACCAGGCCACCACCCAGCCGGCCAGCGCCAGGCATTCGAAGATCAGCCCGCGCACGAATCCCACCACCACCGACGCGGCCAGCACCGCCAGCAGCAGCCAGTCGACCCACGGCAAGTCGGGCACGGCCATCAGAGCGCCAGGATGCTGGCCGGCAGGCCGGCGCGCTTGATCTTGGCTGCTGCGGCGTCGGCCTCGTCGCGGCTGGCGTAGGGGCCGATGCGCACGCGCGTGCGCTTGCCGGACGTGGTGTCGACGACCTGGGTGTAGGTCTTGAGGCCCAGTTTCTCGACGCGCTGCCGCGCCTCGCGCAGCGTCGCCGCGTCGCTATAGGCGCCGACCTGCACCACGAAGCGCGCCCCGGCCTTCTCTGCCGCCGCAGCGCCTTCCGTCCTGGCCGGGGCGCCGGCGAGCAGCGCACGCGCGCGGGCGCCATCGTCGGGCCGTGGCGCCGACGCCGGCGCTGCCGGTGGTGGTGCCGGGACCACGGGTGCGGCGGCGCGTGGTGCGGGCGCCGGCGGTGCCGCCGCGGGCGCAGCCTTGCTCGCCGCCTGCGCCGGTGCCGATGCCGCCGCTGAAGCCGCTGCTGCAGCGGCCATGGGCGATTCGGCGCCGGCATCGCGTGGCGGCAGCGTCGGCAGGGCACGGGCCTTGGGTGCAGGCGCCGTGGCCAGGTCGCGTGGCTGGACTTCGATCGGCGTGTCCACCGGCAGCGGCCGCGGCTGGGTTTCGAAGAGCAGCGGGAAGCCGATCACGCCGGCCACCAGCAGCACCACGGCGCCGATCAGGCGCCGGCGCGCCCGTGTGCGCGCCGCCTCGACCGCCGCCGTATCGTCGGCCGCCGACGCACGCCGGCCGTGCCCGCCGGCCGGGTCCTTGGAACGCAGGAAGGGTAGTCGCATGCAGGTGGCGGATGAGCCCTGGAGGTCGGGCGGGCGGATCAGCCCAGGTGCGGGGCGCCCAGTCGCGGCAGGCCCGCCTTGAGCACTCCGCCGACCGTGTAGAAAGACCCGAAGACGACGATTCTATCGGCGGGGTCGGCGCCGGCCGCCGCCTGGCGCAAGGCCTCGGCAGGGCCGGCGTGCACATGCACGGGCACCGTCTTACCGCGGCGGCCGGACAGCGCCGCCTGCACCTGCTCGGCCAGCTCGGCCGCGCTGGCCGCCCGCGGCGTCGGCAGGTCGCAGCAGTGCCAGGCGTCGACCAGCGGCGCCATCGCCGACAGCAACGCGGGAATGTCCTTGTCGCGCATGGCGCCGAAGACGGCGTGCGTGCGCGGGTAGTAGCCCATCGCGTCCAGGTTCAGCGCCAGCGCCGCCACCGCCTGCGCGTTGTGCGCCACGTCGAGCACCAGCGCCGGCTGGCCGGGGACGATCTGGAAGCGGCCCGGCAGTTCGACCATCGCCAGGCCATTGCGGATGGCCTGCGCGGTGACCGGCAACCGCTCGCGCAGCGACTCCAGCGCCGCGATCGTGCCGGCGGCGTTGAGCAACTGGTTGGCGCCACGCAGTGCCGGGTAGGACAGTGCGTGGTAACGCCTGCCGCGGCCGCTCCAGCCCCACTGCTGGCGGTCGCCGCGATGATTGAAGTCGCGTCCGACCAGCCACAGGTCGGCGCCGATGTCCCGGGCATGAGCCACCACGCTGGCCGGCGGCAGCGGGTCGCTGACGATCGCCGGTTTGCCCGGCCGCATGATCTGCGCCTTTTCCAGGCCGATGGCGTCGCGGTCGTTGCCCAGGTATTCCATGTGGTCCAGCGCGATGCTGGTGATCACCGCGCAGTCGGTATCGAAGGCATTCACCGAATCGAAGCGTCCGCCCAGCCCGACCTCCAGGATCACCAGGTCCAGCGGCGCCAGCGACAGCAGCCGCACGATGGCCAGGGTGCTGAATTCGAACTGCGTCAGCGCGATGTCGCCGCGCGCCTGTTCGACGGCCGCGAAATGCGCCGCCAGCGACTCGGCAGCCACCGGTTCGCCACCCAGGCGGCAGCGCTCCTCGAAGTGCACCAGTTCGGGTTTCTGGTACAGCCCCGTGCGGTAGCCGGCATGGCGCGCGATCGATTCGATCATGGCGCAGCTCGAACCCTTGCCGTTGGTACCGGCGACGGTGATCACCGGGGCCCTGAACGCGATGCCCAGCCGCCGCGCCACTTCGACCGTGCGCTCCAGCGACAGGTCCATGGTCTTGGGGTGCAGGCGCGAGCAATGCGCGAGCCAGTCCTGCAAGGTGGTGGGAGTGGTCATCGAAGTGGGACCGGGCCGCGAACGGCCCGGCTGGGGTGATGGCGGGTGATCGCGGTCAGGCCACGGCATCCGCGCTTTGCCGCTGCAGCATGGCCAGCATGCTGGCAATGCGCGGCCGCAACTGGCGGCGGTCGACGATCATGTCCAGCGCCCCGGTGCCGAGCAGGAACTCGCTGCGCTGGAAGCCTTCGGGCAGCTTCTCGCGCACGGTGTTCTCGATCACCCGCGGGCCGGCGAAACCGATCAGCGCCTTGGGCTCGGCGATCACGACGTCGCCGACGAAGGCGAAGCTGGCCGAGACACCGCCCATCGTCGGGTCGGTCAGCACGCTGATGTACGGCAGCCCGGCCTTCGCCAGCCGCGTCAGCGCGGCGTTGGTCTTGGCCATCTGCAGCAGGCTCAGCAGGCCTTCCTGCATGCGCGCGCCGCCGGTGGCGGCGAAACTCACGAACGGCACCTTCTGCTCGATGGCGGCCTCGACGCCGCGCACGAAGCGCTCGCCGACCACCGAACCCATCGAGCCGCCCATGAACTCGAACTCGAAGCAGGCCGCCACCAGCGGCACGCTCATCACCGCGCCGCCGACCACCACCAGGGCGTCGGTCTCGCCGGTGGCTTCCAGTGCGGCTTTTAGTCGCGCCGGGTACTTCTTGCTGTCCTTGAACTTCAGCGCATCGACCGGCAGCACCTCCTGGCCGATCTCCCAGCGCCCTTCGGGGTCGAGAAAGGCGTCGAGCCGCGTCCGCGCACCGATGCGGTGGTGGTGGTCGCACTTGGGGCAGACGTTGAGGTTCTGCTCCAGGTCGGTCTTGTAGAGCACCGTCTCGCACGCCGGGCACTTGATCCACAAGCCCTCGGGCACGGCGCGGCGCCCGGCCGGGTCGGTGGGCTGGATCTTCGGCGGCAGCAGTTTCTCGAGCCAACTCATCGCTATGCTCTCCTGCGGTTCAAGCGTCCAGGGCGGCGCGGATCTCGGCCATGAAGCCACGCGCCGCGGGGGCCGCATTGTCGCGCTTCTCGATTTCCAGAATCTGGATCAGCCGCGAGCCGATCACCACCGCGTCGGCAACCTGCGCCACGGCGCGCGCGGTGACGGCGTCGCGGATGCCGAAGCCCACGCCCACCGGCACCTGCACGTGGGCGCGGATGCGCGGCACCATCGCCGCCACCGCGGCCGTGTCCAGATGGCCGGCGCCGGTGACGCCCTTCAAGGACACATAGTAGACGTAGCCGGTGGCGATGCGTCCGACCTCTTGCATGCGCTGCTCGGTGGACGTGGGCGCGAGCAGGAAGATGAGGTCCAGCCCGGCCGCCTTCAGCCGTGCGGCGAAGGCCTCGCACTCCTCGGGCGGGTAGTCGACCACCAGCACACCGTCGACGCCGGCGTCGCGGGCATGGGTGATGAAGGCACCCTCGCCTTCGCGCTGGTCGTAGCGCTCGATCGGGTTGGCGTAGCCCATCAGCACCACCGGCGTGGTGGCATTGGCGCGGCGGAAGTCGCGCACCATGGCCAGCACCTGCGGCAGCCCGATGCCGCGCGCCAGCGCACGTTCGCTGGCCTTCTGGATCACCGGGCCGTCGGCCATCGGGTCGGAGAACGGCACGCCGAGTTCGATGATGTCGGCGCCGCCGTCGGCCAGCGCCTGCATGATCTCGGGCGTGGCGTCGGCATAGGGGTCACCGGCGGTCACGTAGGGAATCAGCGCGGTGCGGCCTTGCGACTTCAGCGCGGCCAGGGTGACTTTGATGCGGCTCATGGCGACCTCCGCCGGGCCGCCCCAAGGAGGTCGCACGCCCCCTCGGGGGGCAGCGAGCGCGAGCGAGCGTGGGGGCTCATCATGCACCGCCCTTCACCGTCTGCCCGCGACACGACGGCCGGCAGAAGAACTCGGCGCCGCTCAGGTCGGCGACGGTGCCGATGTCCTTGTCGCCGCGGCCGGACAGGTTCACCAGCAGGTGCTGGTCGGGACGCATCGTCGCCGCCAGCTGCATCGCGTAGGCCACCGCATGGCTGGACTCCAGCGCCGGGATGATGCCTTCGGTGCGGCACAGGCGGTGGAAGGCAGCCAGTGCCTCGTCGTCGGTCACGGCCACGTATTCGGCGCGGCCGGTGTCCTTCAGGTAGGCGTGCTCGGGGCCCACGCCCGGGTAGTCGAGCCCGGCGGAAATCGAATGCGTCTCGGTGATCTGGCCGTTGGCATCCTGCAGCAGGTAGGTGCGGTTGCCGTGCAGCACACCGGGCGAACCGGCCGACAGCGACGCCGCGTGTTTGCCGCTTTGCAGCCCCTGCCCGGCGGCCTCGACGCCGATCAGCCGCGTGCCCTCAACCGGGATGTAGGGATAGAAGATGCCCATCGCGTTGCTGCCGCCGCCAACGCAGGCGATCACGGCGTCGGGCTGCGCGCCGTCGCGGCCGATCTGCTCGGGCATCTGCAGCAGGCATTCGTCGCCGATGACGCGCTGGAAGTCGCGCACCATCATCGGATACGGGTGCGGGCCGGCGACGGTGCCGATGATGTAGAAGGTGCTCTCGACATTGGTCACCCAGTCGCGCAGTGCCTCGTTGAGCGCGTCCTTCAGCGTGCGGCTGCCGCTGTCCACCGGCACGACCTTCGCACCCAGCAGGTGCATGCGGTAGACGTTGGGGCTCTGGCGCTTGACGTCCTCGCTGCCCATGTAGACCACGCACTCCATGCCGTAGCGGGCGCAGATGGTGGCAGTGGCCACGCCGTGCTGGCCGGCGCCGGTCTCGGCGATGACACGCGGCTTGCCCATGCGCCGCGCCAGCAGCGCCTGGCCGATGGTGTTGTTGATCTTGTGTGCGCCGGTGTGGTTGAGGTCTTCGCGCTTGAGGTGGATCTGCGCGCCGCCGACTTCACGCGACAGCCGCGACGCGTGGTAGACCGGGCTCGGCCGGCCGACGAAGTGCTGCAGTTCGTGCCTGAACTCGGCCATGAACTCGGGGTCCTGGCGGTACCTGTCGTAGTTCGCCTCGAGCTCGTGCAAGGCGTGGATCAGCGTTTCGGCGACGAAGGTGCCGCCGTAGGGCCCGAAATGCCCGCGGGCGTCGGGTTGGTGGTAGTTCAACACGGGGAATCCTTGTATGGGCGGCGGCGGCCGCCGCGCGCACTGGGTGTCAGTGGGCGAGTCGGTCGTCCGCCTCGCGCACCGCCTTGCAGAACCGGCGCATCAGCGGGCCGCTCTTGACGCCCTTGCTGATCTCCACGCCGGAGCTCACGTCAACGGCCCAGGGCCGGACGCCGAGCACCCCATCGGTCACGTTGGCAGGACTCAACCCACCAGACAAAACGACCGGAAGGGGAACGCTGGGTGGAATCAGTGACCAATCGAAGACCTTCCCGCTGCCGCCGTAGCCGTCGACGTGCTTGTCGAGCAGCAGGGCCTGTGCGCTGTGAAACAGCCGCGCCAAGTCTAGCAAATCGACGCCGGCGGCCATGCGGGCGGCGCGCAGGTAGGGCCGCCCGGCCGCCTCGCATTGTGCCGGCGTCTCGTCGCCGTGAAACTGCAGCAGCGCCTGCGGCAAGGCCTCGGCGGCCTGCCGCACCTCGTGCGGCGAGGCGTTGACGAGCAGCAGCACCGGGGTCACGAAGGGTGGCAGCCGTGCCACCAGTTCCACCGCGCGTGCCAGCGTGACGTGGCGCGGGCTCCTGGCGTAGAGCACGAAACCCAGGGCATCGGCGCCGGCGTCGATGGCGGCGTCGACATCCGCCTCGCGCGTCAGGCCGCAGATCTTGATGCGGGTGCGTGCCACGTCTCAAACGATCCAGTCCATCGCGGCGGTGTGTTCGGCAATGCCATGCGCTGCATCGTAGTACGGGCCGACGAAGTACAGCCCCTCGGGCGGGAAGGTCGGCGCCGCGGCGTCGCGACTGCGCAAGCGCAGCACCTCGGCCACCCAGTGCGGGCTCTGGCGGCCGCTGCCCACCGCCAGCAGGCAGCCCATGATGTTGCGAACCATGTGGTGCAGGAAGGCGTTGGCGTCGAAATCGAAGCGCCAGTAGGCACCGCGGCGGCTGATGCCGATGCTGCGCAAGGTCTTCACCGGCGTCGGCGACTGGCAGCCGGCGGCGCGGAACGAGCTGAAGTCGTGCTCGCCGAGCAGGTGCGCCGCGGCGGCGTTCATGGCCTGGGCATCGAGCGGCCGGAAGACCCATCCCACCAGTCCGTGCTCCAGTGCCGGCCGCGTCGGCGACTCGAGCACGACGAAGCGGTAGCGCCGGCCCCGCGCACTGTTGCGGGCGTGGAAGCCGGCGTCGACGAGGCGGCACCACTGCACGGCGATATCGCGTTCCAGGTAGCGGTTGCAGCCGCGCACCCAGGAGAAGTCGTCGCGGTCCAGCGTGGTGTCCAGGTGCACGACCTGGTTGAGGGCATGCACGCCGCTGTCGGTGCGGCCGGCGCAGACGGTGTGCACCGGCTCGGCGGCAAAGGCCGTCAGCGCGCGCTCCAGCGCGTCCTGCACGGTGCGGCCGTCGGTCTGCGACTGCCAGCCGTGGTAGGCCTGCCCTCGATAGGACAGGCCCAGGGCCAGCCGCTGCAGCGTGGAGCCCGTGACGCTGTTAATCGCCGGCTCTCAGCCCAGCGTGTCGAGCATGCCCTGTGCCTTGGAGCGTAGGGCGCCGTCGGCCTTGGCCACCACTTCCTCGAGCAGGTCACGCGCGCCTTCGAGGTCGCCGATCTGGCGGAATTCCTCGGCCAGTTCGAGCTTGCGTGCCAGTGGGTCGTTGTCGGCCGGGGCCGTTGCGGCCGGCGCGCCGACGCCGAAGTCGCCGAAGTCGAGCGCGGCCGGCGGCACGGGCGCCGGCGCCGGCGCCGGCGTGGCGGCGTACGGCGACGACGAATCGCCCGGCATGTCGAGGTCGCCGAGGTCGAAGTCCAGTCCCATGCTCCCCGAGTCCGGCGCCGCGGGGGCCATGGCGGGAGGCGCAGCCGCAGGGGCCGCGCGCGGCGGTGCTGGCGGCGTGGCCTGCAAGGTCCTGGTGACCTCGCCCGGCAGTTCGGTGTCCATCACCAGGTCCGGACGCGGCGGCACGGCGGTCTTGAACGCCAGGGTGGCGTCCTCGTCCTCGGGCGCCGCCTTCGGCGCTGTGGCCGGAGCGTGCCCCAGGTCGAGATCGAGATCGATCTCGGCACCGCTGTCGAGCGTGGCATCCGGCGCGGGCTGGAACGCCGGGCGACTGGCCGGCGCCGTGTACGGCACCGTCGACGCGCCCAGCACCTCCACCGGCTGCCCGGCCGCGCCGAGCACTTCACCCGGGTGCCCGCCGGGCTGGTAGAGGACGTTGTCGGGGTCGATGCCCAGGCCCAGCGTCTGCGCCTTGGCCCAGTCCTCGCCCTGGCCGCCGGTCAGGCTGTGCAGTTGCGTGGCGAGCAGTTCGAAACCCTTGATGTCGCGCCGCTTGGCATACACCTCGAGCAGCTTGGTGCGGATGGCCAGGCGCTCGGGCGTCGCGCGCATGGCCTCCTTGAGGATTTCCTCGGCCTGCAGGTCGCGGCCGTAGGCCAGGTAGACGTCGGCCTCGGCCACCGGGTCGACGTCGCCGATGGCGTCGAGCTGGCTCAGCGAATAGCTCATCGTCGACGAGCCGGTGGTGCTGGCGCCGGCCGGCTCGTGGGTGTCGACCCGCTGGCCACCGCTGGCGCCGAAGAATGAATCAGGCTGCAGCCGGCTTTCGAGGAACGAGGTCTCGCCAGCGGGTTTGCGCATGCGCCCGCGCAGTCGCCACAGGCCCAGGCCGGCAAGCAGGGCCACCAGCACACCGGCGCCAGGCAGCAGCAAGGGGTTGTCGAGCAGCGAGTCGAGCAGGCTGCCCTGCGCGCTCTCCTGCGCCGGCGCCGGCGGCGGCGTGGGCGCCTGGGCCACCACAGCGGGGGTGGGCGCCGGGGCGGGTTCCGCCACGGGCACCGACGCGACCGCAGTCGGCGCCACCGCGGCCGCGGGTGTGGGCGCCGGGGCCTGCGCTGCAGCCGGCGCGGGTGCCGGCGCCGGGGCGGCAACAGCGGGTGCGGCCGGAGCGGCCGCCGAGGTGCCGCTCTGCAGGCGCTTGAGCTCCTCGACATTGCGCGCGAGCTCGCTCAGCCGGGTGTTGGCATCGCTGCGCTCGCCGGCCCGTGCCGTGCGTGCCTCGGGCGCCGAGGCCTGGACGGCGCCTTGCGACAGCGTCAGGCGGTCGGGCGTCTGCGCGGCGGACTGCCTGCTGTCGTCCACTTGCGCCTGCACGCGCCCGGTGGCCTGCCGCGCCGGCACTGCGGCAGCCTGCGCCGTACCTCCGGACGCCAGCCGCTGCCGGTAGGCGGCGAAATCGGCGCTCTGCGCGACGATGATCTCGCGCGCCTGCTGTGGCGTCGTCCGGGCGGCCTCGTCGGCCGCCGGCACCGACAACACGACACCGGCCTTGAGCCGGTTCATGTTGTCACCCATGAAGGCCTGCGGGTTGGCGCGGAACAGCGACACCAGCATCTGGTCGAGCGAGACGCCCGTGCGCTGCGTGCGGCCGGCAATGCCCGTGAGGGTGTCGCCGGGGCGCACACGCACCTTGTCGGCAGCACCCGCTGCGGCGGCGACGGGCGGCGGCGCGGCGGGTCGGAGCGCTTCAGCGACGGGCGGGCGGGGCGCCTGCGCGGGACTGGGCCGCGGCGCGGCTGCGGGCGCCGGCGCGGGCGCCGCCGTGGCAGCCACCGGAGCTTGTGC
>CAYJOA010000122.1:0-10519 GCA_964371495.1 uncultured Rubrivivax sp.
TGCCCCAGGAAGGCCTGCGGGCTGGAACTCGCGCCGTAGGCGCCCGACTGGTAGATGACGACTCGGTCGCAACTTCGCGTGCGGCGCTGCCGACGCGGTTGCCTACCGTCACCGGGCAGTTCTTGCGCACCACCTGGGCGAAGTTGCCCGACGCCGCCAGATGGTGGTTCCGCCCGCCGTCGGTCACCAGGTAGACCTGCACCGTGTTGCGGCATGATCTGCAGATGCCCACGACCCCGCTGTCTCCGTCGCGCCGCGGCCTCACCCGTCGCGCCTGCTACGGCGCCCCGGCGCTGCTCTGGCCCACCGTCGCGCGGCCCGCGGCCGATACCACGCCGGCCAGCCGCCAGCCCTTGAGCGTGGGCCCGGACCTGCCTTTGCGCACGCTGGCCCAGGCGTTGCGCCAGGCCACCGCCGGGGACACCATCACGCTGCAGCCCGGCAGCTATTCCGGCGACGTCGGCGTCGTCTCGCAGCCCGGTCTCACGCTGCGCGGCCTGGGCGACGGGGCCAGCCTGGTCGCGGCAGGCCAGCACGCCGAAGGCAAGGCCATCCTGGTCGTGCGGGCGCCCGGCGTGCACATCGAGAACGTCGAATTCCGCGGCGCGCGCGTGCCGGCCGGCAACGGCGCCGGCATCCGCTTCGAAGCCGGGTCGCTGGTGCTGCAGCGCTGCCGCTTCTTCGACAACGAGATGGGCGTGCTCACCGCCAACCGGCCCGACATGCAGCTGGTGGTGGCGGGCTGCGCTTTCGGCGACGCACCGCGCCACGAAGGCCCGCTGCACCACCTGCTGTACGTGGGCGCCATCGGCAGCTGCGTGGTGCTGCACAGCCGCTTTCGCAACGGCTGGCGCGGCCACCTGCTGAAGAGCCGGGCGCGCGTCAACCGCGTCCTCTGGAACGAACTCGTCGATGGCCCCGACGGCGAGGCCTCGTACGAACTGGAGTTCCCCAACGGCGGCGACAACCTGGTGCTGGGCAACCGCATCGAGCAGTCGGTACGGACGCAGAACCCGGCGCTGCTGAGCATGGGTGCCGAGGCCGGCGGCATTCATGGCGGGCGCCTCGTGCTGCGCGACAACCGTTTCGTCAACCCCGGGGCCGGCAGCGCCGAGCAGCCAGCGCGTTTCGTCCACCTGTGGCACGAACGCCTGGCCGGGCCGGTGGACGTGCTGGCCGAGGGCAACGTGTTCGTCGGACCGGGGCTGCGCGGCGTGCCGGAGTAGGCCGCGCATCGTTGCTGCGTCAGGCTCGCGGCGCGATGCACTGCCGCAGCCACGCCGCGAAATTCGTTTCGTCGATCTCGCCGGGTACCAGCCCCCACAGCGCCACGCGGCCTCGGTCTGCGTCGCCGTCAGGTGATGACGGCTCAGGCTCCCCCCGCCCATTGATCACGAGGCCGGGTGGGACGGCTATGGCGGTCCGGCTGGGCGCCCGGCCAGCAGCAACTCCACGTCGCGCTGAAGCACTGGAAGTTGCCGCTCGACGGCGTTCCAGACCAGGGCATGATCGACCAGGTCATAGCCGTGGATCAGCACATTGCGAAAGGCGATGATCTGGACATACGAACCGATCCTGTCTGCGGTGGTCGGGTCATGGTGCGCAAGCCGCTTGATGGCCTCGCCGATGATCTCGAAGTTTCGCTCCACGGCCTGGCGCAAAAGGCGGTCGGCGCTGTATTGCGCCAGCTGGCGGCCTGCGGTCACCTCGCCAATGAAGGCTGCCGCGTCGCGGATGTCTTCAAGCAGCTTCGGTGACCGAGGATGCATACACCGGCTGCCGGGAACGCGCAGCAGCTTGCATGAAGTAAGGGTTGCGCATGGCACTGGCCATCACCAGGTCCACTGAGCGTCCGAACAGCGCCTCCAGCGCCTGCTTCAGGGCGAAGTAATGGACGAAGAGCCGCGCCTGCGCGCCCGGCCCGAAATCGACGATGAAGTCGATATCGCTGCCGTCGGGGTCGAACTGATCACTCGCGGCAGAGCCGAAGACGTCCAGCCGCTGAACTTCATGCTCGCGGCACAGCCGTGTCAGTTCTTCGCGGCGGGCACTGATGATGGCTGGCAAGGACATCGCGGCGTCATTATCGGGCATGAACTTGCCGGCCCCATCGACACGTTGCGCACAACCTCAGGCGTGCCGCTCCACCCACCCCGTGGCCAGCAGCTTGCGGTCGATCTTGCCGTTGGGGTTGCGCGGCAGCGGGCCGGGCATCGCTTCGATGCCGTGCGGCACCATGTAGGCCGGCATGTGGATGCGGCACTGCGCCAGCAGCGCCTCGGTGTCCAGCGCCGGGCTGCCCTCGGGCGCGGTGGCGATGACCTGGATGGCCTGGCCGAGCGTGGCGTGGTCGACGCCGAAGGCCACGCATTCGCCGACCAGACGGGTCGCGTAGAGGATCTCCTCGACCTCGGTCGGGCTGACGCGGTAGCCGGAGGTCTTCATCATCTCGTCGCGGCGGCCGATGAAGTACAGGAAACCATCGGCGTCGCGCCGCACCGTGTCGCCGCTGAACACGGCGACCTCGGGCAACTGCAGGCCGAATTCGCGCCCGCCCACGCCCGCCGGCAGCGGCCTGTAGCGTTCGGCGGTCTTCTCGGCGTCGTTCCAGTAGCCCTGGCCCACCAGCGCGCCGCGGTGCACCAGCTCGCCGGGTTCGTCGGCGGCACACTCGGTGCCGTCTTCGCGCAGTACCAGGATCTCGGCGTTGGGGATCGCCTTGCCGATCGAATCGGGCCGGCGGTCGACCTCGTCGGGCGGCAGGTAGGTGCTGCGGAAGGCCTCGGTCAGGCCGTACATCAGGAAGGGCCGGGCGGCGGGCACGCGCCGGCGCAGCAGGTCCAGCGTCTCGCGCGGCATGCGCCCGCCGGTGTTGGCGAAGTAGCGCAGGTGCCGGCCGATTTCCGCCGGCCAGTCCAGCTGCGACAGCTGGATGTACAGCGGCGGCACCGCCGTCAGGCCGGTGACCTTCTCGCGCACCAGCGCCTTGAGCACGTCGCGCGGCAACAGAACGTTCAGCAGCACGACGCGCGCGCCGGCGTGGAAAGCGGTGGTGAGCTGGCTGAAGCCGGCGTCGAAGCTCAGCGGCAGCGCTGCCAGCAGCGTGTCGTCGGGGCGGATCTCCAGGTACGACGCCACGCTCTTGGCGCCGGCCACCATGTTGCGGTGGCTCAGCACCACGCCCTTGGGCCGGCCGGTGCTGCCGCTGGTGTAGAGGATGGCCACCATGTCGGTGTCGATGACGCGGTGTGCCGGCGCCGGCGGGCCGCCCAGCACTTCGGCCCAGCCGTGCAGCGCCACCCCCGGCAGCAGCGCGGGGGGCAACGTGGCGGGCTCGGTCAGCACGACGTGGCGCAACTCGGGGCAGGCGGCCAGCACCGGCGCCAGCAGCGACAAGCGCTCGGGCGACGTCACCAGCACGCAGACGTCGCAGTCCTGGGCGATGAAGGCCACCTGCTCGGGCTTGAGCAGCGGGTTCATCGGCACGAACACGCCGCCGGCGGCGGGCGCGCCGAAGCTGGCGATCACGGTCTCGAAGCGCTTCTCCAGGTAGATGCCGACGCGTCCGGCGCGTGGCAGCCCCAGGCGCAGCAGGCCGGACGCGAAGGCGCGGGTCGCTTCCTGCAGCGCCCCGTAACCCAGCGTCGCCGGCCCGTGGGTCAGCGCCGGCAGCGCCGGCGCGCGTGCGGCAGCGGTGGAAACCAGTTCGTGGAGCAGGTTCGATTCAGGCATGGCGTCGGCGGGACAGGAAGCGCGTTGCAGCGCAGCACCGATTCTTGCCGAGCCCCCGCATGGCGACTCGGGCAGCCGCGTGATGTATTGGCGACACGCCCGGATGCTGCGTGCGCGGCCCTCGAATGCAGCGCGGCGGCGCAGGCGGCGCGCCGGAACTGCCGGCCAGGCCGACACGGCGCCGGCGTATCACGGCCCTCGGCGCCAACAACGCCACGCATTGAGGGGCGGAGTGCGCCCGCCGCTGCCTAGAATCGCTCGCGTCGGGCACGGTCCGCAGTTGCGGCGTGACCGTCCACCCAGAAGCAACACTCCGGACCCAGACCCCAGCCGTGACCACCCAGACCGAAGTCCTGCGCATCCTCGACGAAATCCTCAGCCTCGGTGGCCGCGCCATGCACTTCGACGGCGCCACGCCGCTGCTCGGAGCCATACCGGAGCTCGACTCGATGGCCGTGGTCAGCCTGATCACGACGCTCGAAGAGCGCTTCGGCATCACGGCCGACGACGACGAACTCGGCGGCGACACCTTTGCCACCGTGGCCAGCCTGACGGCTTTCGTCGACGGCAAGCTGGCAGGCTAGCGCCGCATGCAGCCACGGCTGGACGCCTTCTTCCAACCGGCTGCGGCAAGCGGACAGCGCCTGTACCTGCTGCACACGCCGGCCGGCAGCCAGCCGGTGCGCGGGACGGTGCTCTACGTGCACCCGTGGGCGGAGGAAATGAACAAGAGCCGGCGCATGGCCGCGCTCACCAGCCGCGCGCTGGCGGCGGCGGGCTGGGCCGTGCTGCAGGTCGACCTGCTGGGCTGCGGCGACAGCAGCGGCGACTTCGGCGACGCCGGCTGGCAGGACTGGATAGCCGACGTGTGCACGGCCGCGCAGTGGCTGCAGGCTCGCCACCCCGCGCTGCCGCTGTGGCTGTGGGGCCTGCGCGCCGGGGCGCTGCTGTGCACGGCGGCCGCGCCCGAGATCACGCTGCGCACCGGCCAGGCGCCCAACTTCCTGTTCTGGCAGCCCGTGCCGCAGGGCAAGCAGGCACTGCAGCAGTTCCTGCGGCTGAACGCGGCCGCGCAGCTGGCCGACGGCAAGGGCGGCGACGTCATGGTTTCCCTGCGGGCCGAACTGAATGCCGGACGCTACGTGTCCGTCGCCGGCTATCGCCTGGGTGCCGACCTGGCGTCCGGCCTGGAGTCCGCCGCGCTGGCGGCGCCAGCTGCCGTGGCGCCGGCCAGTGCGCGCATGGTCTGGCTGGAACTGGCGCCGCCGCCCGCGGCGGGCACAGCGGACCCCGCGGCGGCGCCTGACCTGAGCCCGGCGGCGCAGACGCAGGTCGCGCGCTGGCAGCAGCAGGGCTGGACGGTGTCGGCGCGGGCCGTGCCCGGCGCCCGCTTCTGGCAGACGCTGGAGATCGAGGACGCGCCCGAACTCACGCAGGCCACCGTGGACGCGCTGGCGTCTGACATTGAAGCCGTGCCCGCGGCCGAACGAGCGCCGGCGCTCCATGTCTAGCCCCGCCGTGACGGCCGCCGGTGCGTGGCGCGAGATCCCGCTGCTGATCGAGCGCGGCCCCGAGCGGCTGTTCGCGATCGTCTGCGAGCCGGCGGTGGCGCCGGCGGCGATCGGCGTGCTGATCGTCGTCGGCGGGCCGCAGTACCGTGCCGGCAGCCACCGCCAGTTCGTCCTGCTGTCGCGGGCGCTCGCCGCCCGCGGCATTGCCGCCCTGCGGCTGGACACCACCGGCATGGGCGACAGCACCGGTGCACTGGCCGACTTCCAGGCCACCGGCGCCGACATCGCCGCCGCGCTGCAGGCTTTCCGGCGCCTGCGGCCCGAGACGCGGCAGTTCTACCTGGCCGGGCTGTGCGACGGCGCATCGGCGCTGCTGCTGGCCCTGGAACAGGCCGACGTGCGCACGGCGGCCACGGGCCTGTGCCTGATCAACCCCTGGGTGCGCAGCCAAGACAGCCTGGCCACGGCGACCGTCACCACCTATTACCGCCGCCGCCTGCTGAGCGCCGACTTCTGGGCCCGCCTGGCCCGCGGCTCGCTGCGCCTGGGCACGTTGCGCAAGGCCGCCGGGCTGCTCGGCCAGGCGCTGCGCAGCCGCGTCGCCGGGCCGGCGCCGACGACGCCGTTCATCCAGCGCATGGCCGGCGCACTGGGCGGCTTCGACGGCCGCGTGCTGTTCGTGCTGAGCCGCCGCGACTTCGTCGCCGACGAGTTCCGCCACTCGTTCGCGCAGCGCCCCGAGTGGCAGGCCGCGCGCCAACGCACGGCGCTGCACCAGACCCTGGACTTCGACACCGACCATACTTTCTCCGACCCGCGGGCCGGCGAGCAGCTGCAAGCCGCCGTCGCCGACTGGCTGCTGGGTGCCCACGCCGCAGCCGCGCCCCTGCCGGGGCGGCCCTTTCCTTCGACCCTCGACCGGATGCAAACCCATGAAGCCTGACCGACGCGTGCCGACGGCCTTCGTCCTTGCCGCACTGCTGCTGGCCGCCGGCAGCGCGCTGGCGCCCGCGCAGGCGCAGGAGTTGCCGGCCAGCTGCGGCCGCATCGGCGACGGTTACGGGCCGTTCGACTACCGCACCGCGTCCGCACACGAGAAGGCGCTGGTCGAGGGTGCGCACTTCCCGAAGATGGTCGAGAACCTGGTGCGCGGCCACCGCGGCTACCTGGGCGGCGACATCGACTACACGCTGCGCGCGTTCCCCAACCACCACCGCGCGCTCATCGCCGTCATCAAGTACGGCCGCAAGACCGGCCGCGACCAGCCGCCGGACATGCGCTACACGGTCGACTGCTGGCTCAGGCGCGCCGTGCACTACCAGCCCACCGACGGCATCGCACGCATCATCTACGCCGGATACCTGTTCGAGAAGAACCGCGCCGACGAGGCGGTGTTCCAGCTCACCAAAGCCGAGGAGTCGGCGCCCAACGACGCCTTCCGGCTGCACTCCATCGGCAGCACCTACCTCGAGGCCAAGGTGTACGACAAGGCGCGAGTCTTCGCGCAGCGCGCCGAGGCCCTGGGCTACACGAACTCGCCGCTGAAGAACGCGCTGCTCAAGGCCGGGCAGTGGACCGAAGCCGGGGCCACCGACACCGCGACCTCGGCGCCGCCCGCGGCCTCCGCACCGGGCGCCGGCAAGGCGCCGTGACCTCGTCCGCCGGCATCCAGGTCGGCCCGCTCGTGCCGGGGCTGCCGGTGCTCGGCTGGGACACGCTGCGCTGGCCGGGTGCGGGCGCCCGCGCCGACGTCCCCTGCGTGCTGGACCACCCGCGCGCCGCCTACGTCACCAGCGGCCGCGCCGCCATCCTGCTGGCGCTGCAGGCGCTGCGCATGCCGCGCGGCAGCCGCGTGCTGGTGCCGACCTACCACTGCCCGACGATGGTGGCGCCGATCGTCGCGCTGGGCCACGAGCCGGTGTTCTACCCCATCGGCGCCAGCGGCCAGGTCTGCGAGGGCTGGCTGGCCCGCCTGCCGACGGCCCACCTGGGGGCTCTGCTGGCACCCCACTTCTTCGGCCTGCCGCAGCCGATGGCGGCGCTGCGCGAGTGGTGCGACGCCAACGGCGTCGCCTTGATCGAGGACTGTGCACATGCCCTGTTCGGCCTCTCCGACGGCCGGCCCGTCGGCCGTTGGGGCGACGCCGCGATCGCCAGCCTGACCAAGTTCCTGCCGGTCGACGAAGGCGGGCTGCTGATGCTCAACCGCGACAGCCTGGAGCTGCCCGAACTGGCCCCACGCAGCGTCGGCGCAGAGCTGAAGTCGGCGCTGGACATCGTCGACCTCGGCGCGCGTTACGGCCGGCTGTCCGGACTGAACCTGTTGATCCGCGGCGCGCTCGGCGGCGCGCGCTGGCTGCGTCGGCAGGCACGCGGCAGCGACGCAGCGGCAGCGCTGCCCGCGCCACCGGTCGGCACGCCCGCCGCCGACGGCTTCAGCATCGACGCCTCACGCGCCCACCAGCGGCTCACGCGTGCGGCGCGGTTCGTGGCCACGCATGCGCAACTGCCGGCCAACGCCCTGCGCCGCCGCGCCCACTTCGAACAACTGCTCGACCTGTTGCCCGCCGGGCCCGACATGCGGCCGCTGTTCCCCCGCCTGCCGGCCGGCGCGGTGCCCTATGTCTTCCCGCTCTGGGTGCGCCAGCCCGACCCCGGCTACCTGGCGCTGAAGGTCGCCGGCACCCCCTTGTCGCGCTGGAACTGGCTCTGGCCCGGGGTGCCCGAGCTGCCCGGCGACCACGGCCTGGAGTGGTCGCACCACCTGATCCAGGTACCCTGCCACCAGGACCTGCTGCCGCAGCAACTGGCCGCCGTGGCGCAGGCGCTGCGCCGGGCCTTCGGCGACAAGCGCTGATGTCGCGGCCGTTCCGGCCGGGGTCCGCCGCATGCGCGTGCTGATGATCAGCTTCCAGTTCCCGCCGCAGGCCGACACCAGCGGCGTGCAGCGCGTGCTGCGCTTCGTGCAGGACCTCGCGCCCCTGGGCTGGGACAGCAGCGTCGTCACGGCCCGCGCCAGCGCTTACGAGCGCATCGATGCCGCCGACCTGCCCGCCGCCGTGCTGCCGCCCGGCACCGTGGTACACCGGCCGTTCACGCCCGACGCCAAGCGCCACTTCGCGCTGGCCGGCCGCTACCCGGCCTGGCTGGCGCGGCCGGACCGCTGGGTGGCCTGGGTGCCGGTGGCCGTGGCCGCCGGGCTGGCCGCGGTGCGCCACGAGCGGCCGCAGGTGCTGTGGAGCAGCTACCCGATCGCCAGCGCCCACCTGGCGGCGCATGCCCTGTCGCGCCTGACCGGCCTGCCCTGGGTGGCCGACTTCCGCGACCCCATGGCGCACGACGGCTACCCCGCCGACCCGGCACTGTGGCGCAGCTTCCGGCGCGTCGAGGAGCGCGTCTTTGCGCGGGCCCGGCGCATGGTCTTCACGACCGCCGGCGCAGCGGCGCTGTACCGCGCGCGCTACCCCGCCCGCGCCGCCGACTGTGCCGTCGTCCCCAACGGCTACGACGAAGCCAGCTTCGAGCTGGCCGCAGCGCGGCCGCGCGTTGCGCGGCCGGAGGGGGCGTCCTTGCGGCTGCTGCACAGCGGTGTCGTCTACCCCGAGTGGCGCGACCCCGGTGCGCTGTTCGAGGCCATGGCGCGGCTGCGCCGCAGCCACCCCGGGCTGCCGGCCTGGGGCCTGGACTTCCGCGCCGCCGGGCACGAAGCCTTCGTGCAGCAGCGCGCCGGCGCCCACGGCGTGCTGGACCAGCTGCGGCTGCTGCCGCCGCTGCCCTACGTCGACGCGCTGGCCGAGATGCTGGCGGCCGACGCGCTGCTGCTGCTGCAAGGCGCCGGCTGCAACGACCAGATCCCGGCCAAGCTGTACGAGTACCTGCGCGCCCGGCGCCCCATCCTGGGCCTGGCCGACCCCCGAGGCGCCACCGGCGCCGCGCTGCAGGCGGCCGGCGTGCCGCTGGTGGCCGCGCTGGAAGACCCCGCAGCCATTGCCGCCGCGCTGGTGCAGTGCCTGAGCGACGTGCAGCAAGGCCGCGCCGTGCTGCCGCAGGCCGACGCCGTGGCCGCGGCGTCGCGCCGGCAGCGGGCGGCCCAGCTGGCAGACCTTTTCGAGGCCGTTCGCCGGGATACTGCACGGCCGGCCTGACGACACCCAGCACCCCCCGACCCCACGATGCAACGCACCCTGCTGCCCGCCACCCGACTTGCCGAAGCCGCCGCCACCTGGGACACCCTGGCCCGCGCTGCCGCGGCGCCGCCGTTCCTGCACAGCCGCTTCCTGCTGCCCGCGCTGCGCCACTTCGGCAGCGGCCGCGAGCAGCTGATCCTGCTGCACGACGAGCAGGGCCCGCTGGCCGCCGCGCTGGTGCAGCGTGGCGCCCGCTTCGGCGCCTGGGAGACCTTCCAGCCGTCGCAGCTGCCGCTGGGGGCCCTGCTGCTGCGGCCCGGCGCCGACGTGCCGGCCGCCGCCGCGGCCCTGCTGCGCGCCGTGCCCGGCCTGTGCCTGCGCCTGGGCCTGACGCAGCTGGACCCGCTGTTCGTGCCGCGGCCGCAGCCCCGCGCCTGCCTGGCCACCGCCGACTACATCGACACCGCCTGGGTCGACATCGACACCCCGTTCGACACCTACTGGGCCGCACGCGGCAAGAACCTGCGCCAGAACACGCGCAAGCAGCTCAACAAGCTGGCCGCCGAAGGCACCGCCACGCGGCTGGAGCTCGTCACCCGCGGCGCCGACGTGCCGGCGGCGCTGGCGCACTACGGCGCCCTGGAAAGCAGCGGCTGGAAGGCCGACACCGGCACCGCGGTGCACCCCGACAACGCCCAGGGCCGCTTCTACACCGAGATGCTGCAGGCCTACTGCGACGCCGGCCACGGCCGCATCTACCGCTACTGGTTCGACGACAAGGTGGTGGCCATGGACCTGTGCATCGACGACGGCGCCGTCGTCACGATCCTGAAGACCAGCTACGACGAGACGCTGAAGGCCGTGTCGCCGTCGACGCTGATGCGGCACGACGAGTTCAGCGCGCTGTTCGCCGAGGGCCGCTTCCGGCGCATCGAGTTCTACGGCAAGGTGATGGAATGGCACACGCGCTGGACCGATCAGCGCCGCACGATTTACCACTGCAACGCCGACCGCTGGGCCTGGGTGCCGGCGCTGCGCCGGCGGCTGCTGCAGCCGGCGCCGGCCGCCGCGCCGGCCGCCCCCCCCCCGGCCCCCCCCCCCACCCCCCCGCCCCCCCCCCGCCGCCCCCGCGAGAACCACCGCAACACC
>CAYJOA010000122.1:10529-13317 GCA_964371495.1 uncultured Rubrivivax sp.
CCCCCCCGGGGGGGGGGGGGGGGGGGGGGGGGGGGGGGGGGGGGCGCCCGGGGGCGCGGCCCCCCGCGCCGCCCGGCCCACCCGAGGACACGCCGACCTCCGCCGCGCCCTGACCCCGATGACCCCGCGATGACCACCGACTCCGCCACACCACCGGCCCGCTACACCGCCGCCCCGCGCCCGGGCTGGGCGCTGCGCGCCCGCCTGGCGGCGTTCATGGCGCTGGAAGCGCTGAGCGACCTGCGCGGCAACACCACCGCCGCGCCGCTGGGCGAGCCACCGCCGGTGCCGGCCCGGCCCGCCTGGTGGGTCTACGTGTCGACGATCGGCGAGCTCAACGCCATCGCGCCGCTGCTGGACGCGCTGCTGCAACGCCTGCACCCCTTGCCGCTGGTGCTGGTCACCGACCATCCGCACTACCGCGCCAGCTACCTAGCGCGTTACCCCCAGGCCGAGGTCTTCGTGACGCTGGGCCACCGGCGCGACGCGCGGCAGCTGGCGCAGCGCCGTCCGCCGCGGCTGATGGTGGTGGCCGAGATCCCGCTGCTGCCCAGCGACGCGCCGTGCCGCTGCTCGGCGGCGCTGCTGCTGGCGGCACGGCGCAGCGGCGCGCCGCTGGTGGCCGTCAACGGCTGGCTCTACGGCTATGCGCCGAGCTGCCGCATGGACGCCATCGAGCGGCGCTGGTTCGCCGGCCCGCTGCTGCGCCAGTTCGACGCCTTGTGCGTGCAGACCGCGGCGGTGGCGCAGCAGCTGCAGGCCGCCGGCGCCGCGCCGCAGCGGCTGCACGTCACCGGCAACCTGAAGTTCGACGCCCTGCGCCAGCCCGTCGCCTGGCAGCCGCGCCAGGCGCGCAGCCCGGCGCTGGTGGGCGCGCTGGCCGGCGCCCGCCCCCCCCCGGCGGCGGGCCCCCGGCCCCGGGGGGGCCGCGGGGGGGGGGGGGGGGGGGGGGCGGGCCCCCGGCGGCCGCTGGTGGTGGCCGGGTCGATGACGCGCAGCGACGAGCAGGCCACCGTCGTCGAGGCCTACGCCGCGCTGCGGCGCCAGCATTCGCAGGCGCTGCTGGTGCTGGCCCTGCGCCACCCGGAAGTGCCCGCCAACCTGACCGAGGTCGACAGCCAGCTGGCGGCCCACGATCTGCCCGCCGTGCGCCGCACGGTGCACGGCGACCGGCCGCTGCCCGACACGGTGGCCTGCCTGGTGCTGGACACCATCGGCGAGCTGCGTGACTTCTACGCCCTGGCCGCGGTGGCCCACGTCGGCGTCGACCACAACGTGCTGGAACCGCTGACCCACGGCAAGCCCACCAGCACGCTGCCGGGCTGGGAGGCCACCTACCCGTCGTTCCCGGTCTATACCGCGCTGGCCGAAGCCGGCGCGCTGCTGCTGGCGCAGGGCGCGGCCGAGCTGCAGGCGCACTGGCAGCAGGCGCTGCAGGACCACGCCGCCGGACGCACCGCAGCCAGCGTGCTGCGCGCGCGGCAGGCGCTGGCCGGCCAGGACACGTCCGTGCAGCGGCACCTGGAGGCGCTGGCGCCGTGCCTGGACCGCGCGGCCTAGAGACCCCGGAGGCCGCGACGCCGGGAGCGCGGCGCTCGGCGCTGTGGGCGCTGGGCGGGGCACAGGCCAGCGCGCTGGTGACGCTGGCCAGCGGCCTGGTGCTGGCGCGCCTGCTGCAGCCGCACGAAACCGGCACCTACGCGATGGCCGCCGTGCTGGTGGCGCTGGCCAACCTGTTCCGCGACTTCGGCGTCGGCACCTACGTTGTGCAGGAACCCCAACTGACGTCAGCCAAGCTGCGTGCCGCGCTGGGCGTGGCGCTGGCCACCGCGTGGGCCATGGCGCTGGCGCTGTGGGCCGGGAGCGTACCTTTCGCGTCGCTGATGAACGAACCCGACGTGACCCCGGTGCTGCAGATTCTGGCGCTGAACTTCGTCGTCATCCCGTTCGGCTCGGTGGCGTACTCGGTACTGCGGCGCGACATGCGCTTCCGTGACCGCGCCACCATCGAAACCGCGGCCATCGTGGCGCAGGCCGGGGTCGGCATCGTGCTGGCGGCGCGCGGCCTGGGCGCAGCCAGCCTGGCCTGGGCTTCGCTGGCCAACGTGCTGTGCACCGTGGCCGGCACGACGCTGGCGCGGCCGCGCGGCATGCCGTGGCTGCCGGCCTGGCACGGCACGCGGGCCGTGCTGGGTTTCGGCGCCCCGGCTTCGGCGGCGATGCTGATGCGCTACCTGAGCGAGTCGCTGCCGACGCTGCTGATCGGCCGCGGCCTGGGCGCCGCCGAGCTGGGGCTGTTCAACCGCGCCCAGGGCTTTGCCCAGCTGCTGCAGGGCATGGCGCGGGGCCCGGCCAGCAACGTCATGCTGCCGGCGCTGGGCGAAGTGCGGCGCCGCGACGACGCAGCCGCCGCCCGCCACCCCTTCGAGGCGCCGTACGTGCACGCCACGGCGCTGGTGGCCGGGCTGGCGCTGCCGTTCGCGCTGACGGCCGCCGTGCTGGCCGAGCCGCTGGTGCGGCTGCTGTACGGCGCCACCTGGCTGCCGGCGGTGCCCATGGTGCTGCCGCTGGCGCTGGCGGCGCTGCTCAGCGTGCCGCAGTGGTTTGCCAGCGACATGCTGCTGGCCGACGGCCGCCCGGGCACCGTGGCGGCACTCGAGCTGGCCTGCCTGCTGCTGCTGGGCCTGCTGCTGCTGTGGGCGCTGCCGCACGGGACGACGGCGCTGGCGTGGGCGGTCTGCGCCGCCGCGGCCCTGTCGACCGGGCTGCGCTGCTGGCGGCTGTGGCG
>CAYJOA010000123.1:0-13300 GCA_964371495.1 uncultured Rubrivivax sp.
CTAGGGCGCCGGTCGTCGAGCACCCGGCATCGCGGGCTCCGTCAACAGCGTTGCCAGCCGCTCGACAACGGCATCTGCCGTGGCTTCGGTGCAGTCGTCGCAGTGCATCCGGTCGCGCAGGGTGCGCCAGCCGTCGGCCCCGGTCTCGAAGATGACGCGCGTGCTGTGGCGGGAGATCCTGTAGGCAAGCTGCGTGTACTCTGCCACCGGCATGGCGCCGGGGTCGGTCACCACCAGCGCGTCGTAGCGATCCGTGGGCAGGCCATGCGCCAGCAGGCTGCGGTCGGCGCCGATGAGGATGGCGTCGATGCGCTCGTCGCCGACGAGGAACCGGCAGCCCTGGAAGACGTCGGTCGCCTGCGCGGACGGCACGCGCTCGTGCCCGATCCAGGTGCCCGAGGCGGCGCTGAAGCCGAGCCGCGTCCCGGCGGCCTGCACGCGGGCGCGCAGGCGGTCGGTCCAGCCGCCGGGGCGGCAGTCACCCACCACGGCCACCACCGGGATGCGGCCCTGGCCGGCGAAGATGCGGTTGAACAGCCATTGCGGCGCATCGGCGCCGAACTGCGGCCGCGCATTGACCTCGCAGATCGCCGCTCCGACCTCCAGCCACGACCTGCGGATGTCGGGAATCAGCAGATCCACGGCCGCCAGGTCCAGCTTCAGCGCCGCGACGGCGCGCGTGGCCAGGGCCAGGTTGTCGGGATGAACGTCGTCGATCGCCACCGGCAGCGACACGCCGCCGACCGAGACATTGGCGATCCGCCTGAGCTGGACGAATTCGCCCGCCGCAGGCACCTGGGCGGGTTCGAGCCGGCGTTCCCGCAGCAGGTCCAGCGCCTCCTGGTCGAGGTCGATGCGGATCAGTTCCGCATGGCTGCCCGGCGCGCCGCGCCGCGGGTCCGCGTTCAAGGCCTGCAGCAGCTGTTCGACCGTCGAGTTTCCGTCCCCGGTGACGCCACCCGGGATGCGGTGCCGCACCCGAAACACCTCGCCCTCGAAGACATGGATGCGGTGATCCCTGCCTTCGGCGTGTTTCTCGACCAGGATGAGCTGGCTGTGCCGGACGGCTGCGCGGTAGGCGCGAGCCACGCTGTCCGCATCGCGCAGCCCGGCAGCCACGCCGATGCCGCGGTCCAGGTTCGCGGGTTTGACGACCACCGGAAAGCCGATCTTCGCGGCCGCCGCCAGGGCCTCGTCTTCGCTGCGCACCAACTGGTGCCGAGGGACCGGCAGCCAGTGGCGGCGCAGCACGGCGGCGGCGGCGTGCTTTTGCTGCGCCAGCTGGACCGAGATGCCCGGCGTGCGGTCGCTGAGCGAACTGTCGAACCAGCGCGCCTTGGCGCCCTGACCCAGGCTGTAGACGTTGCCGTGGACGCGGTCCCACGGAATGCCCAGGCGGTTTGCGGTGACCAGCATCGGCAGGGTGTTCTTGCCGCTGGGCGCCTGACGCCTGATGAGCTGCAGCACGGCGCGCAAGGGCTCGCCGGGCGCCTGCGCCGGGTCGGTGGCGAGCGCCGCGTCGACGGCCTTGACGACCTCGGCCACGAGCTGCCGCGTCAGCGCATGCACGCCGGGGACGGTTGGCACCACCAGCCGCAGCGCCGTGGCATCCAGGCGCGCGACCACCGCTGGCGAAAAGATCGGCAGGCCCTGGTGCTTGAGCAGCTCGACGGCGATGCTGCCGATGCGCTCGGCGAGACGATGCTGGGCCGGCGCATCACCTGCCGACGACTGGCCCGGCGGACGTGGAAATGCCCGCCCGAGCCGGGTGGACAGGTCCGGTGGCAGCTCGCTTTCGACACGCAGCACGAACATCACGCTGGGCTGCAGCACCCCGGCCACGATGCCGGGAAGGTCGTGGGCGAGCTCGATGCGGACGAACTGCGGCGTCGGCTCGATGGCCACGTGACTGGGTCTCACGTCGTGCGCAGGCCCGGCCGCATCATCGGCAGGAAGCGCGCTTGCGCATGTAGATGTCGCGGGACAGATGCCGCGACACCGGCCCCCGGCCCGTGACCTCCACCTGCGCCGAGACCAGGGGCTCCACCTTCTCGGCCCACAGGCGGCCCAGCGAATACGGTTCACGAACGACGATCTGGACATCGTCGGGCGCCGTCGCCAGGACCCGGTTCACGGTATCGACCTTGGGCGACACCATGTTGCCGACGTAAACGACGTCGGCCTGGCCGAAGTCGAAGTCCGCGCCGCTGCACAGCACCGGCTTCAGAGCCTCCCAGCCGAAGGTGCGACCGAGGGTACGGACAGCCTCGACCGCCTGGGCCGAGACATCCAGCAGCACCATGTCCGTGACCTCGGTGCAGTCCATCACGTGCAGCGCAGTCACGGGCAACTGCCCGCAACCGACCATGACGAAGCGCCGGCAGCGGTGGAAGTCCACGTGCGCGAACATGTCGGCCACACGCTGGTACGAGATCCGCCCCGGCTCACTGGCCATCTCGGCATAACGTGCCGTGCACTGGCCGCTGGCGGCGAGCAGGCGGGCCACTTCGCGTGTCTCCATGGCCACGATGTGCTCGTAGTACAGCTTCGTCGTCGCGGCCCGGTACGCCCGCCATGGCCCTGGGCTGTCGAGGCAGGCGTCGCCCTGCGCCTCGGAGACCTCGAACGCGAGGTCGGCGATCTCGTTGATGAAGTCGCCGCGCTCGCGCTGCTGCAGCGTCGCCAGCGCACGCGCGAACCTGTGTTCCCAGTCGGACATGTTGCGATTCCACGCCATGCACCGGCATGCACGTTCAGTTTAGCGGCCGCTCGATGCGTTCCTTCTTCAACAGCGCGCCCAGGCGCCGCTGCTCGGCGACGAGAAACCTCGCGAACTCCTCGTGATCCAAGGGGTCGGGCTCGATGCCTTGTGCCCTGAGCTGCGCAGCGACCGGCGGGCTGTGCAGGGCCTGCAGGGCCCGGCTCGACAGAGCACGCAGCGTCTCGGGCGGCGTGCCTCGTGGCGCCAGCAAGCCGTACCACTGCGCGAACTCGGCATCCTTGACCCCGAGCTCGTGCAAGGTGGGCGTGTCGGGTAGCAAGCGGATGCGCTGCGCGCTCGCGACGGCCAGCGCGTACACCCTGCCGGTCGCGACCGCGGCGGCGACCGAAGCCGCCGGCACGAACATGAACTGGACTTCGCCCGCCATGAGCGCGCGCAGCGCAGGCGCGGTCCCCTTGTACGGCACGTGCAGCCACCGCGCCCCGGTGCGCGCCATGAACAGCTGTGCAGCAATGTGCGAGGTGTGGCCGTAGCCGGCCGAGCCGAAGGCCAGTCCCTGGGTCGTCGATCGCGGGTCCTGAAGAATCCGCGCCAGCGACTGGCCCTTGAGCGTGTCGCTGACCACCAGCACGTTGGGTGCGGTGGCGTAGCGGGCGACGGCCGCGAAATCGTCGATCGGCTCGTAACCGGGGTTGCCGTGGAGCAGGGGGCTGGTGAGGTGGCTGACGCCGGTGACGAGCAGCGTCTGCCCGTCCGCCTTCGCCCGTGCCACGCTGGCGGTGCCGATGTTGCCGCTGGCGCCCGAGCGATTGAGCACGGTCACGGCCAGTCGCAGCTCGGACGACCAATGGTTCGCGACGATGCGGGCGACCGCGTCGATGCCGCCGCCGGGCTCGACGGGAACGACCCACTGGTATTCACGCGTCGTCGGCGCGGTGCCGCCGGGCTGCGCCAGCGCCTGGACGCTGGCCCCGAGCACGACGGCCCAGCCGAAGCGAAGTCGTCTCAGGATCGAAAGTGCCGATGAACTTGCAGCCATGGCACGGAGTGTCTCCGAAAAGAGGGCTGCCGGCCCGCCGGCAGCCCGCGCCGTCGGTGGCCCTGCGTCACGGTGCCGGCGCCAGGCCGGCCAGGTGCACGTCCACGACACGGCGGCCCACGGCGCGCAGCGTGAACGACGCCGGGTCGAGCATCCAGTTCTGGATCAGGCCGTCCAGCAGCGCGTGCAGGCCGATCGCGATCTGCCGCACCGGCAGTGCGCCCGCGATCTCGCCGCGCTGCTGTGCCGCGCGCAGCAGCCGTTCCAGCACGGCGATGTGGTCGCGGCGCATCTGCAGATGGCGCTCGCGCACGGCCGTGAGTTCGTCGACGTACTCGACCTTCTGGGTGGCGATCTCGAACACACGGCGCACCTGCTCGTCGCCGGCGACGCGGTCGAAGATGCCGAGCAGGTGCTCGCGCAAGGTGGCCAGCGGCGGCGCGCCGGCACCCGGCGCCAGCAGCGCGGCCGACTCCTCCATCGGCAGGCAGACGCGGGCCATCATGGCGTTGAAGAGGTCGCCCTTGTCTTTGAAGTGCCAGTAGACGGCGCCGCGCGTCACGCCGGCCGCCAACGCGATGTCGTGCAACGAGGTCCCCGACACGCCGTGCGCCAGGAACAGCCGCTCGGCGGCGTCGAGGATGCTGCTGCGCGTGAGCAGGGCTTCTTCCTTGGTCTTGCGTACCATGTCCGTCCCCGGCCTCGTGGCCACTGAACATACATTCTAGACTGTATGTATACTGCGGGCCCTGACTTCGGTTGGACACGCGTGCCAGCAGGTACGCGTCGCCACGAGCCACGGCAAATCCCCTTCCACCCGCCCTCCCGAGGTCGCCACCCGTGATGCCGCGCCACTTCCCATTCCGTCTGCCGCCGCGCGCGGCTGCGCCCATGCTCGTCCTCGCGCTGGCACTGCTGGCCGGCTGCGGCGGCAAGGAGGGCACCCCGGGCGCCGCGCCTGCCGGCGGCATGCCACCGCCGCCGACCGTCGGCGTGCTCACCGTGGCGCCGCAGGTGGTGGCGCTGCAGACCGAGTTGCCCGGCCGCGTCGAGCCGGTGCGGGTGGCGCAGGTGCGGGCCCGCGTCAACGGCGTCGTGCTGCGGCGCCAGTTCGTCGAAGGCAGCGAGGTGGTCGCCGGGCAGTCGCTGTTCCTGATCGATCCCGCGCCCTACCAGGCGGCGCTGGACAGCGCCAGTGCGCAGCTGGCGCGTGCCCAGGCCAGCCTGGCGCAGGCGAGCGCCACGGTCGAACGCTACCGGCCGCTGGCCGCAGCCCAGGCCATCAGCCAGCAGGACTACGTCAACGCCCAGTCGGCGCAGAAGAGCGCCGAGGCCGACGTCGCCGCCGGCCGCGCCGCGGTGCAGACGGCACGCATCAACCTGGGTTATGCGCAGGTCACGGCGCCGATCGCCGGCCGCATCGGCCGCGCGCTGGTCACCGAGGGGGCCCTGGTCAGTGCCGCCGAGGCCACGCCGCTGGCGCTGATCCAGCAGACGCGCACGGTGTACGTGAACTTCACGCAGTCCAGCGCCGAGGTGCTGCGGCTGCGCAAGGCGATGGCGGCGAACCAGCTGCGCCGCATCGGCAGCGACGCCGTGGCGGTGCGCGTGGTGCTCGAGGACGGCAGCGAACTGCCGCGCCCGGGCAAGCTGCTGTTCAGCGACTTGTCGGTGGACGCCAGTTCGGGCCAGGTGACGCTGCGCGCCGAGGTCGCCAACCCCGATGGGCTGCTGCTGCCCGGCCAGTACGTGCGCGTGCGGCTGTCGCAGGCCGAAATGCCGGCCGCCTACCTGCTGCCGCAGCAGGCCGTGACACGCTCGGCGCAGGGCGACACGGTGCTCGTCGTCGGCGAAGGCAACAAGCCGACGCCGCGGCCGGTGAAGGTGGGTTCGTCGCAGGACGGGCAATGGGTCGTCACGGGCGGCCTGAATGCCGGCGACCGCGTCATCGTCGACGGCTTCCAGAAGATGTTCGCGCCCGGGGCGCCGGTCAATCCGGTGCCGTGGTCGCCGGCGGCTTCGGCGGCCGCGGCGGCGGCCTCCGCGCCGGCCGCCGCAGCGTCGGCGCGCCAGTAGGCGGGGCGCGCGATGGCACGCTTCTTCATCGACCGACCGATCTTCGCGTGGGTCATCGCGCTCTTCGTGCTCGTGCTCGGCAGCGTCGCGATCACGCAGTTGCCGGTGTCGCAGTACCCGCCGGTGGCACCGCCGTCGATCATCGTCTCCGCCGGCTACCCCGGCGCTTCGGCGCAGACGCTGGAAGACAGCGTGCTGTCGGTCATCGAGCGCGAGATGAACGGCGCGCCGGGCCTGATCTACATGGAGTCGGTGGCGCAGGCCGACGGCAGCGGCAACATCACGCTCAGTTTCCAGCCCGGCACCCACCCCGACCTGGCGCAGGTCGACGTGCAGAACCGCCTGGCGCGTGCCACGCCGCGCCTGCCGGCGGCGGTGACGCAGCAGGGCGTGCGCGTCGACAAGTCGCGCAGCAACTTCCTGCTCTTCACGATTTTGTCGTCGAGCAACAAGGACATCGACCCCATCGCGCTGGGGGACTACGCGGCGCGCAACGTGCTGCCCGAGCTGCAGCGCCTGCCGGGTGTCGGCCAGGCGCAGCTGTTCGGCACCGAACGCGCGATGCGCGTCTGGATCGACCCCGCCAAGCTGATGGGCTACCAGCTGTCCAGCGCCGACGTGGTGGCGGCAATCCGGGCCCAGAACGCGCAGGTCGCGTCGGGTTCGATCGGTGACCTGCCCAACGTCGCCGGGCAGGGCATGGCGGCCACCGTGGTGGTGCGCGGACAGCTCAGCAGCGTCGAGCAGTTCGGCCGCATCGCCTTGCGCGCCAACAGCGACGGCTCCACCGTGCGCCTGGCCGACGTGGCGCGCATCGAACTCGGCGCCCAGGGCTACGCCACTTCGGCGCGGCTGAACGGCAACCCGTCCACCGGCATCGGCGTGCAGCTCGCGCCCACCGGAAACGCGCTGGCCACCGCGGCCGCCATCCGCGCCAAGATGGAAGAGCTGCAGAAGTACTTCCCGCCCGGGGTGAGCTACGCCATCCCCTACGACAGCTCGCGCTTCGTCAAGATCTCCATCACCCAGGTGGCGGTGACGCTGGTCGAGGCCGTGGTGCTGGTGTTCCTGGTGATGTACCTGTTCCTGCAGAACTTCCGCTACACCATCATCCCGACCATCGTCGTGCCGGTGGCGCTGCTGGGCACCTTCGCGGTGCTGCTGACGCTGGGCTTCTCGATCAACGTGCTCACCATGTTCGGCATGGTGCTGGTGATCGGCATCGTCGTCGACGACGCCATCGTGGTGGTCGAGAACGTCGAACGCATCATGAGCGAGGAAGGCCTGCCGCCACGCGAGGCCACGCGCAGGGCCATGGGCCAGATCCAGGGCGCCATCGTCGGCATCACGGTGGTGCTGATCTCGGTGTTCGTGCCGCTGGCCTTCTTCGCCGGTTCGGTGGGCAACATCTACCGCCAGTTTGCTGCCGTGATGGTGGCCTCGATCGGCTTTTCGGCCTTCATGGCGCTGTCGCTCACGCCGGCCTTGTGCGCGACGCTGCTCAAGCAGGTCGAGGCCGGGCACCATGTCGAAAAGCGCGGCTTCTTCGGCTGGTTCAACCGCTTCTTCAAGCGCCGCACCCAGCACTACGAAAGCGTGCTCGCGGGCATGCTGCGCAGGACCGGCCGCTACCTGGTCATCTACGGCGTCATCATCGCCGTCGTCGGCTGGGTATACCTGCGCCTGCCGACCTCGTTCCTGCCCGCCGAGGACCAGGGCACGATGCTCGTCAACGTGCAGCTGCCGCCGGGCGCGACGCAGGAGCGCACGCTCGCGGTGATGCGGCAGGTGGAGGGCTACATGCTCAAGCAGCCCGAAGTGCAGGGCATGGTCAGCGTGCTCGGCTTCAGTTTTTCCGGGCTCGGGCAGAACGCAGCGCTGGCCTTCATCACGCTGAAGGACTGGGACCAGCGTCCGAACCCCGAAAACTCGGCGCAGGCCCTGGCCGGACGGGCCTTTGGCGCGCTGATGGGCATCCGCGACGCCTTCATCTTCCCGCTCAGCCCGCCGTCGATCCCCGAACTCGGCGTCGCGTCGGGATTCAACTTCCGCCTGCAGGACCGTGGCGGCCAGGGTCACGAGGCGCTGGTCGCCGCGCGCAACCAGCTGCTGGGCATGGCCGCGCAGAGCAAGGTGCTGACCCAGGTGCGGCCCGACGGGCTGGAAGACGCGCCGCAGCTGCAGGTCGACATCGACCGCGACAAGGCCGCCGCGCTGGGGGTGGCTTTCGACAGCATCAACGCCACGCTGTCCACCGCGCTGGGCTCGGCCTACGTCAACGACTTCCCCAACAGCGGCCGACTGCAGCGCGTGGTGGTGCAGGCCGACGCGCCGGCACGCATGCAGCCCGAGGACCTGCTGCGCCTGAACGCGAGCAACAACAAGGGCCAGCCGGTGCCGCTGGCCGCCTTCGCGAGCACGCGCTGGGCCACCGGGGCCATGCAGACGGTGCGCTACAACGGCTATCCGGCGATGCGCATCGGCGGCAGCGCCGCGCCGGGCTACAGCACCGGCGACGCGATGGCCGAAATGGAGCGTCTGGCGGCACAGCTGCCGGCCGGCTTCGGCTTCGAATGGACCGGCCTGTCGCGCGAGGAGAAGATTGCCGGCAACCAGGCGCTGATCCTCTATGGCTTCGCCATCCTGGCCGTCTTCCTGTGCCTGGCTGCGCTGTACGAAAGCTGGGCCATCCCGCTGGCCGTGATCCTGGTGGTGCCGCTGGGCGTGTTCGGCGTCGTGCTGCCGACCCTGTTCCGCGGCTACGCCAACGACGTGTATTTCCAGGTCGGCCTCATCACCATCATCGGCCTGTCGGCGAAGAACGCGATCCTGATCATCGAATTCGCCAAGGACCTGCAGGCCCAGGGCAAGAGCGCGGTCGAGGCGGCGCTGGAGGCGGCGCACCTGCGTTTCCGACCCATCGTGATGACCTCGATGGCCTTCATCCTGGGTGTCATGCCGCTGTTCCTGGCCAGCGGCGCCGGCTCGGCCAGCCAGCGAGCCATCGGCACCGGTGTCGTCGGCGGCATGATCAGCGCGGTGACACTGTCGGTGTTGTTCGTGCCGGTGTTCTTCGTCGTCGTGCGGCGCGTCTTCAAGGGCAGCGAACGCCAGCGCCGCATGTACGCGCACGAGACCGACAACAACAACCTGCACGTGCCGATGGAGGACCGTTGAAGTGAATCCGTCCGCGCTGAAACCCCTGGTCGCCGTTGCCGCGGCGTTGCTGGCGGCCTGCTCGCTGGTCCCGGTCTACGAACGCCCGCCGGCGCCGGTGGCCCCGGCTTGGGCCGATGCCGGCACGACCGCGGGCACCGCGGCGGCCGACCTGGCCTGGGCCGATTTCCTGCGCGATGCGCGGCTGCGCAGGCTGGTCGAGATCGCGCTGGTCAACAACCGCGACCTGCGCATCGCCGTGCTCAACGTCGAGCAGGCGAGGGCGCTCTATGGCGTGCAGCGTGCCGACCGGCTGCCCAGCGTCGGCGTCGGCGCTTCGGCGAACCGGTCGAGCGCGTCCAGCAGCGACCTCTACAGCGTCGGCATCACGCTCAGTGCCTTCGAGGTCGACCTCTTCGGCCGCGTCAAGAGCCTGTCCGAAGCGGCCCTGGCGCGCTACCTGGCCAGCGACGAAGGCCGGCGCGCGGCGCAGATGTCGCTCATCGCCGCGGTGGCCAACACCGAGCTGGCGCTGCGCGCCGACGACGAGCTGCTGCAGGTGACGCAGGCCACGCTGGACTCGCGCGTGGAGGCGCTGAGACTGGTGCGCGTGCGCTTGGACGGTGGTGTCGCTGCCGAACCCGAACTGCGCGGCGCCGAGTCGCTGTTGGCCGGTGCGCGCGCCAACCTGGCCGCGCTGCAACGCCAGCGCCGGCTGGACCACAACGCGCTGGTGCTGCTGATCGGCCAGCCGCTGCCGGCCGACCTGCCCGCGGCGCCGCCGCTGGATGCGCTGGCGCTGGCCGAGCTGCCGGCCGGCCTGCCTTCGGAGGTGCTGCTGCAGCGCCCCGACATCCGCCAGGCCGAGCAGCAGTTGATCGCCGCCAACGCCAACATCGGCGCCGCGCGCGCAGCCTTCTTCCCGCGCATCTCGCTCACCGCCAGCCTGGGCACCGCGAGCACGCAGCTTTCCGGCCTGTTCGAGAACACGGCCTGGAGCTTCGGCGGCCAGCTCCTGCAGCCCTTGTTCGACGCCGGCCGCAACCAGTCCAACCTGGAAGCGGCGCAGGCGGCGCGGGCCATCGCCGTGGCGCAGTACGAGAAGTCGATCCAGGTCGCGTTCCGCGAGGTCGCCGACGCGCTGGCCGGCCGTGCCACGCTGGGCGAGCAGCTGGCGGCGCAGCAGGCGCAGGCCGCCGCCGAGGCGCGCCGCACGGCGCTGGCCGAGCTGCTGCTGCGTGGCGGCGCGGCCAGCCAGCTCGACCGCCTGGACGCCGAGCGCTCGCTGCTGTCGGCCCGCCAGGCGGTGGTGCAGCTGCAGCTGGCGCGGCTGCAGAACGCGGTGCTGCTGTACCGCTTGCTCGGCGGCGGCGCCGGCCCCGCGACGGTGGCGGCAAGGTAGAAACCCGCGGCCGGCGGCGCGGCGCGCCACCACCACAATGGGTGCCATGGACCAGCCCGTGAAGCCCGAATTGCCCTTGCGCGACATCGAGATCGCGCGCCGCGCGCCGCTGCGCCGCATCACCGACTTGGCGCGCGACCGCCTGGGCATCGCCGACGAGCATCTGGTGCCTTACGGCCACTACAAGGCCAAGCTGACGCTCGAGCACATCGCGTCGCTGCAGGGCCGGCCCGAAGGCAAGCTGATCCTGGTCACCGCGATCAGCCCCACGCCGGCCGGCGAAGGCAAGACGACCACCGTCGTCGGCCTGGCCGACGCGCTCGGCCACATCGGCAAACGGGCGATGATCGCCTTGCGCGAACCCTCGCTGGGCCCGGTGTTCGGCATGAAGGGCGGCGCCACCGGCGGCGGCCTGGCGCAGGTGGTGCCGATGGACGACATCAACCTGCACTTCACCGGCGACTTCAACGCCGTGGCGCTGGCCAACAACCTGTTGGCAGCGGTCATCGACAACCACGTCCACCACGGCAATGCGCTGGGCATCGACGTGCGCCGCATCAGCTGGCGCCGCGTCATGGACATGAACGACCGCGCGCTGCGCGACATCACGGTGGGGCTGGGCGGCCCGGCCAACGGCTACCCGCGGCAGGACGGTTTCGACATCGTGGCGGCGTCCGAGGTGATGGCGATCCTGTGCCTGGCGACCTCGCTCGGCGACCTGAAGGAAAGGCTGGGCCGCATCGTGGTGGCCGAGACGCGCGACCGCCGTCCGCTGCGCGCCCGCGACCTGAAGGTCCACGGTGCCATGACCGTGCTGCTGCGCGACGCGCTGGCACCCAACCTCGTGCAGACGCTGGAGCACACGCCGGCGCTGCTGCACGGCGGGCCCTTCGCCAACATCGCGCACGGCTGCAATTCCGTCATCGCCACGCGCACCGCGCTGCGCCTGGCCGACTACGTGGTCACCGAAGGCGGCTTTGGCGCCGACCTGGGGGCCGAGAAGTTCATCGACATCAAGTGCCGCGCCTCGGGCCTGCGGCCGGCGGCCGCGGTGCTGGTGGCCACCGTGCGTGCGCTCAAGTTCCACGGCGGTGCACAACTCGGCGCCCTGGAGGAAGAGGACCTGCCGGCGCTGCAGCGCGGTCTAGCCAACCTGGAGCGCCACCTGCACAACTTGCGCGATGTCTTCGGCCTGCCCTGCGTGGTGGCCATCAACCACTTCGGCAGCGACACCGAAACCGAACACGCGATGCTGCGCGAACGCATCGCGCGCCTGGGCGTGGCGGTGGTCGTGGCACGCCACTGGGCCGAAGGCGGCCGCGGCGCGGTCGAGCTGGCGCACGAGGTGGTGCGCCTGTGCGAGCAGCCGACCACGCTGCGCTTTGCCTACGACCTGCATGCAACGCTGTGGGACAAGATCACGGCCGTGGCCACGCGCATCTACGGCGCTGCCGCGGTCAGCGCCACGGCGGCGGTGCACGCGCAGATCGAACATCTGCAGACCTCGGGCTACGGCCATCTGCCGGTGTGCGTGGCCAAGACACAGTACAGCTTTGCCACCGACCCTACGCTGCGCGGTGCGCCCAGCGGTCATACCGTCAACGTGCGCGAGGTGCGGCTGGCGGCCGGCGCCGAGTTCGTGGTCATGGTCTGCGGTGACGTGATGACGATGCCGGGCCTGCCCAAGGCGCCGTCGGCCGAGCGCATCGACCTCGACGACGGCGGCCGCATCGTCGGGCTGAACTGAGGCGCGCACGTCGTCGCTGCAATTGCAGGAGCCCCGCGATTGGCCAACAACACCGCGCGCCTGTGCCGCATCGAGACGCTGATCCGCTCGCGCGGGCACGTCAGCTTTGCAACCCTGCTCGCCGAGCTCGAGGTCTCGCCGGCCACGCTCAAGCGTGACCTCGAGTTTCTGCGCAGCCGCCTGGGCGCGCCGATCGAATACGACCGTGATCTCAACGGCTACCGCTTCGGCGCTGCCCACGCCGGTGGCCGGCACGAACTGCCGGGGCTGTGGTTCGACGAGACCGAGCTGTATTCGCTGCTGACGGCCCGACACCTGCTGAGTGGCCTGGACAGCGGCGGCCTGCTCAGCCGCCACCTGCAGCCGCTGCTCGACCGCATCCACCAGCTGCTGGGCAGCGGCGAAGGCGCGGCTGTACAAACGCTGATGCAGCGTGTGAAGGTCGTCACGGCGCTGCGGCGGCCGGTGCCGAGCCAGTTCTTCGAACGCGTCAGCGCCGCACTGCTGGCACGCCGCCGGCTGCACCTGCGTTACCTGACGCGCGGCCGCAGTGTGCTCAGCGAACGCGACGTGTCGCCGCAGCGGCTGGTGCACTACCGCAACACCTGGTACCTGGACGCCTGGTGCCACCGCGCCCGTGCGCTGCGGCGCTTCGCGCTGGACGCGATGGAGGCGGCGGTGGTGCTCGACGACGCGGCCGACGAGCTGCCGCTGTCCGAAGTGCAGGCTCGCATGGACGCCGGCTACGGCATCTACGCCGGCGGCCGGCGGCGCTGGGCGGTGCTGGCCTTCGACGCCCGCGCCGCCCCGTGGGCCAGCCGCGAAGAGTGGCACCCCGACCAGCAGGGCCGCTGGCGCGCCGACGGCGGCTACGAGCTGCGGCTGCCTTACGTCGACGACACCGAGCTGGTGATGGACGTGCTGCGCCAGGGCGAGCAGGTGAGGGTGCTGGCCCCGCCGGCGCTGGTGGCAGCGGTGCGTACGCGGCTGCAGGCGGCGGCGGCGCTGTCCGACGCGGCAGCGCCGCGCGCCGCTGTCGCGACACGCCGGCCGGGGCCAGGGTCGCCGTGACCCGCGGCCGGCGGTGAAGGGCATCGCCGTCTTCACCGCAACATGCGGGTCCGCGTCCCCATCACTAGCGCCGGGACCGGAAAATGT
>CAYJOA010000124.1:0-13273 GCA_964371495.1 uncultured Rubrivivax sp.
GTATGGGTCGGCCCGCGACAGTCACGCCATCGAACTCACAGCCGGAAAGCTGACCTCGAAGTCGAACTACCGGACAGCCGACGCCTGCGGCCGGCAGTGGCCGGTCACGTGCTGCCGTTCAGGGTGACGGGCCGAACGTCGGCAGAAGTTTAGGCTTATGCAACACCTGCTCGCGGGCTGTGAGGGCAAGCGGTCACCCGCGCGCGAGGGCAGGGGGCGCACAAGCTTCACTGGAGCGCGGGGTCGGCTGGTAGCTTTTGCGTCACTTGTACAGGGCGACGCAGGCAATCCGTCTCCCAGCAGACAACGGCGCCGACGGCTGCGCCCTCCAGTACGCCAACGCCGGCAGCATGACCCGCTTCCATACCGGGGGCACCAGGGCTGCAAACATCAGCAGCACGTAGCCCGCCGGCAGGCGCGGCGAATCGGCGGCAAGGCCGATGCGGTAGCAGGTCCGCGAGCCATCCCGGTGGTGAACTTGATGCAGGCTCAGGCCCATCGTCACCCAAGCCTCAAACCGGCAGTCGCTGTCCCAGCTGCCCTCCCGTACCTTCGCGTCCTCGATGTTGTCGTCGCCAAGTCCCCAATGTTGCATGTAAGTGACCAGCTGAATGCCTACGCCGACGAGTCCGATCACGGCGGCGTAGATCGCCATGCCTGCCCATCCCGCCATCGCGCCGAAGACGGCCAACGTGGCACAAGTAGTCGCCATCGCGATCCGCAGGCCCCTGACGACAGGCGAGCCGGTCCTTCCGGCAATCGCCAGGCCGCGCGCACCCACGGCTTCAGGGAGGACTGCGCTGAGCCGCCGCACAGCGAAACGCCAGACGGTGTCGTCGACGCGCGGCCATTCCCCGGCAGCCGTATTTCCGGGCAGCCGGTGATGGCGGGTGTGCTCGTAGCCAAGTATGGGATAGCCAGTCAGGCCGGCCAGCAGGTGTCCGACGGTGCGGTCGGTCCTGCCGGGACGATGCAGCAGTTCATGGGCAACGCAGGTGGCAAAAAGCATGGTCAGCCACAGGCTGAGTGACCAGCCTATGGCTGCAGCCACCGACACCTCGCCGCGGGACAGCCTCATCAGCAGCATCGCAACGGTAACCACGAGCACCGCCACGTAGACCCGTGGCAGCCAGTCCAATGCCGCTGCGATACGCGAGTCCCAGCCTGCGGGGCCAGATGGGTCCACGACTCCGAAGGCAACGCGCGCCAGGGGGAATACCAGCATCACGACGCCCACCACCAGGAACGGCTCGTCGCTCCAGGCTGAAAGGGCCAGCAAGGCGGGGGCGATTAGGATCGCCAGATAGCCGGCGGCGCGCATCAACTGGTACGCCATCTGCTCCACCCTGTCGAGCGTCAGATCAGACCGTACTCGGCCGCCAGCCTGGTCGCCGCGTTTCGCGACGACACACCGAGCTTCGCATTGAGGCGCTGCCAGCGCGAGTCGACGGACATCGACGTCGTGTTCATGCTCGCCGCGATCTGCTTCGACCCATGGCCGCGCTTCTGGTGCTGCAGGAGCCAGATGTCGTCGTCCGAGAGTCGGGCATGGTCGAGCAATTCCCGGCGCAATTGGGCAATCTGCCACTCGTGCAGACGCATCGCCAGTGGTGTAGCCGCGCAAGCCACGGCGGTCATGCCATCGTCTTTGAAGTACCCTGGTTCGGCAGACCCGAGGTACAAGGCGCCGAGGCGGGTCAGCCCCTGCGGTGCCTGGGCCGGGACGATGATGGCGGACGCGTAGCCGTATCGCCGCGCCAGGTCGATCACAGCGGATTCCCTGTCCGTTCGAGCGGCGATGTCTTCCGCGAGAACCGGCTCGGCGTGGTTTCTCGCGTACTCGAGCCAGGGGTCGTGCATGTAGCAGGCGCCGGTTTCGTACTCGAGGCACCACCTGGCATCGCAGGCGAGGATGAACCTGTACGACTCGTAGGTCTCGTCGTCCCTGACGAAGCTGGCAAAGGCCGCCGCATCGGCACCGACCAAGGACGCTGCGTCACCAAGCAGTGCCGTCACCTCGACGGCATCAGCGGCCTTGGCCACGCGCATGGCCAAGATGGCGAGACCGCCGAAGAACTCAGGGCTCCTCGTGATCTCGCACAGCGACCGACGATTGCTCATGGGCCTCGAGCAATGCACCGCCCTCGCGCCTGATGATCGAGAAGACGATGGGGTAGTCAAAGCGGACGGAGTCGGCCTCGCACCAGCGCGAGAATCCGGCTGTGTCGCGGAAGACGGTGGACTGAACTAGACGCGCACGACTGTCCTTGCGGCGCCGCTCGCGCTGCACCCACAGGCCCAACCGCGTCGAGCGCAGCCGGAAGCACACGTCGCCATCGTCGCTCTTGACGACGAGCGCCTGCGTGCCGTCAGGCGAGATAGGCCGAGAGGTCGAGTACTTCATTTTGAAGGCAGCGTCTGCCGCACTGGGGGCAGACAACTTCGCTCGGGGCAGGGTGTTCGGCTTCGGACAGAGCCACGGAGACGACCTCGGCGACGCAGTGTTCGCACTCGCAGACGAGCACGCTGAAGAGGCGTTGGCACGCACCGCATCGCCAGTCGGTGGGCACGTTCATGTCGATGACTTCATAGTCGTCACGTTCCGACTGCCCGCAACGAGGGCAATGGAACTGCAGGGCCGAGTCGGACTCGATCACAGGATCGTCCATGTCGTACTCCCGTGCCTTGGCCCTGCCGTCAGTCCACCGGTGCAGCCGGCAGCGTCCTTGCATTACGCCCACCGAGGCAGTGCACAGCCCGTGCACCGACCGCGTCGCCGAGCGAAGTGAACACCCCGTTGAATAAAGATGTCCAGAGTGTGGTCTTTGGACTCGGCAAATGAGGTCTGGCTCTGGGCGGCACCAGCACGTTGCGGCGCGGTGACGACGCAATAGAAATCAGGCTGCGCTGCTTACGAATCGTTGCCGTGTCGGATCTACCGGGAAGTAGCATGTGGGACCATGCTGGAGTGCTTGGCGTGCTGAATGACGAGCGTGCACTTGAAGTGTCGACTGCACGGCGCATGGACGTCGAGCAACCGACCCCGCCCCAGGTCCAATCGAGATGCTGCTGCTTCTTTCCCGTCCACCACGGCCCGACGCGCCGTACTGGCCCGGCAGGCGTTGGCTGGCGGTGCTGGACGCGCTGGGTTGGCCGATGGTCTGGATACTGGCAGCCGCATTCGCGCCGGCTCCCACCGGTCTGGTTGGCTGGCTGGTTGTGCCCTTGGCCGCGTGCAGCGCACTCGGTCGAAGCCGTCGCGCGATGTTGATCAACCATCGTTATCGATTCACAACGTGGCGATGGAGCAGGGCCATTGCGGTGCTGCTTGCGATCGGCCTCGTCCTGAAGCTGACGTCGTCGTTCTGATAGGTCACCGGTCACCCCTCATCGACCAAAGGCAGCGACAAGCCGCAGATCGCTGGCAGCAATCAGTGGGCGGTCTGGGGCTGCGCTTCGCCCCAGCGCTCAAGGTCCGTGCGGCGCCAGGCAACGACACGCTTGGCAAGGCGCACGGGCGGCGGGAATTGTGCTTCGGCCATCAATCGGTAGATCGTCGAGCGGCCGAGCCCGGTCAGTCGCATGACGCCGCCGATGCGAACGAAGATTGCCGTGGAAGGGTCGTCCTCCCGATCTCTGGCTGGCTGCAGACGGCGTTCCATGGGCGGCTCCAAAGATGCTTCAGTGGGCAGACTGTAGAAGCACGCTGAGTGGACCGTAGCGATGGTTTTCGCCGAAATTCCGTCGCGCTCCGGTGATTGCGTGGCGCGGAGACGACTCGACGTGCGTCCCGGCGCTCAAAGTTCAAGCGTTGTGAACCTGGCATGGCACCAGCCTGGCACATGTGCCGGTCGAGAAAACACAAAGAGCCCTCCGGCGCTAACCTGCTGACTCTTCTCTGATTGCCCCGCCGACTTGGCGCCGTAGTCGATCCCCAGCGGCCCTGGACACCGGGGGCGAGATTCTGCCGGTGCCTGAGAGATGAAGCGCCGGCCGCCACGCGCGTACAGCGGCTGAGCGAGGCACAGCGAAGGTGCTGCCTTAGGCAGCCTATGGCGACATCGACAAGCTGGGCATGAGCCGACCAGTAGGCCTGCTGAGTACCCTCGCTCGACGCTGAGCTTACCGGGCGGGCGGTTCAGCCCGTAGCCGGCGGCCACTGGGGGTGGGACTTTCGCCCGCCCGCGCACGAGTTCAGCGCTTTCCTCGTAAGCAGCATCCTGGCTCACGGCCCATTACGGTTCCGCTGCGGCGACTGCTAGGCGGGAAGGGCGCTATCGGGAGCGATGGCATCTTGCTGAAAACTGTCGCGATGCGGTGGGCTGCGCCGCGAAGGCGCAGCCGACACTGCGAGGATCCGCTCGATCTCGGCGCCGAGTTTGCGCCATGCCTCGCGCTTTTCGTCGTTGTATTCGTGGATGAGGTAGTGGCGCCGTACCCGGCTACCGGCGAGCACATGGTTCTGGCAGCGGTCGATCACATCGGGCGACACGCCCAGGGCTTGCATCATCGTCGCCGCGGTGCGGCGAAGATCGTGTGGGGTCCACTCGCCGTTGCTTCCTCGCGCCAGCACCAGGCTGTTGTCATTGCGGCGGCCCTTCAGCGTCTTGCGATCCTTGAACCGATGCTGTCTGTCACCGACCTGCTTGGTCACGGTCTTCACGTCGACGTGGGTTACGCCATTGCGGGATGGGAAGCACCAGCGTGTGTGCCCCGTCATGAGTTGCAGCGCCTTGAATTGTCTGCAGGCGAAATCGGACAGGAACACCAGCTGATCCTGTGTCTTGCCCCGAGAACCCTTGGTGTTCGCCTTGGGAATCGACCACGTGCCGGCGTCAAGGTCCACGTGCTCCCACTCCGTCATCAGAAGTTCGCCGATCCGGCAAGTCGTGGCCAGGCTGATCCAGAGGGCGCACTGGTTCTCGCGTTGGAATGGCCGAACCGCGGTGCGCTTGTCGTGCGCGCGGTCATAAGCGGCGGCCGTGCGTTCGAAGATATCGCGCAGCTCACGGATTTCGTCGGCGCTGAGCACACGGCTTCGCACGTTCGAGAGGTCATAGTCCGAGGCGACGACAGCCTCGATGCGGACAAGTTCGGCGGGATTGCCATCCAGCAGCAACCTGCGCCAGGGTTGCCTCTTCTCCGCCCATGCAAACACCTGGCGGATGTCTCGGGACAGCGTGACCGCCAGTCGGTTCGCGCCGCGAGCGACCACGGCTGCCAGCACCTCGCGCAAGTCTTCTTCGGTCGTGGCGCGGACGGGCTTGTTGCCGATCCGGGGCAGCACGTCTTTCTCGAAGACCCGTCGCAGCTCGGCATTGCCGTCCTTGCGAAGCACTCCCGTGCGGAGCCACGTACGGACCATCTGTTCGATCGTCGAATCCTCCGTACGCCGCTGAGCGTCCGCGGCAATCGCAGCGTCGAGGCGCTCGCGCTCGGCGATCCGGTCGGCTTCTCGCTTGATATTCGGATCCACGCGCCGCTTGAGCGTGCTGCGGGCTTCGTCCCGCGCCGCCCGCACGGCTTCGAGCGTGGTCATGGGCCAGGTGCCGCAGTAGTGCCACGCCACCCGGCCAGCGCGTTTGAAGGCGTAGCGCCAGTGCACGGTGATGGCGTCGTTGTCGCCGACCCGCAGCGTCCCGAAGAGGCCGTCGCCGTCGGCGAGGCTGTCCCCACGCCAGCCGACGCTGATAGCCTTGAGCTCGATCACCGTCCAGCGACGACCACGGCCTGACTTGGGGTACCGGGTCATGGCAGTAGCCTCTCCCAGGGGTAAACCGAGGGGTAAACCGTGAGTGGGTTGGGGTGGAGTTTTCCGGGACGGCCTGGAACCGATTGTCGATCCCAAGTGGTTGATTCACAAGGGAAATCGATGTCCCACGAAGTCCCATATGATCCCGAAAAATCTGGCTACGAACCAAGGGGTCGTGGGTTCGAATCCTGCCAGCCGCACCAACAACATCGACGGGTGAGCTCTCACGAGGAGCTCACCCGTTTGCCTTTGCAGCTCCCGGGGTCCACCCAGGGGTCCACCAGCGCCGGAGTCGCAAGGAACTGCCTGGCATCGGCCGGGCCGAGCATGGCGACAGCGTGGTGCGACGGCACCACGCAGCCGGGCCTGCAGCCGCAGCCGCCACCCGGGTCGCCGGCGGGCTGTCACGTCCGCAGGCCGCGTTATCGGAGGCGCCCCAGCGTCTCGCCGATCGCCTGCCGCGCGATCGTCATCTCGGACGCCGCGTGCAGAGGCAGGTCGCCGGGCTGCGGCCTGAAATGCCTGACCAGCTTGCCGCGGATCTTGTCGGTCAGCGCGTCCATGTTCGCCATCGGATCGACCAGCTCCTTCCACACCGCCAGCAGTTTCGTCAAGGTCTCGGCGCGGAACTCGCGCGTTTCGGTCTCGATCGTGCCTGCAAGGCGTGGGGTCACGAGCACGATGGCGGCGTCGCGGCTGTGCGTCTTCTGGCGTTCGTTGAACAGCAGGTTGCCCACCGGAATGTCGCCCAGCACGGGCACCTTCGAGGTCCAGCCCACGTTCACGGCTTCGTAGAGGGCGGAGAGGATCAAGGTCTTGCCGAACTCGACTTCGGCGGTGGCGCCGACGGTCTGCTTGAAGGTCGTCACCGACTCCTGGAAGGTGCCGCTCGACGTGGGCACGAAGAACGAGCGCACGGTATCGACGCGAAACTTCGTGCGTTCGTGGCTGATCTCCATCGGCGTCAGCTTGACCGAGGTGCCCACGTCGATCGTCTGCAGCGCACCGGCGTTGATGCCGCTGACGGCCACGCTCAGCGTGCGACCGATGAAGAACTCCGACTGCTGGCCGAGCATGGCCACCAGCGACGGGCGCACGACCACGTCGTAGAAGTCGTCGTGCGTGTTGAACAGGTTCAGGCTGTAGGTGATCTGCGGCACCGTCAGCGCGGTGGTGATGACGCGGCTGAAGGTGTCGGCCGCGCCGGTGCCGCGGCGGCGCTCGGTCTTGTTGTCGCCGCCGAACTGCAGCTTCAGGCCGTCCAGCAGATTGATGCCGACGCTGTGTTTCGTGGTGTCCTGGCTGAGCAGCAGCGTGACCTCGACCATCACCTGCTGCGGCCCGTCGCTCGGTGGCGGCGCGGCGTCGGCCGGTGCTTGCGCCGGCGCTTCCTGGGCCTTGTCCGGGCCGCCGGCGGCGCTTTCCTGCGGCGCGGCCGGCGGCCGCTTCTCGTCCACCGCCGCCCGCGTCGCTGTGCGCAGCAACAGCGAAAACCGCGGCGTATGGGCGTCGAGTCCGTTCGACGGCAATCCCTTCGCGCGCTCGATCACCGCGGCCAACTGCTGGCGATCGCCGCGCGCCGCCGCCACGTAGGCCGATGTCCTGAGCGTCAGCGGGTCCTGCGGCGCGAGCGCGAGGGCCCGCGCGGCAGCCACCCGCGCCACGCCGAGGTCGCCGCCGTAGTAGGCCGCGGCGGCCAGCGCGGCAAAGGCCTGCGGCGCGTCGGGCCGGTCCAGGATCGCCCAGGCGAAGTCCTCGGCCGCGGCCGGATAGTCCTTCAGGCTGAACTTGGCCAGCCCGGCGTAGTAGTGCGACCAGTAGTACCCAGGCGCGAACTTCACCGCAGCGTCGTAGCCCACCTGCGCCAGCTCGGCGGATTGCTGCGAGGCATCGGCCAGCTGATAGGTCAGCCCGTTCAGCAGATGCAGATACCCGTTCTGCGGTTCCGCCCTCAGCGCCGCCGTGAGCAGCGGGCGTGCCGCCTCGGGCTTGCCGTCGTGCAGTGCGGCTGCGAGCTCCCCTCGCTCGAGCTGTCCGCGCATCTGCGGTTCGGCCCGCGCGGGCGGCTGCGTCGTGCAGCCGCCCAGCATGAGCGGCAGCGTCAGACCAACGATCGCCACCGTCGGCAGCGACGCCAGTCGCCGCAGGTGTTGCGGCAGGCGCCGCGGTGCGAGAGATGCGCAGTGCATACGAGTCCCCATTTCGGTTGTTCGGCGATGCGGTGGCGGCACCGGGCCAGCACTCGCGCATTCGCCGCCGTCGCACCGTGTGCGGTGACTCAGCGCGCCACCGGGTACTTGTAGAGGGTGCCGTTCTTGACCCAGTGGTCCACTTCGCCGGAGCGGTCGATGGCCAGCGTCCAGCCGTGCTGGGCCGGGTTGCCCATCGCGCCGACGTAGTTGGCGTTGACCGGGATGGTGTACTGGCCGGTGACGCGGTTGCCGGCGATGTCCTTGCTCAGGCACAGGTCGCGGCCGTTGCGGTGATCGATCTGCCACGGCGACAGCGGGTTCAGCGGGTTCACGCTGTCGCAGCCGGCCTTGCGCGCCACGGTGTCGCTGCAGCGCAGGCCGCGGTTGTCGAGCACGCTGGCGTCGTACCCCGACGGGCAGGCGACGCCGTTCTTCGGGTCGTGGCCGACGGTCGACGGCATCGGCACGCCCCTGGGCCAGATGTACACGACACGGCTGGCGATGAACCGGTCCTGGCCGTTCGGATCGGTGCGGCGCCGATAGGCCGAGTCGGCCGGCGGGATCGGCACGATCACGCCGAAGGTGCTGACGAACCTCGGGTCCGTGACCGTGATGTTGGACCTGGGGATCCGCGGTTCGGCCGACAGCGGCGTCATCGCCGAGTCCACCGCGGTCCTGCCCTGCAGCGGCGCGACCTGCGGCAGGCACTGGTCCACGCCGCGCAGCTCGATCTGCGTGTAGTTGGGGTAGTCCACGCGCGGGCACATCGACAGACGCACGAACTCGAGCGTCACCGAGCACTTGAGCACGCCGTTGGAGACGCTCGCGTCGGCGCCCGTGGGGCACGACACACCGTCGCTTGCGCTGGCCTGTGCGGTGCCGGCGGACACGCTGGCCGCCAGCGCGGTGGCCAGGACCGAAAGCGTTTGCTTCATGTGGGTTCCTCCTGGGTTCGCGCAAATCCGACGAGCGGGCATCGCGTACGGCGTGCCGGGCAGCCACCCCACTGCGGATCTACTGAGGACTGCGGATGTGGATCTGGCACTGCGTGAAGTCGGGCCCCGATTCGGCATCGCGCGCGCCGACCCAGAACTTCAGCGTGTGGGCCACCGGCGACGTGCGACTGGCGCACGGTGTCGGCGGGCTGGCCGAGGTACTGCCGCCCAGCGCGCGCATCGCGATCTGGTGGAACGTGCCGGTGGCCGGGGCCGTGAAGCCGCCCAGCCCGCTCGCGCCGCTGTAGCTGACGTTGTTGGCGCCCGAGGCCACGCACGAACGGTCCTGCGCCTCGAAGCTGACGAGCTGCCCGGTGCCCGAAGGCTGCTGCGACAGCCGGATCTCGCACTGGAACACGTCGTTCACGTTGACGGTCTCGCCGGTCGTCGCGTTGCGGCAGACGCAGGCTTGCGTGAATGCATTCGCCATCGGCGGCGGGTTGATCACCAGCGTCAGCGTGTCGGACCGGCCCGGGTTGGGCGTCGCGATCGTCAGCGTCGAGGTGCGCGTGACCCGGGTGCCGCGAATGTTGGCAACGTCGCCGTTGAAGTGCACCAAGCGGGTGGCCAGCGCCCCGGGTGCCATGTTGTGGCCACTGACGAGCCTCAGGTGGGCCGGCGACGTCACGGTGTAGCCGAACTCGCGCTGGATGTCGATTTCCGGGCGGTCCGAGGGACCGACAGATGTCGTGAAGACCAGCGTGCAGTTGCTCGTGTCGCTGCTGGCTCCCGGCGGCAAGGTGATGGTCATCCGCGCGTTGTTGAGGTCCCGCGCGACCGTGCCGACGTTCTTGGTCAGGCAATTGGCGGGCGACTGGCGCAGGTCGCCGTAAGTCCACACCGGCGTGCGGAAAGGCACCACGCGCATCTGCAGGCGCGACTCGTCACCGAGCGGCATGCGCAAGCGCAAGGAACGCTGCAGCGTCGTCGCGGTGGCTGCGGGCGAGTCGATCTCGACCTCCACCGAACCCTTGGCGATCCTGCAGCCGCGGCCCAGGTTCTCGCCCCCGTTGTGCGCGCGGACGATGCGGGCCGCAACCGCCCCGGCGATGCTGTCGTCCGCCGTGACGCGCACCGCCGGGTTGATGTCGATGCCGTCGCCCCAGACCTCCAGGCGCAGGTTGTTGCCGGCCTGCACCGACAGATCCTTGCCGTCGCCGATCGTGTCCCGCTTGTCGCAGGTGCCGACCGTGGTGACGAATTCGACCGCCGCCATGCCTGCGCCCGGCAGCAGGGCCGCCGCGGCTGCCAGCCCTGCAGCCGCGACGGCCACGCGCCGCGACCGGGTCGAACGAATCGGCAATTCCGTGAAACGACGTTGCGCCATGACCGCTCTCCTCTCGTGTGCTCGATGGTGGTACCGGACCTGCACGCTAGCCGCGGGGCGTTTGTCCAGCGTTTGCCGGTGCGCTGCCGCCGTCGGCCGGCGCTGCCGGCGCCTCGATGCTGGCCTGCCGCAGGAACTCGCCGAGTTGCGCGGGTTCGTCGAACAGGCGCGGCTCCGCCTCGTCCACGCCGCGCACGGCGGCGCGAAACTGGCTCAGCTGCTGCCAGACGCGCACAAGAAACAACCGGGGTTCGCCCATGGTTTGCTCCGCAACCACGTTGCGCCGGACCTTAGGGCGCGGGGCGTTTGCTCAGCGTTTGCCGGCGCGGGTGTCGGTGACGCCGGCCGCTCACGCCGCCCTAGTCGAAGACGGTGATCCAGTCGAACGCCGAACGCGCCGTCATCGCCTGTCGGCGATCGCCGGATGATCGGCGAGCGCACGTTCGGAAAGCAGGCGATCGGTCACTTCGGCCAGTGTGGCCGGCTCACGCTCGACCCTGGCGCGTTGGGCCGCATCGAGTGCCAGCCCGTCGATCCAGCGGCGCGCGCTCGTGCGCAGCCCGGCCTCCGCCTGCGGGTGTGCCTCGACCATGGACCAGACACGCGCCGCAAGCTCGGGCCGCCCAGCCTCGCGCAGGCACTCGCCGTAGAAGAGCGCGAACTGCAGCGAGTCGCCGATCCAGCCGCGATCGCGCGCGCTGCGCGTCGCCTGCCGCAGAAGGCCGATGGCCACTTCGGACTGTCCACGCAGCGCGGCCACGCGGCCCAGATTGGCCTCGGCGTACAAGGCCACCACGGGATGGCCTGCGCGGCGGCCGGCCTCCAGAGCACGTTGCAGTGCCCGCTCGGCGCCTGCGAGGTCGCCCAGTTCGAGCATCGTCGCGCCAAGGCCGAATGCGAGGTTCGGTATCGAGCCGTCGAGGCCGTAGCGCTCGCACAACTGCAGCCCCTCGGCCATCGACTGCCGCGCCATGGCCCACTGGGCACGCTCCATGTGCACGCCACCGATGTTGTTGAGGCAGCGCACCACCGCGGCGTGGTGGCCCAGGTCGCGCTCGATGGCGATCGCACGTGTGTAGTGATCGACAGCGTCGTCGTAGCGACCCTCCTTCTTCGCCACGATGCCCAGATTGTTCAGTGCTGCGGCTTCCTCGACCGGCACGCCGTCGGCGCTGGCCATCGCCAGCGTCTGCTCGAAGCAGCAACGCGCTTCGGTCCATTGCCCTTCTGCGCTGTGGCAGCTTCCGGCATTGGCCAGACACGCCGCCAAAGCGCGGCGGTCACCGCAGCGCTTCGCTGCCTCGGCTCCAGCCAGCCCCAGCGACAGGCCGAGCGCGTAGTCTCCGCGGCGGTAATGCAGGCGCGACAACGCGGCGCGCAGCGCGGCGGCGAGCGCAGGCACCGCAGCGGCCACCGGCAGCGCCAGCTGCAGTTGGGCCACTCCCTCGTCGATGCGGCCGCGAACGTCGAAGAACATGCGCCATGGGCCCGCAGCGCGGGCAAGTTGTGCGGCCGACGCGTCGGCTGCGGCACGCTGCCATGCCGCCCGGCAGTTGGCGTACTCGGCGTCGATCCCCTCGACCAGCGGCCGGTGGTCGGTGCCGGCGCGCGCGGCCAGTTCGGCCAGATGCTGGGTGTAGTACGCCGCATGTTGCTGCGCCAGATCGTCCGCACGTGCGCTGTCACCCGCCAAGCGCTCGCCCGCGAACGCGGCCACCAGCGGATGCAGGCCGAAGCGGCCCGCGTCGTCGACCGCGAGCAGGCTCTTGTCGACCAGCGACGACAGCAGTGGCAGCGGTGCCTGGGTCACGGCGAGCGCGGCCGCGCGCGTGAAGCCGCCCTGGAACACCGCCAGCGCCGCCAGCGCCTCGCGCTCGCGCGGCGCCAGCAGGCTCCATGAGCGTTCGAGCACGGCGCGCACACTGTCGTGCTCGGGGCGCGCCGGTGCGCCGGGTGAGCCCGGGTCGCGCTCGAGCAGGTCCATCGAGCGGCGCAGGTCGCGCGCGATCTCCTCGGCCGGCAGCAGCCGCACCCAGCCGGCGGCCAGCTCGATGGCCAGTGGCAGCCCACCGACGGACGCGACGATCTCGACCACCGCGTCCAGATTCCGCGCGAGCGAGAAGCTGCGCTGCGCCACCATCGCCCGCGCCTCGAACAGCCGCACGGCATCGAAGGCGGCAGCGGCCTCCAGGTCGCGGCTGTCCTCGTCGGGCACGGCCAGTCCCGCCAGGGGCAGCAGGTGTTCGCCGGCAGGGCCGAGCCGCACGCGCGAGGTGACCAGCAGCGACAAGGCCGGCGCGGCGGCCAGCAGCCGCTCGATCAGCGCCGGCAGCCCGACCAGTTGCTCGGCGTTGTCGAGCACGCACAGCACACGCTCGCCGCCCAGCTGGCGCCCGATCTGCGCAACCGGGTCCTGCGCATCGTTGATCGGCACGCCGAGCTGATCGGCCACGCGGGCCAGCACCGCGGGCAGATCGGTCAGGTCCTGCAGTTCGACCCAGACGCGCCCGCCGGTGAAGCGGTCGGCCGCGGCCTGCAGCGCCTGCCGCGCGAGGCTGCTCTTGCCGACGCCGCCGGGGCCGAGCACGGTGATCGCGCGCACGCCGTCGCGGGCGAGCAGCCGCAACAGCTCGGCCAGCTCGATGCGGCGGCCGACGAACGCTGCGGCTGCTTCTGGCGCCGACGGCGCGCACGGCGCTGCGGCGACCGAGCCAAGCGCCGGCGCCTCGCGTTCGAGCAGGTCGCGCAGCCGGTGCGAGGGTTCGACGCCGAGCTCCTCGGCCAGGCTGTGTGCGTACTCGCGGTAGAGCTGCCACGCACGCGCCGGATGACCCTGCTCGACCTCTGCGCGAAGCCGGGCTTCGAGAGCGTCCTCGTCGAGCGGGTCGACGGCCTGCACGCGGCGTGCCAGCTCGGCGCGCTGCGCCGGAGCGGCGGCGGCCAGCGCGCCGAGCGCCGCCTGGCGCCAGCGCGCATCGACGCGCATGCGTTCGCCGGACAGCCAGCC
>CAYJOA010000125.1:0-12791 GCA_964371495.1 uncultured Rubrivivax sp.
CGCTGGGCCACGCCCACCCGAAGCTGGTGCCGGCGCTGCAGGACCAGATCGGCAAGCTCATCCACAGCTCCAACTACTACGAGGTGCCGCTGCAGGAGCAACTGGCGGCCAAGCTGTGCCAGATCTCGGGCCTGGACGCCGCTTTCTTCTGCAACTCCGGGCTCGAGGCCAACGAGGGCGCGATCAAGATCGCACGCAAGTTCGGCCACGACAAGGGTATCGAGCGGCCCGAGATCATCGTCTACGAGAAGGCCTTCCACGGCCGCTCGATCGCCACCCTGTCGGCCACCGGCAACCCGAAGGTCCAGAAGGGCTTCGAGCCCTTGGTCGAAGGCTTCGTACGCGTGCCGCTGAACGACCTGGCGGCCATCGAGGAGGTGGCGCGCAGCCACCCCAACGTGGTGGCCGTGTTCCTGGAGACGATCCAGGGCGAGGGCGGCATCAACGCCTCGCGCTGGGACTATCTGCAGGGCCTGCGCCGCGTCTGCGACGAGCGCGACTGGCTGCTGATGCTGGACGAAGTGCAGTGCGGCATCGGCCGCACCGGCAAGTGGTTCGCGCACCAGTGGGCGGGTATCAAACCCGACGTGATGCCGCTGGCCAAGGGGCTGGGCTCGGGCGTGCCGATCGGCGCCATCGTCGTCGGGCCGCGGGCCGTGGACGTGCTGGGGCCCGGCAACCACGGCACCACCTTCGGTGGCAACCCGCTGGCCATGCGCGCCGGCGTCGAGACGCTGCGCATCATGGAAGAAGACGGCCTGCTGGCCCACGCCGCCGCAGTGGGCGAGGTGCTGCGCGCCGGCCTGGCCCGTGAACTCGCCGGGCTCGCCGGCGTGACGGAGATCCGCGGCGCCGGGCTCATGATCGGCATCGAGCTCGACCGACCGTGCGGTGTGCTGCTCGGCCGCGCGGCCGCAGCGGGGCTCTTGATCAGCGTTACCGCCGACAAGGTGATCCGGCTCGTGCCGCCGCTGATCCTGAGCGCCAACGAGGCCGAGCAGATCGTCGCCCTGCTGTGCCCGCTGGTGAAGAGCTTCCTGGCCGAAGCATGAAGCCGGGCCAGACGCTGATGAAGCATTTCCTGCAGATCAAGGACCTGCGCGCCGAGGAATACGCCTACCTGTTCGAGCGCACGCGCATCGTCAAGTCGCGCTTCAAGAACTACGAGCGCTACCAGCCGCTGGTCGACCGCACGCTGGCGATGATCTTCGAGAAGGCCAGCACGCGCACCCGCGTCAGCTTCGAGGCCGGCATGTACCAGATGGGCGGCTCGGTGCTCAACCTGACCACCAGCGACACGCAACTCGGCCGCGCCGAGCCGGTGGAGGACACGGCGCGCGTGATCAGCCGCATGGTCGACATCGTGATGATCCGCACCTACGAGCAGACCAAGATCGAGCGCTTTGCTGCGAACTCGCGGGTGCCGGTCATCAACGGCCTGACCAACGAATACCACCCGTGCCAGATCCTGGCCGACGTCTACACCTACATCGAACACCGGGGAGGCATCCAGGGCAAGGTCGTGGCCTGGGTCGGCGACGGCAACAACATGGCCAACACCTGGCTGCAGGCGGCCGAGGTGCTGGGCTTCACCGTGCATGTCAGCACGCCCAGCGGCTACGAGGTCGACCCTGCCGTGGCCGGCATCCGCGACACCGGCTGCTACAAGGTCTTCAACCACCCGCTCGAAGCCTGTGCCGGCGCGCACCTCGTGACCACCGACGTCTGGACCAGCATGGGCTACGAGGCCGAAAACGAGGAGCGCCGCAAGGCTTTCGTCGACTGGTGCGTCGACGACGAGATGATGGCCGTGGCGCAGCCCGACGCGCTGTTCATGCACTGCCTGCCGGCGCACCGCGGCGAGGAGGTCACCGCCGAGGTTATCGACGGGCCCCAGTCGGTCGTCTGGGACGAAGCGGAAAACAGGATGCACGTGCAGAAGGCACTCATGGAGTACCTGCTGCTCGGGCGCATCGGCTAGGACCCCGAGGTGAGCGCCCCGCCCGCCTACCGTTCGCTCGGTGCCAGCGGCCTGAAGGTGTCGCCGCTGTGGCTGGGTGCCATGATGTTCGGCGACCAGACCGCCGAGACGGAAGCACGCGCCATCGTCGACGCCGCGCGCGAGGCCGGCGTCAACGCCATCGACACCGCCGACGCCTACGCCCAGGGCGAATCCGAACGTCTGGTCGGCCGCCTGATCAAGGCCGACCGCTCGCGCTGGGTGCTGGCCACCAAGGTCGCCAACCCGATGGGCGACGCGCCCAACGACCGCGGCCTGTCGCGGCGCTGGATCACGCGCGCCGTCGACGCCAGCCTGCAGCGCCTGGGCACCGACTGGATCGACCTCTACTACATGCACCGCGACGACGAAACGACGCCGCTGGAGGAAACGCTGGCGACGATGGCGCATCTGATCGACAGCGGCAAGATCCTGCACTACGGGGTGTCCAACTTCCGCGCCTGGCGGCTGGCGCGTCTGGTCGAAACGAGCCGGCGCATGGGCATCCCGCCGCCGGTGGCCTGCCAGCCGCCGTACAGCGCGGTGACGCGCGGCATCGAAATCGAAGTCCTGCCGGCCTGCGCGCATTACGGCCTGGGTGCCGTGACCTACAGCCCGCTGGCGCGCGGCGTGCTCACCGGCAAGTACAGCCCGCAGGCGCAGCCGCCGGCCGACAGCCGCGCGGCACGCGCCGACAAGCGGCTGCTGCAGACCGAATGGCGCCAGGAGTCGATCGCGCTGGCCCAGGCCTTCCGCGCCCACGCCGAAGCACGCGGCGTGCAAGCGACACAGCTGGCCATCGCCTGGGTGCTGAACAACCGCCTGGTCAACGGCGTGATCGGCGGCCCGCGCACGCTGGAGCAATGGCACGACTACGTCGCCGCGCTGTCGGTGCAGGTCACGGCGGAGGACGAACGCTGGGTCGACCAACGCGTGCCGCCCGGGCACGCATCCACGTTCGGCTACACCGATCCGCAGTACCCGGTGACCGGCCGCGTCGTGACCTGAATCTCAGTACGTGGCGCGGCCGCCGCTGAGGTCGAACACCGCGCCGGTGGAAAACGAACAGTCCTCGCTCGCCAGCCAGGCCACCATCGCCGCCACCTCGGCGACCTCCGCGAAGCGTCCCATCGGGATCTTGCCGAGCATGTATTCGATATGGGAGCGCGTCATCTGGTCGAACATCGCCGTCCGGGCCACCGCCGGCGCGATGGCGTTGACGAGCACACCCTGGGTCGCCACTTCCTTGGCCAGCGACTTGGTGAGCGCGATCAAGCCCGCCTTGCTGGCGCTGTAGTGCGACGCGTTGGGGTTGCCTTCCTTGCCCGCCACCGAGGCAATATTGACGATACGGCCCCAGCCGCGCGCCACCATCGCCGGCACGACATGGCGGCAGGTGAGGTAGGGCGCGGTCAGGTTGACCTCGATGACGCGCCGCCACACCGCGGGGTCCAGTTCCCAAGTCGGCGCATTGCCGCCGGTGATGCCGGCGTTGTTGACGAGCACGTCGATGCGGCCCTCGATGGCCAGCGCCCTGGCGGTGGCGGCGGCCACCGCCGCATCGTCGGTGAGCTCGACGACCTCGCCGCGCACCGGGCCGTGCGCCGCCAGCGTCGAGCAGGCCAGATCCAGCCGCACCGCGTCGATGTCCCACAGCACGGCGCGCGCGCCCGACATGAGCAGCCGCTCGGCGGTGGCGTAGCCGATGCCCTGCGCACCGCCGGTGACGACGGCAACGCGGTCGGTGAGGTCGATCCGGTTCATGACTGCATTCCCTTCAGCGCTGCCGGCGTGCCGGCACAGTCGGCGATGTACTGGCGGATGATGTCCTCGAAGCTCGTTTCCGGCGCCAGGCCCAGACGCGCTGCGCGCGCGGCCGAAGCACCGCGGGGCCAGTTGGCGACGATGCCGGCTATTGCGGAGTCGCGTTCGAAGCGCACGCGCGCCCTCACGCGCGGCCCGGCCACGGCTTCCAGTGCGTCGAGCATCTGCTGAACGGTGACGTTGAGCGCCGGCAGGTTGAGCGCGCTGCGCCCTTGGAAGGCCTCGCGGCTGGCCTCGTAGACCTTGATCAGCCCTTGCACCGTGCGCTGCGGCGACGACACCGGGTGCGACACCTCGGCCGCCACGGGGCAGATGGCTTCCTGCCCCGCCAACGGTTCACGGATGATGCCGCTGAAGAAGGAACTCGCCGCGGCGTTGGGTCGGCCGGGCCGCACCGTCACCGTCATCAGGCGCGCCGCGCGGCCGTCGATGTAGCCCTTGCGCGTGTAGTCGGCCACCAGGTGTTCGCAGATCAGCTTGTGCGTGCCGTAGCTGGTCTGCGGTGCCGGCAGCGTGTCGTCGGCCACCACCGCGGGCAGCGGCAGCGCCGGGTCGGGGCCGAAGACGGCGACCGAACTCGAGAACACCAGCCGTGCCGGCGCCGCGCCGCCTTGTTCGCGGTGGCGCAATGCGTCGAGCAGCGCACGCGTGCTGTCGAGGTTGGAGCGCAGGCCGAGGTCGAAATCGGTCTCGCACTCGCCGGACACTGCCGACGCGAGGTGGAAGACGCCGTCGAAGGGCTCGTCGCGCAAGGCCGCACAGGTGGCCAGCAAGGGCTCGACGCGGGCCGCCACGCGAGGGTCGGACAGCAGGTCGGCAGGCGCCGGCGACTGGTCGGCCAGCACCAGGGCATCGATGGCTCGTCCGTCCAGTGTGCCCTGGGCAAGCAGCGCACGGGCGAGCCGTGCGCCCACGAATCCGGCGCCGCCGGTGATCAGCAGTCTCATCGTGTGTCTTCCTTCGCCAGCGCCGTGGCGGCGCGTCCCTTGAGCCTTTGTGCCGGCGCCACCACCGACGGCAGCTTGCGCCGCGACGACAGCACGGCTTCGATGTCGTCGCGTGCGCTGTCGATCAGCTTCAGCGCCGCCTGCTCGGCTCGCTGCGGCGCGCGCGCGATCACGGCGTCGAGCACGTCGCGGTGCATCGGCAGCGACGACGCCGGCCCGTCGGGCCGCGCGGTGGAAATCTCGAAGGCCGTGCGCAGCAGCGCGCCCAGGGCCTTGCTCATCTGCACCAGCATGCGGTTGTGGCAGGCGCGCAGCAGGCCCTGGTGGAAAAGCAGGTCGTGATGCACGTAGTCGCCGCCCTGCTCGATGGCGTCGCGCATGCCCACGTAGGCGGCTTCGATGGCCGCCACGTCCTGCGCGGTGGCGCGCTCGGCAGCCAGACGCACGGCCGCCGGCTCGACGATGCGCCGCATGTCCTGCACGTCGCGCAGGAACTCGCGCGTCAGGCCGGCCTTGCTCTGCCAGGCCACGACGTCGGGGTCGAACCAGTTCCAGCCGTCGGACGGCAGCACGCGCGTGCCGAGCTTGGGGCCGGTGATCAGCAGCCCCTTGGCCACCAGCGACTTCACGGCCTCGCGGATGACGGTGCGGCTGACGCCGAGCGTGTCGCACAGCGTCGGCTCGGGCGGGATCGCAGTGCCCGGCAGGTAGCGGCCGGCGACGATGGCCTCGCCCAGCCGGTCGAGCGTGTTGCCGTGGACGTTCTTGATCTTGGTCATCAGCCGCGCAGGAACAGGGTCACCAGCGGCTCGTCGCCGACCTGCCGGCTCCAGTGGCCATGGATGCGGGGGTCGAAGCTGGCGCCGGCAGGCAGCAGGTCGGCGGAATAGAAGTGCTGCCCGGGGGCAAACACACGCGAGCTGCCGTCCTGCAGGCCGATCTCCATCCGCCCGCGCAGGATGAACACCCACTGCGGGTTTTCGGTGCAGTGGAAGTCGCTGCGGAAGCCGACGGGGCTTTCGCGCAGCTGGTAGCCCCCGCTGGGGTGCAGCGGCGACAGCAGTGCCACCGGCTTGCCTTCGGTCAGCGCCAGGGTTTCCTCGTGGAAACGCGCGCGGCCGTCGGTGTCGGTGCGCAGGACGACTTTGGTGAAGGTGGTCATGGTCTTCAGAGCGTGGCGGTGACACCGCCGTCGACGTAGAGGATATGGCCGTTCACGAAGCGCGCCGCGTCGCTGGCCAGGAATACCGCGGCCGGCGCCAGGTCCTCGACCTCGCCCCAGCGCCGGCTGGGCGTGCGACCGATCAACCAGGCGCTGAAGGCCTCGTCGGCGACCAGTGGTGCGGTCAGTTCGGTCTTGAAGTAACCCGGGCCGAGGCCGTTGACGGTGATGCCGTAAGGGCCCAGGTCGATGGCCATGCCCTTGGTCAGCATCTTCACCGCCCCCTTGCTGGCCGCGTAGGGCGCGATGTTCGGGCGGCCCAGCTCGCTCTGCACCGAGCAGATGTTGATGATGCGGCCGCGCCGGCGCGCCACCATGCGCTGCGCCACCGCCTGGCCGACGATGAATACGCTGTCGACGTTGGTGCGCATCAGCCGCTGCCAGTCGGCCAATGGAAATTCGTGGAACGGCGCGCGGCGCTGCAGGCCGGCGTTGTTGACGAGGATGTCGATGGCACCGACGTCGGCCTCGATCGCCGCCACCGCTGCGGCAACGGCTGCGGCGTCACAGACGTCGAAGGCCGACGCGTGCACCGCCAGGCCCTCGCCGGCCAGCGTTTGCCGTGCGGCCGCCAGCCGAGCCGCGTCACGGCCGTTGAGCACCACGGTCGCGCCCGCCTGCGCCAGGCCGCGCGCCAGCGCGTGTCCGATGCCCGCCGACGAGCCGGTGACCAGCGCCACCCGGCCGTCGAGGCGAAACGTGGCATCGGTGATCATGCTGCCGTGGGCTCCAGTCGTTGTCGCAAGGAGGCCAGCACCTGTTCGGGCGCGGCCGTCACGTCCAGCGTGATCGCCGCCTCGTCGGCCTGCGGCGGCTCCAGGATGTCGAGCTGGCTCTGCAGCAGCGACGCCGGCATGTAGTGGCCGCTGCGCCGGCGCAGCCGCTCGGCCAACAGCGCCGGGTCACCGGTCAGGTGCACCAGGCGCAGCGCTGGGGCGCCGCTGCGCAGCAGGTCGCGGTAGCGGCGCTTGAGCGCCGAGCAGGCGGCCACGGCGCCGGTGTCGGCGGCCGCGGCCAGCGCAGCAGCCACCGCCTGCAGCCAGTCGAGGCGGTCGTCGTCGGTGAGCGGCGTGCCCGCGGCCATCAGCGCCACGTTGCGCGGCGGGTGCAGCTCGTCGCCTTCGATGAAGGGCAGGCCCAGCGCCGCCGCCAGCGCGCGCCCCAGCGTGCTCTTGCCGCAGCCGCTGACGCCCATCACCACGATCGTTGGCGGTGCCGCTGGCGTGTCCATCGAGGCTCCTGCCCGAATCGCCTCTGGGTTCACCCCAAGCGCTGGCCGCTGGCGGCGTCGAAGACGTGGGCCTTCTCGGCGTCCAGCGCCAGATGCAACGTTTCGTCGGGCCGCGCAGCGGTGCGGCCGTGCATGACCATGACGATCCGCGCATCACCCAGCTGCAGCAGCAGTTCGGTCTCGGCGCCGGTGGGTTCGACCACCACCACCTGCCCTGCGATGCCGCCGTCGGCGAGCCTCAGGTCGGTGGGCCGAATGCCGTAGTGCACGGCCTGCCCCTGCGCCGCCACGGCGGCCACCGCAGCCGGCAGCGGCCAGCGCACACCGAGCGCCTCGACCGCGCCGCCGCGCACCGTGCCGTCGAAGACGTTCATCGCCGGCGAGCCGATGAACTGCGCCACGAACAGGTTGCCCGGGCGGTCGAACAGTTCCAGCGGCGTGCCGATCTGCTCGATGATGCCGTCGTGCATGACGACGATGCGGTCGGCCATCGTCATGGCCTCGATCTGGTCGTGCGTGACGTACACGGTGGTCGTCTTCAGCCGCTGGTGCAGGGCCTTGATCTCGGCGCGCATCGCCACGCGCAGCTTGGCGTCGAGGTTGGACAGCGGCTCGTCGAACAGGAACACCTTGGGGTCGCGGACGATGGCGCGGCCCATCGCCACGCGCTGGCGCTGGCCGCCGGAGAGTTCACGCGGATAACGCTCCAGCAGAGCACCGAGGTTGAGGATGCGCGCCGCATTGGCCACCCGTTCTTCGGTGGTGTGCCTGTCGGCCTTGCGCAGGCGCAGGCTGAAGGCCATGTTCTCGCGCACCGTCATGTGCGGGTACAGCGCATAGCTCTGGAACACCATCGCGATGTCGCGGTCCTTGCTTTCGAGGTCGTTGACGACCTTGCCGTCGATGCGGATCTCGCCGCCGCTGATCTCTTCCAGCCCGGCCAGCATGCGCAGCAGCGTGCTCTTGCCGCAGCCCGAGGGGCCGACGAGCACGACGAACTCGCCGTCGGCGATGTCGAAGCCGATGCCGTGGATCACCTTGACCTTGCCGTAGGCCTTGCGGATGTCGTGGAACGAGACGGCTGCCATGGTCTGTGCCTGCCTGGATCAGGTCTTGACGGCGCCAGCCGTCAGGCCCGACACCATGTAGCGCTTGAAGGCGTAGTAGATCGCCGCCGGCGGCAGCGCGTAGATGAAGCCGGTGGCCATCAGCAGTTCCCAGGGTGAATCGTCCGCCGACAGGAAGTTGCCGAGCGCCACGGCGAGCGTGAGGTCCCGTTCCGCTGACAGCAGCAGAAAGCCATAGAGATATTCGTTCCAGGCCAGCAGCAGCGAATACGTGCCCACCGCCACCAGCGAGGGCACCATCAGCGGCACATAGACCAGCCGGAACAACTGCAGCGGCGTCGCACCGTCGATGCGCGCCGCCTCGTCGAGCTCCCAGGGCAGCTTGTCGCTGGCCTGCTTGAGCACCCAGATGCAGTAGGGCGACGCGATCGTCACCATGGCCAGCACCAGCGACCAGCGGTTGTTCAGCAGGCCGTAGGTTGCCATGGTCTTGTACATCGGCACCGCAAGAAAGGCCGCGGGAATGAAGTAGGTGAACAGCGCCAGGTTCATTACCGTGCGGCCGCCGCGCACCTTGAGCCGACTGATCGAGAACGCCGCCATCGTGGCGACGCACAGCGTGATCCCGCCTACCGCCAGCGCAATGAAGAGCGAGTTGCCGAGTTGCACCCAGAAGTGGTTGAGATAGAAGTGCTTCTGTTGGAAGACGATGTCGAAGTTCTGCAGCGTCGGGGTCTTGGGCCACAGCCGGCCGGAGGTGGCGGTGTCCCGCTCGGAGATGGCGAATAGAAGCATGTGGTAAACCGGGACCAGAGTCCACAGCAGCACCGGAATGCCCACAAGCAGCAGCCGGGCCTCCGTCGTGACCTTCTTGAGCGTGATGCCGCTCACTTGCTGAGCCTCCTCATCATGAAGTACACGAGCGGCAGCACAAGCGGCAGCGCGACGACGATGGAGGCCATCGCGAGCTCGATCTGGTCGAGCCGGAGGTAGCGGATGCCCAGCGTCGCAAGCACGTGGGTCAGGTCGGCGGGTCCGCCACCGGTGAGCAGGTAGACGCTGTTGAAGTCACCCAGAGTCCAGATCATGGACAGCAGCGTCGAAGTGACATACAGGCTGCGCATCGCTGGCCAAGTGATAAAGCGGAACTTCTGCCACACTGAAGCACCGTCGACGCTGGCGGCCTCGTATTGTTCGGCTGGAATCGCCAGGCGCCCGGCCAGCAGGATCAGCGTCCAGAACGGCAGCGATTTCCAGATGTGCATCAGCATCGACAGGCCCAGCGCCAGCGTCGGATCGTTCAACCAGTTTGGGCCGTCCAGGCCCGTGAGCCGGAAGATCTGGCTGTTGATCACACCCCACTCCGGGTTGAGCATGAAGCGCACCGACAGGATGGTTGGTATCGACGGCACGGCCCAAGGCAGGATGAACAGCACCGAGAGGACCTTGACCCACCAGCGTGTATTCAGGAAGAAGCCCGAGAGGAACAGCGCGATCACCATCTTGACGTTGATCGCCACCACCAGGAAGACCGTGGTGTTGACGGCGGTGCGGAAGAAGATCGGATCGTCGAATAGCTTGACGTAGTTCTGCGGGTTCCGCGCCAACCACAGGCCGTAGCCGACCGGGAAGAGCACAAACACCAAGAAGACCATCAGGTAGGGCACGACGAAGATGCGGCCCCAGAATTCCCAGGTGCTCAGCGGCTTGCGTTCCGGTGCGGCGGTGGCAGTTTCCACGGTGGGCCCAAGGTGCGGTGCACCACATCGCCGTCAAGGCGGCCGGCGATGCAGGCCCGAGATCGGCCGGCGAAGGGAGGTCCGCGGGACCGCCCTCGTTCGGCTTTCAGTTCGCGGCGACGACCTTGATGCGGGCGATCATCTCGTCCACGGCCTTGTCCACCGGCACCTTCTCGCTCAGGATGCGGTTCATCGCCTTGGCCCAGACGTTCTCGTTGTTGAGCACCGTGAACTTGTAGTTTTTGGTGAACTCGAATGGCGTTGTGCCGGCCATGAACTGGTTGTAAACGGCCAATCGGTGCGGGTCACCCTTCCAGAAGGCACTCTGCTGCGCTGCCTTCGTAACCGGGAACCAGCGGCCCAGCGAGCCCTCGATGTACGGAGTGAGGTTGGCATCCTCGAGCACGAAGGCGACGAACTTCTTGGCTAGAGATTTGTTCTTCGCATCCCTAAATACGACGCCGGTCTTCACCGCTGCCCGGTAAGTCATTTTCGTGCCGTCGGGCTTGTTCGGGAAGCCGGCGGTGGCGATGTTCTGCAGGTAGTTGGCCTTGGCGATGTCCCGCTGCGCCGGCGTCAAGGTCGCATTGTTCATATCGTCCAGCCACTTGGCGGCGATCGAGATCGTCGCGTTGTGTGTCATCACGGTGGTCTTGTTGGCGAACGCGACGTTGTTGTCCGCGTCCTTCCAACTCGTCGACGACGGTGGCGTGCAGCCTTTGCCGTAGACGTAGATGTAGTCGTTCATGGCGTTGATCAGGCCCTGCCGCACGGCCGGGTCGTCGACCAGCAGCTTGCCCGCATCGCTGACCAGCTTGACGTTGTAGGCATCGACGAAGGTCAGAAACGAGTAGAACGAGTCGCTCGAATCCACGCCCATCGGGAAACCGGTACCGAAGCCGCGGTTGCCGGTCTTCTGCCGGTAGGCCGGCTGCACCTTCTCGCACCAGAAGCTCCAGTAGCCCTTCCAGTCTTTCGGAATGTCGCTTTCCCTGAAGCCCGCATCGGCCAGCATGTCCTTCCAATACTGGATGTGCATGGTCTGCTGCTTGATCGGGAAGGCGTAGTAGGCCCGATTCTGCGCTGCATTGTTGTAGAGGAAGGTCGTCGCGAGTGCCGCCGGCTCGAACTTGGCGCGCATCGGATCGATCACGCCGGAGATGTCCTCCAGCTTGCCGTCGTAGGCCCACTTGGCTGTGACCTGGAAGTCGAAAACGTTGCCGAAACCAACATCCGGCGGGTTGCCAGCATCCAGCGCCGCCACGCTCTTGGGGATGATCTCCTGCGTGGCGTACAGCGACAGGTCGACCTTGACCTTGTACTTCTCCTCGAAGCGCTTGATGACCGCGAAGAGTGCGTCGTCCTCGGCCTTGTAGAAGCCCTTTTCCCACCAGACGGTGAGCTTTTCCTGGGCGAAAGCCGGGCTTGCCGCCAGCAGTCCGGCGCCGACGAGGGCGCACGCCATCCAAGTCTTCTTCAGCTGCATAGATCTGTCTCCTGGTGGTCTCATCCGGCCCCCATGGCCGTGGTGGTCTTATCGTATGATGATTAGAAGAACCGCAACTGCGGGGTTTCCCGGGTCGGCGGGCGGCAGCGGTCAGCCGTGCATCTCGGGCACCGGCGTCAGCAACGGCCGCCCGGCGAAGTGCGCCGCCAGGTTGGCTGCCGCCAGGTCGGCCATGGCCTGCCGGGTCTGCGTGGTGGCGCTGCCGATGTGCGGCACCAGCACCACCTGCGGCAAGGCCAGCAGGCGCGCGGGCACGTGGGGTTCGTTCTCGAACACGTCGAGGCCGGCGCCGGCGATGACGCCGCGCTCCAGGGCATCGATCAGCGCCGCCTCGTCGACGACCGAGCCGCGCGCCACGTTGACCAGGATGCCCTTGCGGCCGAGTGCGGACAGCACCTCGGCGTCGATCAGCTTGCGCGTGCCGGCGCCGCCCGGGGTGATGACGACGAGGTAGTCGCTCTCTTCGGCCAGCGCCTTGGCCTTCGGCAGGTAGCGGTAGGGCAAGCCAGCCCTGGCGTTGCGCGCCGTGTACGCAATGTCCATGCCGAAGGCGGCGGCGCGGTGGGCGATGGCCTGCCCGATGCGGCCCATGCCGACCAGCCCCAGCCGCGCGCCCGACATCTTGCGCGCCAGCGGCATCGGCCCCGCCGCGGCCCACTGCCCGGCACGCACGTAGCGGTCGGCCGCCGGCAGCTGGCGCGCGGCGCACAGCATGAGCCCGATCGCCAGGTCGGCGACGTCGTCGTTGAGCACGTTCGGCGTGTGCGTCACCTGCACGCTGCGCGCCTTGGCCGCGGCGACGTCGATGCCGTCGTAACCCACGCCCATCACCGAGATGATCTCCAAGCCCGGCAACTGCGCGATCAGCTGCGCGCTGACCCTGGACTCGCCGCTGGCGGCGATGCCGCGGATGCGCGGCGCCACCGCCGCGAAAGCCGCGGCATCGGTTTCGTGCAGGCGGTCGTGCACCGTGTAGGCCGCGGCCAGTTGCGGCGCCAGCAGGGGCGAGAGCCTGGCCACGGCCAGCACTTCGATGTCGGGGTTCACAGCGGCCAACGCGGTCTCCTAGGGGTTATACGGCTGACGGTCTCAATCGTCATACCATAGTATTCGAAGCCCAGCGAAGACCAAACCCGGGAAAGCCAGCACAGCATGAGCGACCGCCCCAAGCGTGACCCCAAGACCCTCAGGAGCCAGCAGTGGTTCGGACGCCAGGACCGCGACGGCTTCGCCTACCGCAGCTGGGTCAAGGGCA
>CAYJOA010000126.1:0-12779 GCA_964371495.1 uncultured Rubrivivax sp.
TCCGCATGCCCTGCGGCGGCGGCATCTACGGCGGGCAGACGCACAGCCAGAGCCCGGAGGCGCTGTTCACGCATGTCTGCGGGCTGCGCACCGTGATGCCGAGCAACCCCTACGATGCCAAGGGCCTGCTCATCGCGTCGATCGAGAACGACGACCCGGTGATCTTTCTCGAGCCCAAGCGGCTGTACAACGGCCCCTTCGACGGCCACCACGAGCGGCCGGTGGTGCCGTGGGCGCAGCACGCGCTGGGCGAAGTGCCCGAGGGCCACTACACGGTGCCGCTGGATACCGCGGCGGTGTTCCGCCCCGGCGCCGATGTCACGGTGCTGAGCTACGGCACGATGGTCTTCGTCTCCGAGGCCGCCGCCCGGGAGGCCGGCATCGACGCCGAGATCATCGACCTGCGTTGCCTGTGGCCGCTAGACCTGGCGGCCATCGTGGCCTCGGTGCAGAAGACCGGCCGCTGCGTCATCGTGCACGAGGCCACGCGCACCAGCGGCTTCGGCGCCGAACTCGCGGCGCTGGTGCAGGAACACTGTTTCTACCACCTGGAGGCGCCGATCGAGCGTGTCACCGGCTGGGACACGCCTTACCCGCATGCGCTGGAGTGGGCCTACTTCCCGGGCCCGGCACGCGTGGCGGCAGCGCTGCGCCGTGCGATGGAGTCATAACATGCCAGCCCCCACGCTCACTTCGTTCGCTGCCCCCCGAGGGGGCGGTCAGTGCCTTGGGCCGGCCCGGCGGAACTGACATGAGCATCCGCGTCATCAAGGTGCCGGATGTCGGCGAAGGCATCGCCGAAGTCGAACTCGTGGCCTGGCACGTCAAGGCCGGCGACACGGTGGCCGAGGACCAGGCGCTGGCCGACGTCATGACCGACAAGGCCAGCGTCGAGATCCCGTCGCCGGTGGCCGGCCGCGTGCTGGCGCTGGGCGGCGAGGTCGGGCAGATGCTGGCCGTCGGCGCCGAGCTGATCCGCATTGACGCGGCGGGTGAGGGCGCAGTGCCAGCGGCGGCGCCTGTGCCCACGGCTGTGGCTGTGCCGGCAGCAAGACCCGTGGTCGATCCTGCGGCGGCACCGACCGCGGCCGCCGCGCCACGGGCTGCAGCACCGCAAGCGCATGCGGGCACTGCGGCGCCGGGCCAGGCCGCCGTCACCCGCGCGCCGGCCAGCCGCCCGATCGCCTCGCCTGCGTTACGCCGGCGTGCCTGGGAACTCGGCGTCGACTTGAAGGACGTGGCCGCCAGCGGCACCGCCGGCCGCATCGTGCAGGCCGATCTGGACGCGCACGTGGCCGCGTACGGCGCGCGGGCGCCAGGCGCCGCCCCAGCCGCCGACCGCATGCAGCAACGCAACGACGAGCAGGCCGTGCCGGTGATCGGCCTGCGCCGGCGCATCGCGCTGCAGATGCAGGAGTCCAAGCGCCGCATCCCGCACTTCAGCTACGTCGAGGAGATCGACGTCACCGAACTCGAAGCCCTGCGCGCGGCACTGAACGCGAAATGGGGCGCCGAACGCGGCCGCCTGACCCTGCTGCCGCTGCTGATGCGCGCGCTGGTGCTGGCGGTGCGCGACTTCCCACAGCTCAACGCCCGCTTCGACGACGAGGCCGGCATCGTCACCCGCCACGGCGCCGTGCACATCGGCATAGCCACCGACACCCGGCATGGCCTGATGGTGCCGGTGCTGCGCCATGCCGAGGCCTGCACCGTCTGGGCGATGGCCGCCGAGATGGCGCGCCTGGCCGAGGCCGCGCGCACGGGCCGCGCCACGCGCGGCGAACTGAGTGGCTCGACGATCACGATCAGCAGCCTCGGCGCCCTTGGCGGCATCGTCTCGACGCCGATCATCAACCGCCCCGAGGTGGCGATCGTCGGCGTCAACCGCATCGTCGAACGGCCGTTGGCGCGAGGCGGTGCGGTGGTGCTGCGCCAGACGATGAACCTGTCGTCGTCGTTCGACCACCGCGTCGTCGACGGCATCGACGCGGCGCGCTTCGTGCAGGCCTTGCGCGCGACGCTGGAAGCGCCGGCGCTGTTGTTCGTCGACTAGCGGGGAGGGCACCCTCGCCCCAACCCTCTCCCAGAGGAAGAGGGAGTCGATCCGAAGTCAGGGCAACGCCACGCGCATCGGGATGCGGCGCCGGCCGAAGCCCTCGGCGGCGGCGCCGAAGCGCCCCGCCACCGCGCTGCCGCAGTGCGGGCAGGCCCCCTGCGCGTCGAGCGTGTACTGCGTGATGTCGTGCCAGTCACGCCGGATCAAGGCCTCGCCGCAGCCGGTGCAGAAGGTCGTGCCGCCCTCGCGGTCGTGCACGTTGCCGGTGTAGACGTGGTGCAGGCCCTGCGCGAGGCCGATCTCGCGCGCGCGGCGCAGCGTGGCGGGCGGCGTCGGCTCGACGTCGGTCATGCGGTAGTCCGGGTGGAAGGCGGTGAAGTGCAGCGGCACGTCGGGGCCGAGCCGGTCGGCGACCCAGCGTGTCAACGCCTCGATCTCGGCGCTGCTGTCGTTGGCGCCGGGGATCAGCAGCGTCGTGAGCTCCAGCCAGCAGGCCGTTTCGTGGTGGATGTATTCCAGCGTCTCGAGCACGGGCGCCAGGTGGGCGCCGGTGTGCTGGAAATAGAAGGCCTCGGTGAAACCCTTCAGGTCGACGTTGGCGGCGTCCATCTTGGCGTAGAAGGCGCGCCGCGGCGCGTCGTGCATGTAGCCCGCGGTCACGGCCACCGTCTGCACGCCACGCGCATGGCAGGCATCGGCGGTGTCCATCGCGTATTCGGCGAAGATGACCGGGTCGTTGTAGGTGAAGGCCACGCTGCGGCAGGCGTTGTCGGCCGCGACCTCGGCGATGCGCCCGGGCGTGGCCCGGTCCATCAGGCGGTCCATCTCGCGGCTCTTCGAGATGTCCCAGTTCTGGCAGAACTTGCACGCCAGGTTGCAGCCCGCGGTGCCGAACGAGAAGACCCGGCTGCCGGGGTAGAAGTGGTTCAGCGGCTTCTTCTCGATCGGGTCGATGCAGAAACCCGAACTTCGGCCGTAGGTCGTGAGCACCATCTCGTCGCCCTGGCGCGCGCGCACGAAACACAGTCCGCGCTGGCCGTCGTGCAGCTTGCAGTCGCGCGGGCATAGGTCGCACTGCAGGCGGCCGTCGTCGAGCGCGTGCCACCAGGATGCCGGCCGCACGGTGTCGAGACTCTCGTTTTGCGTATTCATACCGCCGCCGTCGCTGCCGCGGCTTCGAAATGGCGCACGCGGTAGCGGTGCAGCCGCAGGTCGTCGGCCCAGAAGTCGGCAGCCAGGCCGGCCTTGCGCAGCAGCGCGGCGATGAAGTCCTGCGGCTCGGGCAGTTGCTGCCAGACCTGCGGCAGGAAGGTCGCGCGGCGACCGCGCCATTCGAGGATCACGCCGTCGACGTGCGGCCGCAGGTGGCGCAGGGCCTCGACGCGGGTGCGCGCGGCGGGCAGCGGCTGGGGGGCTTCGAGCAGCGAGACTTCGACGCGCAGGTGCTGCCACTCGTGCGCCTGCAGCGGGTCGAAGCGCGGGTCGTCGAAGGCCGCGGCGACGGCATTGCGGCGCACGTCGTCCTCCAGCGACGCCACCGCCTCGAGCCGGCCGATGCAGCCACGCAGCTCGCCGCGGGCGTCGTGCAGGGTCACGAAGGTGGCGCCGGCCGTCGCCAGGGCCGGGTGCTGGGGTTCGGGCTGGCGCGCCAGGCCCAGCGCGGCGGCGATGCTGTTGCGGGCGCGGCTGAGCAGCGCAGCGCCGAGGCGGGCCTCGTCATCGGCGGCGGTGGTGTCCTCGATCGGCGCCGTCAGCGCCAGCGCGGCATAACCGACGACACGCCGGCGGTCGCCAGCCGTGTCGCCGGAGTTGCGCAGGTCCAGCAGTTCGGCCTGCAGGCCGTGCTGCCGTGCCGCGGTCAGGGCGCCGTTGAGCGCGTGTGCTCCGCAGGCCTCGTGCGGGTCGATGTCCGTTGCCAGGGCGGCGATGCGTGCCGCCGTCGTGCGGTCGGTGGCGCTCGCGTCGTCGTAGGGCAGGTAGTGCGATAGGTCGGAACTGACGACGATCAAGGTCTCGTCGCCGCCCCACAGGCGTTCGATGACTTCGGCCACCTCGCCGGCGCCGGCGTTGCCCACCGCCAGCGGCAGCAGCGTGAACGAACTGCCGAGCACGGTCTGCAGGAAGGGCAGTTGCACTTCCAACGAATGCTCCAAGGCGTGCGCCCGGTCGTCGTGGATCACCTGCGCCAGTCCGGCCAGGGCCGCGCGTGCTTGATGGTCGATGCGAACGCGGCCCAGCGGTGTCTCGAAAGCGTCGACCGTGGGCACGGCCAGGCCGCGCAGCGCCACCCGATGGGCCGGGCCGAGCAGCACGACACGGCGGATCTTCGCGGCCCAGGGCGCCAGTCGCGCGTACGCACGGCCGGCAATCGGCCCCGAGTAGATGTAACCGGCATGCGGCACGATCAACAGCTTGGGCGGCGCGCCTGAACCGGGGGTCAGCGTTTCGCCCAGGCAGGCCTGCACCTGCGACTGCAGCGTCGCCTTGTCTGCGGGATAAAAGGTCCCGGCCACCGCGGCCGGTCGGATCGAAAGCATGGCGCAGCCCTCCTGCACCTTATCTGCGTCCGCCGGGGGCCCTTGTCAAGTCGGCGATTGGAGGAAACTGCCCCTTCCGCTTCCGGGCGGTGGCCGAACGCTGGCTACGGTTGACCTCGGGCCCCCGGCGCGGGCGGGCTCACAGGGCGGCAGCCAGCCTCGTGCCTTGGTCGATGGCGCGCTTGGCGTCGAGTTCGGTGGCCTCGTCGGCGCCGCCGATCAGGTGCACCACGACGCCGGCGGCCCGCAGCGGCGCGTGCAGGTCGCGCAGCGGCTCCTGGCCGGCGCACAGCACGACCGTGTCGCACGCGATGAGCTGGCCGTCCTTGCGCTGTTCGCCGTAAGTGACGAACAGCCCCGCCGGCGTGATGCGCTCGTAGTTGACGCCGCCGATCATCTCGACCTGCTTCATCTGCAACGCCGCGCGGTGGATCCAGCCGGTGGTCTTGCCCAGGCCCTTGCCCAGCTTGCCGGCCTTGCGCTGCAGCAGCGTCACCTGGCGCGCCGGTGGCGCGGGACGGGGGCGCACGACGCCGCCGCGCACCGCGGCCGGGTCGGCCACGCCCCACTCGGCCAGCCATTCCTGCAGGTTCAGCGTCGGCGAATGCCCGGCCGGCGTGACCAGGAACTCGGCGACATCGAAACCGATGCCACCCGCGCCGACGATCACCACCCGCTCGCCCACCGGCTTGTCGTGCAGCAGCACGTCGATGTAGTTCAGCACCTGCACGTCGTCCTGCCCCGGTATCTTCGGGTCGCGCGCGCTCACGCCAGTGGCCAGGATCACGGCGTCGTAACTCTGCTCGATCAGCGCCTGGGCGGCGGCGCGTCTGTTCAGGTGCAGCCGCACGCCGGTGGCCTCGATGCGGCGGCCGAAGTAACGCAGCGTCTCGGCGAACTCCTCCTTGCCCGGAACGCGCAGCGCCATGTTGAACTGGCCGCCGATATGCGGCGCAGCCTCGAACAGGTCGACCTCGTGGCCGCGTTCGGCCAGCGTGGTGGCCGCGGCCAGGCCCGCGGGTCCGGCGCCGACCACCGCATAACGCCGGCGCTGCAGCGTCGGCACGATGCGCAGCACCGTTTCCTGCCCGGCGCGCGGGTTCACCAGGCAGCTGGCGAGCCGGTTCTTGAAGGTGTGGTCCAGGCAGGCCTGGTTGCAGGCGATGCAGGTGTTGATGTCGTCGGCGCGGCCGGCGCTTGCCTTGGCCACGAAGTCGGCGTCGGCCAGCAGCGGGCGCGCCAGGCTCACCATGTCGGCGCTGCCGTCGGCCAGCAGCTGCTCGGCGACGGCGGGCGTGTTGATGCGGTTGCTGGTGACCAGCGGTGTCGTGATGCCGGCCGCGCGCAGTTCGTCGCGCATCTTCTTCGTCACCCAGGCGAAGGCCCCTCGCGGCACGCTCGTCGCGATCGTCGGCACACGTGCTTCGTGCCAACCGATGCCGGTGTTGAGGATCGTCGCGCCCGCCTTCACGACGGCCTTGGCGAGCTGCACCGCCTCGGGCCAGGAACTGCCGTCGGGGATCAGGTCCAGCATCGACAAGCGGTAGATGACGATGAAGTCCGGCCCCACCGCCTCGCGCACGCGCTGCACGACCTCCACCGCCAGCCGCATGCGGTTCTCGTACGGGCCGCCCCAGTCGTCGCTGCGCTGGTTGGTGTGGGTGACGAGGAACTGGTTGATGAAATAGCCCTCGCTGCCCATCACCTCGACGCCGTCGTAGCCGGCGTCGCGGGCGAGCCTGGCGCAGCGCACGAAGGCGTGGATCTGGCGCTCGATGCCGCGCGCCGACAGCTCGCGCGGCGTGAACGGCGAGATCGGGCTCTGGATGCGCGACGGCGCCACGCACAGCGGCTGGTAGCCGTAGCGGCCGGTGTGCAGGATCTGCAGCGCGATCCTGCCGCCCTCGGCGTGCACCGCGTCGGTCACCTGCTTGTGCCGGCGTGCCGCGCCCGATGTCGCCAGCGTGCCGGCGAAGGGCTTGGCCCAGCCCTCGATGTTGGGCGCGAAGCCGCCGGTCACGATCAGCCCGACGCCACCGCGTGCACGCTCGGCGAAGTAGGCCGCCATGGCCGGGAAGTGCTTGCGCCCGTCTTCCAGGCCGGTGTGCATGCTGCCCATCAGCACGCGGTTGGGCAGCGTCGTGAAGCCGAGGTCGAGCGGCGCCAGCAGGTGGGGGTAGGGGGAGTTCATGAGCCGATTGTCGAGGCTCGCCACATCCGCCCCGCCGCTGCGGCTCAGGCCTGCCGTACCGCAGTTCGTCGCATGCCCTTGGCTGCCGGGGCCGGCCGCTGCTAGCGTCAAGCTGCGAAGTTGCGCTACGCGACTCGACTACCGGAGGTCAGCATGCGGCAGATGTCGAAGGTCTGGTTCCTTGCCCTGACGGCAGCGTTCTTGTTGATGGCGCAGCCGTCCATCGCTGCCGACGGCATCCAGGGCCGGCTGGCCAGCGTCGCCTGGCTCGAGAAGAACCTGGCGCGCAGCGACGTGCTGATCCTCGATGCCTCACCGGCGCGCTTGTACAAGCAGCAGCACATCCCCGGCGCGGTCAACGCGGACATGTTCCTGTTCGGCCCGCAGGACGTGCCGCTGGCCGAGATCGAAAAGCGCCTGCGCGCGTGGGGCATCAGCCCCGGCCTGCAGATCGTCATCTACGACCAGGGCGGCACCTACATGGCCACGCGGCTGTTCTGGGATCTCCTGCACCACGGGCTGCCTGCCGAAAGCCTGTTGATCCTGGACGGCGGCATGGCCAAGTGGCGCTCGGTCGGCGGCGCGGTAACGACTGACCCGGCAGCGGCGCCGCGCCCCGGCACGGTGCGCATCACGACGCTGAACCACGAGGTGAGGGTGAAGCTGCCGGAATTCCTGGCGGCCACCGGCGACCCGCGCAACAACGTCCTGCTGGAAGCCCTGGAGCCGAGTTACTTCTTCGGCGGCGCGGCCTTCTTCAACCGTGCCGGCCATGTGCCCTACGCCACCCTGATGCCGAGCGACGACTTCTACAACCCGGACAAGACCTTCAAGTCGCCGCAGGAGATGCAGCGCATGCTGAACCACCTGGGCATCAGGCCCGAGCAGCAGATCCACACCTACTGCGGCGGTGGTGGGGCTGCCGCAGTGCCGTTCTTCGCCCTGAAGTTCATCCTCGACTATCCGCGCGTCAAGCTGTTCCAGGAATCGCAGCTGGGCTGGCTGCAGGACGAGCGCGAGCTGCCGGTCTGGACCTACGGCGCCCCCTACCTGATACGCGACACGCCGTGGCTGAAGGCCTGGGGCAGCCCGATGCTGAAGGCCTTCGGCCTGTCGCGGGTGAGCATCGTCGACGTGCGCCCCGCCGACGCCTTCAAGCTCGGCCACGTGCCCCTGGCAGTCAACGTGCCCGCGCAGGTCTTCAAGGACCACCCGCGCAGCTTCGGCAAGCTGGCGGCCGTGCTGGGCCAGGCCGGCGTGGACCGCTCGCACGAAGCGGTGGTCGTGTCGGAGGGCGGGCTGAACGAGGACTCGGCGCTCGCCGTTCTGATGCTGGAAAGCCTGGGCCAGCAGAAGGTGTCGGTCTTCATGGACGGCATCGATCGCTGGGCCGAACTCGGGCAGGCGGTGGCCAGACCGGCTGCCGCGGCCGGCCCGGGCAAGCCGCCCGAGCCAGCGTCCACGCCGGCCCTGCCGTATGCCGTGAACCCGCGCGCCGACAGGCTCGTCGCCGGCGCGCAGATCACGCAAGGTCCGTACCCCAAGGTCTACGTTGCCTCGGGCCCGCAGTTGCCGGCGAAGATGCCGCAGGGCCGGCTGCTCCACCTGCCCTATGCCGAGTTCCTGAACGCCGATGGCACGCCCAAGGCCGCCAAGGACATCTGGAACACGCTGGCCAAGGCGGGTGTGCCGCGTTACGCCGAGGTCGTTGTCGTCGCCGATGTGCTGGGCCAGGCAGCGGTGAATTACGTCATCTTCAGGTTGATGGGTTTCCCGGACGTGAAGGTGTGGGTGCCGTAGTGCAGTGATGCGGCCGGACCCGGCGCTGCCCGCGTGTCCGTCGACTATGGGCCCGGCCACGGGGCGGGCCCTGGGGCCTGCGCCCGCATCGTGATGGCGTGAAACGGACAGCGCACGGCACACTGGCTGCAGCCCGTGCAGCGGTGGGGATCGTGCAGCACCGCGAACTTCACCCAGCGCACCGGCTCGAGGCTCAACAGGTGCAGCTCGCAAGCGGCGACGCAGTGCCCGCAGCCGGTGCAGCGACTGCGGTCGACGGCGGGCAGCCGCGCCAGGGCTACATCGTCGGCCACTGCTCGAACGTGTCGAAGCTGCCGTCGCCGGCGTAGACGTCGACGCTGGCGACCGCGGCCGAGCTCGGGCCCCGCCGCGCCCAGGCCACGAGGCGGTCGACCGCCTCCGCCGGGCCCGCCAGCATGGCCTCGACCGAGCCGTCGCGACGGTTGCGCACCCAGCCGCGGATGCCCAGGCGGCGGGCCTCGTCGGCCATCGACCAGCGGTAGCCGACACCCTGGACCCGGCCGCGGATCTCGACCCGCTGCACGGTTTCAGCCATCACGACACGCCACACACGCGCTCCGCATGGGGGCCAGCGTAGCCGAAGTCGGCGCCTGTCCAGCAGGAACGCGGCGGCCGGCTGCTCAGGCCGCCTCGAAGAAGTAGCGCTTCAGGCCGGCCAGGATCATTTCCACGGCCACTGCAGTGAGCACCAGGCCCATCAGCTTCTCGATTGCCGCGACCATCGAGTCGCCGAGCCAGCGGCGGATGCGCTCGGCGGCGAGCAGCACAAGGCCCGACACGGCCAGCGCCAGCGACAGCGCGCCGACCCAGTGCCACATGCGCTCGGGCTGGCGCGACGCGAGCAGCAGCACGGTGGCCATCGCCGAAGGCCCGGCCAGCAGCGGCACGGCCAGCGGAAAGATGAAGGGTTCACGCTCGGCGTCGGTGTCGTAGATCTCGCCGCTGCCGGTGAAGACCATGCGCATCGCGATGATCAGCAGGATCACGCCGCCTGCGACTTCGAGCGAGCGCTCGGACAGCCGCATCAGCGACAGGAAGCCGCGCCCGGCGAACATGAAGACCAGCAGGATGACGAAGGCGATGGCGGTCTCGCGCAGCGCCACGTGGGTGCGCCGGTGCGGCGTGACATTGCGCATCACCGAGATGAAGATCGGCAGACTGCCGAAAGGGTCCAGCACCAGCAGTAGCAAGACCAGCGCGGACAAGAAGCTGTGATCCATGGCGCAGCATAGGCGATGGCCGGCGCGGCCGCCGGCCGCACGACCTGGCCGCTACGGGGCCGGCGCGCCGGGCCGTAGGTGGCCGCCTACGTGTGGTTGCGCCCCTGCCCGACAGATGCCTGGCCCTGCGGTGTCTAGGCTCGACATGCCTCCACTGGAGATCCTCGGGGGCACCGGTTGCGCGTCGCACTTGCGCCGCACCGATCTTGAAAGGAAAGAATCATGGACAAGTCGATGTTGAAGGGCGCCGTGATCGGCGGCGTCGCCATGGTGGTGCTGGCCGCGGGCGCTGTCACCGGCTATCGCACGGTGAACCAGCCACAATTTGCCGACGTCGTGGCGGTCAAGGAGGCCAGGGAGACGATCACCACGCCGCGCGAAAAGTGCGAGCAGGTGCAGGTGCACACGCAGGCGCCGGTCAAGGACGAGCACCGGGCCACGGGCACCATCGTCGGTGGTGTGGCGGGTGGGCTGCTGGGCAGCGCGATAGGCGGCGGCACCGGCAAGAAGGTCGCCACGGTGGCCGGTGCGGCAGCCGGCGCCTATGCCGGCAACCAGGTGCAGAAGAACATGCAGCAGAAGGATGTCGTGACCACCACCGAGACCCGCTGCACGACGGTCAGCGAGCGTTCAGTGAAGCGCCTGGGCTACGACGTCACGTACCGACTCGACGGCAAGGAAGACACGGTGCGCATGGCGTTCAATCCCGGCAAGCAGATTGCCGTGCGGAACGGGCAGCTGGTCCTCAGCCCGCCCGAAGCCGGCAAGTGACGCGACGGTCTCGCGCGCGCAGAACCCGGCGCCTCACTTCACTGCTGCGCCGCCCCGGCGCAACAGCGCCCACAGCAGGATGGCGCCGAAGGTCGCGGTGCCGATGCCGCCGAGCGTGAAGGCCCCGAACTTCAAGGTGTAGTCACCGGTGCCCAGCACCAAGGTGATGGCGGCGACGACGAGGTTGCGGTTGTCGGCGAAGTCGACCCTGTTGTCGACCCAGATCTTGGCGCCGGCCACCGCGATGAGGCCGAACACGACGATCGACACGCCGCCCATCACCGCCAGCGGGATGGCCTGGATCAGGGCGCCGAACTTGGGACTGAAGCCCAGCACGATGGCGATCAGCGCCGCGGCGACGAACATCGCCGTCGAGTAGATCTTGGTCGCGGCCATGACGCCGATGTTCTCGGCGTAGGTGGTCACGCCGGTGCCGCCGCTGGCGCCCGAGATCATGGTGGCAATGCCGTCGCCGACGAAGGCACGGCCCATCAGGGGGTCGAGGTTGCGGCCGGTCATCGCGCTCACGGCCTTCAGGTGGCCCAGGTTTTCGGCCACCAGGATGACGGCCACCGGGGCGATGAGCAGCATGGCGTTGGCATCGAACACCGGCGCGGCGAACCGGGGCGCACCGAACCAGGCGGCGTTGGCGATGCCCAGGAGGTCGATCGGTTTGCCCAGACCCATGACGTTGGTCAGGAGCGCGTAGACGACGCTGGCGACGATGAGTCCCACCAGGATGAGCAAGCGCTGCGTCATGCCGCGCGTGAACACCGCGACGCCGGCCACACAGACGAAGGTGACACCCTGCATCCAGGCATCGAAGGCGGTGGGCGCCATGTTCTTGATCGGGATGCCGGCCAGGTTCAGGCCGATGACGGCGACCACCGCGCCCGTCACCACCGGCGGCATGAGGGTCTCGATCCAGCGTGTGCCGGTGGCCATGACGACGAGGCCGATGGCGGTGTACAGCGCGCCGCAGGCGATGATCCCGCCCAGGGCCAGGCCGAGGTTGGCGTTGGCGCCCTGGCCGGCAAAGCCGGTGGCGGCAATGACCACGCCGATGAAAGCGAAGCTCGAGCCCAGGTAGCTGGGTACCTGGCCGCCCACCATGAGGAAGAAGACGAGCGTGCCGACGCCGCTCATCAGGATGGCCACGTTGGGGTCGAAACCCATCAGGATGGGGGCGAGCACGGTGGCGCCGAACATGGCGATCACGTGCTGCACGCCCATGGCGGCGGTCTGCGGCCAGGGCAGGCGTTCGTCGGGCGCGACGACGGCGCCGGGGGCGGGGCGCACTTCGCGCCAGCTGAACATCGATCTCATGGGGCAGGTTCCTGCTGTGGCAATGGATGCCGGGTGCGTCGATCCCAGGGTGGAATCGGCGGCCGTTGCCGCTGGCGGCCCGGCTTCGCATTCTGAGGCTGGAGACCGACAGCCCAGCGGCGCGGCGTGCCCCCGCGTCTATTTTGCCCGGGTGTTATTGACACACGAATTTCGCCCGGGTATATTTCACTCTCACACCCGACCTCTGCCGCCGCCATGAGCCTGCACTCCACCACCCCCTGGATCGCCTTCGCCAAACACAAGCGAATCGCGCTGGGCGAACCCAAAGAGGTGGCCGCCCTCGTGAAGCGCTTTGTCGATGGTCATCCCGAAGTGCCTGTCCTTGTCTTCGACGCCACGTCGAGCCAGCCCATCGAGATCGACTTGCGGGGCTCGGTCGCGAAGGTTCTCGAGCGCCTGCCCTCGCCGGCGGTCGATGCTCCGCCGCCCAGTGCCGCAGCGGCCGCGGAGGTGCCCCGCGGTCCCGGCCGGCCCCGGCTGGGTGTCGTGGCCCGCGAGGTGACTTTGCTGCCACGCCACTGGGACTGGCTGGGTTCGCAAAGCGGTGGTGCGTCGGTGGCGCTGCGCAGATTGGTCGAGCGGGCGCAACGCGCAAGTGCGGAGTCCGACCGCTTGCGCGAGGCCACGGAGTCCGCCTACCGTTTCATGCATGCACTGGCTGGGAACGAGGCGGGCTTCGAGGAGGCGTCGCGAGCGCTGTTTGCGGGCGATCTTGCGCGGCTAGAGAACGAAGTCGCCAGGTGGCCTCGCGACGTGCGGGTGCACCTGCTGGAGTTGGCCAGCCGCGCGGCCTGCGCGGTGCCGGTCGACGCCACTCCGGCGGCGGCACCTTAACC
>CAYJOA010000127.1:0-12704 GCA_964371495.1 uncultured Rubrivivax sp.
TTCCGGGTGACAGCGGGCGCAAGATCGAACGCGCGCTCGCCGGCGACGCCGACGCGTTGATCCTCGACTGGGAAGACGCGGTCGCTCCGGCCGCGAAGGGCGCCGCGCGCGAGGTTACCGTGGCGGCGCTGGCTGCCGCGCCTCCCCCCGCGGCGCGCTGCTGGATCCGCGTCAACGCGCTCGATTCGCCGCACTTCGCGGCTGACCTCGCGAGCCTGCCGGTTGCCGCGGTCGCCGGTGTCGTGCTGCCGAAGGCCTGCGGCCTCGCCGACCTTGTGCGTCTAGGCGATGCGCTGGACAAGGCCGAGGCCGCGGCCGCGGCCGGCCGGCGCCTGGGCGTCGTCGCGATCGTCACCGAGACCGCCGCTTCGGTGCTCGCGCTCGGCGAGTTCAGGCGCCCGGTGCAGCGCCTGGTGGCGCTGATGTGGGGCGCCGAAGACCTGGCCGGCGACCTCGGCGTGCCCCGCAACCGCGACGCCGGCGGCGCCTATCGTGCGCCGTTCCGCCTGGCGCGCAACCTGATGCTGCTGGCGTCAGCCGCCGCGGAGTGCAGCGCCATCGACGCGGTCCGCGTCGACTTTCGCGACCTCGATGCGCTCGCCGCAGAAGCCGCCGAAGCGCGCGCCGACGGCTTCAACGCCAAGGCCGCGATCCACCCCGACCAGATCGCACCAATCAACCGCGCGTTCGAGCCGACAGCCGACGAGCGCGCCTGGGCCGAACGCGTCGTCGCCGCGCTCGCGGGCACGGGCCTGGCGGTCGTCGACGGCAAGATGGTCGACGCGCCGCACCTGCGCCTGGCCCGGCGCATCCTTTCCTGAACCCGCGGAGTTCCTGCATGCTGAACGGATCGATGGCTGTCATCACCGGGGGCACGGCCGGGATAGGGCGCGCATGCGCCGAAGCGCTGCTCGCCGCCGGCGCAGGGGGCGTGCTCATCAACGGTCGTGACGCCGGGCGCGCCGAGCGCGGCCGGGCGGCGATCCAGGCGCGCTTCCCCGATGCCCGCGTCTTCGTTGCCCTCGGCGACGTCTCCAAGCCCGAGGCTGCCGAGGCGGTGATGGTCGAGGCAATCAAGCGGCTCGGTCGCATCGACGTGCTCGTGAATTCAACCGGCGGCAACGACCTACCACGGCTGCTCATTCGCACGCCGCCTGCCGAGATCCCGGGAATCCTCGAGCGCTGCCTGTTCGCGCAGATCCTCAGCTGCGCGGCGGCGTTGCCGTACATGCGCGAGGCCGGCGGCGGCGCGGTCATCAACATCGCGTCCGACGCGGGGAAGATCCCGACGCCGGGCGAGAGCGTCATCGGTGCGGCGATGGCAGGGATCGTCATGTTCACGCGTGCGCTCGCGGTAGAAGGCAAGCGCGACGGCATCCGCGCCAACGTGCTGACCCCGTCGCTGACCAGCGGAACCGAGCACTACGACAAGGTGATGGCGGACCCGTTCGCCGGCCGGCTGCTCGCCAAGGCCGAGAAGATGGCCGCGCTCGGCGTCGTCAGCAAGGAAGAGCTCGCTGGATTGGCGGTCTTCCTCGCCTCTTCTGCTGCCGCAAAGATCACCGGGCAGGCGATCAGCATGACTGGGGGGATTTCAGCGCTGTGATCCCGCCGGAGCAGGGTGCGACGGTGATCGGCATGATTTGCGATTGGAGGGCCGATCTATTTAAATCGGCAGCACGAGTGTCTCCGGCGCCGGGTGTCAGGTCTTGCGTCAAGCCTGTCGACGACCTCACGCGCGTTGACGATGGCGATGCCCTGACGGGAGCCGATGGGCAGCAGGGGGCCCGGGGTCTTCGGTTTTTACCCCTGAGCACCGCACCGTCAGGGGATGAACGCGGGCATCGGGGTCAGGTCGGATTACGCTTGGCTTATTGGCATCTCTCGCGATCCTGTTGGCCAGCCAGAGCTTCAATGTCCTGACTAGCTTAGCTACTCGTCGTGGGGTGCCGCCGTGATTCGCGAGCAGCCCTCCGACGGTACGACGTTGCGTTGGCCGCGCTGGTGCTTGCTACCTACTTGGTCGCTGCACTGGATCTCGGCCAGGCGAGTAGCCGTAAAGCTGCCCGCTGCCAGCGGCAGCTCCTGGCCGGGCCTGCCAGTTCGTGGTCAAGCCCGGCAGCGGTCCTTGGTCATGCACTCGATCGAACGATCGGTATCGATGACCATGACCATCGGGACCGAACCATCAGGGACAGCAGCAACTCACGCATCTCGGCCGTCGGCAGGGTCTGCAGGATGACCGCCCCGCCTACCGACGTGAAGAGAGCGGGCGGCGAGTACCCAACTGCACCATCATGCCGCGCAGTTCCAGGCTGCCGCAGCGCACCGCGCAGACGTACTCGCTGCCGCTGCGCAGAATCAGCCAGACCCATCTTCGACACTTTCGGGGCGCAGCCCCTCCGTAAGTCGTTGATTTGACTCGCGGCGCGTGCCGTTGCGTGCGATTTGTAGTGTCACGCGTGTTCAGCCTTATGGTTGATGTCGTAGGTGTGGATGCCCTACATTGCAGTGCATCGATGTAATGGCACCACCTCGTGTTCCTGCGCACCCAGACGACGGCCGGACGAACCTACCTGCTCCTGGTGGAGAACGAACGCGTCGAGGGCCGCATCAAGCAGCGCGTGCTGCATCGGCTGGGCCGACTCGATCAGCTGCAGGCTTCCGGTCAACTCGACAACTTGCTGGCCTCGCTGGGCCGCTTCTCGACCAAGCTCGCCGTGCTCGGCGCCCACGACCGCGGCGAGAGCGTCACCACGCGCACGCGCAGCATCGGCGCGGCGCTGATCTTCGAGCGGCTGTGGCAGGAGACAGGCATCGGCGCCGTGCTGCGCGACATGCTGCGCGAGCGCCGCTTCGAGTTCTCCGTGGAGCGCGCGGTGTTCATGACCGTGCTGCATCGCCTGTTCGTCAGCGGCAGCGACCGGGCTGCCGAGCGCTGGATGCAGCGCCAGGCCATCGCCGGGACCGAGGCGCTGTCGGTGCACCATCTGTACCGCACGATGGGTTTCCTCGGCGAGCCGGTGGCGAGCACCGCGCCGCCGGCCAAGGAGGCCACGCCCTTTGACGTGCGCACCCGCAAGGACCTGATCGAGGAAGAACTGTTCGCCCGCCGGCGCGATCTGTTCAGCGACGTCGAACTCGTGTTCTTCGACACCACCTCGATCTACTTCGAGGGCGAGGGCGGCCAGAGCATCGGCCGGCGCGGGCACTCCAAGGACCACCGTCCCGATTTGAAGCAGATGGTGGTGGGCATGGTGCTGGACAACTCCGGCAACCCGCTGTGCAGCACGATGTGGCCGGGCAACACCACCGACGTGAAGAGCCTGGTGCCGGTGGTCAAGCGCTTGCAGACCCACTTCGGCATCCAGCGCGTGTGCATCGTGGCCGACCGCGGCATGATCAGCGAGGCCACCATCGCCGACGTCGAGGCGCGCGGCTGGCTCTACATCCTCGGCGTGCGCATGCGTCGCACCAAGGAGGCGCGCGACGAGGTGCTGTCGCGGCCGGGCCGATATCGAGAGGTCTACCCCAAGAGCGACGAGGCCAAGGCACCCTCGCCGCTGGCGGTCAAGGAGGTCTGGGTCGACAAGCGCCGCTACGTCGTGTGCCGCAACGAGGACCAGGCCACCAAGGACGCGCACGACCGGCTGGCCATCGTCAGCGCCTTGGTCGAGGCCTTGAAGCGGGGCGACAAGTCGCTCATCGGCAACAACGGCTTTCGGCGCTTCGTCACCGGCAGCGGTGCGCGCTGGCGCGTGGACGAGGCCAAGGTGGCCGAGGAGGCGCGCTACGACGGCAAGTGGATGCTGCGCACCAACACCGACATCCCTGCGCGCGAGGTGGCGCTGAAGTACAAGCAGCTGTGGACGGTGGGGGCGATCTTCCGCACGATGAAGAGCCAGCTCGACACGCGGCCGATCTTCCACAAGACCGACGACGCGATCCGCGGCCACGTCTTTTGCAGCTTCCTGGCGCTGGTGCTGCGCAAGGCGCTGCAGGACCGGCTCGAAGCCACGGGCCACGCAACACTGGAGTGGACCCACATCCTGGACGACCTCGACAGACTGCAGGAGATCGAGTTGACGGTGCAGGGCAAGCCGTACCGGCTGCGCACCGAGACCCAGGGGACGATCAGTGCAGTGTTCAGCGCCTGTGGCGTGGCGTTGCCGCTAACGCTGCGGCCGGGCTGACATCGACCTCACCCGCTCCGCCGCGGCAGACCCCAAAGCGTGACACTACGCCCGGACGGCGCTCGCAAGTGACTGATTCAGAAGAAGTTTGTCTGGCCTGGTGTAGAAGATGGGCCAGACGATGCTGCCGGTTTGCTCGGTCAGATGCTGCAGGTGTGTTCGGCCGCGTGCCGGAAGCGGGTATAGAGGGGCAGCGAGAGGCCCAATTCAGAGAGCATGGGCCCGGGGCCATGACGCCGGTCGCTGCCGCGCTGCTGCACGAACCGGTCACGCACCAAGCAGGCCAGCACACGGTGCGTCGAACCCTTGTCAAGCTCGCAGCATGCAGCCAAGTCTGAAAGTCGCCAGCCGATTTCACCCCGGGCTGCCAGTTCTCGCAACATGCGCTGCGCCCTTTCCAAGCTCTGCGTGCCCGCGGCCTGTGGCGAACGTACCGAGTTCATCGGCCCAGCCTCCACAGCGCCAGACCGCACAGCGAGAGCGGCAGCACAGTGGCCGCGAAAGCCAGGCCGTGGCTGTGCGTGCCGGCCGCCACGACGCCGAAGAGCGGCGGGCCAAGCACCACACCCAGGTAGGTGAAAGCCAGCGTGCCGCCCGTGGCGGCGCCGGCTTGGCCGTGCGGGGCCAGCCGAGCGACGGCGGCGAGGTAGACCCCGTTCCAGCCGATGGCCGTGGCGCCGAAGGCCGCCAGCGCCAGCAGCACCAGCACCGTCGGTGTCTGCGGCCCGAGCAGCGGCGCCACGGCGGCGCTGGCCAACATCATCGCGCACAGGGCCATCAGCGTGCGGCGGGCACCCGGGCCCTGGTCGGCGATCCAGCCCCAGAGCACACGCCCACCCACCCCCGCACTCTGCGACACAGCCAAGGCCATGCCGGCGGCCACCAGCGCCCAGCCGAGGTCGGCGGTGAGCCAGGTCACGGCGTATGCAGTGAGGCAGACCTGCAACGCCGAGAACACGAATGAGCAGCCGGCCAGGGTGCGCAGCTCGGGTCGCGCCCAGACCATGCGCACCGGCTTCAGAAGACTGACCGGGCTGGGCCAGGCGCCTGCAGGCGTCAGGCCCGCGTCGAGCGTGCCCCGCAGACCCTGGGCAAGCGCGCCACATGCCAGGCAGGCCAGCGCGATGGCGCCCAGTGCCCATTGCCAGTTGCTGGCCAGCGTGAGCGGCGGCACGGCCAGACCGGCCAGCACGCCGCCCAGCGGCACGCCTGTCTGCTTCAGCGAAAACACCAGCCCAAGGCGGTGCGGCGGCGTGGCGCGCGCCAGGATCTGCGAGCTTGCCGGCGTGATCGGCCCGTAACCCAGGCCCAGCACGAAGGCGCCCAGCGTCGCCAGCGCGAGCCCGCCGCTGCACAGCAGGCCCAGGCCGGTGGCACAGGCCAGTAGCGACATCTGGCTGGTGCGTATGGCGCCGTGATGGGTGATGAAGTGACTGCAGAGCACCGAGGCCACCATGGCCCCGAGGTAGACGAGCGCGATGTACAGGCCCACCGCCGATGCGGGCAGGCCCAGCTGCGCGGTGACCACCGGCCCGACTGCAGTGGGGCCGATGGCGGCAGCCGATGCCAGGGCCTGAATGGCCAGCGTGATGGCCAGTGCGGGTGCGGCAGCGGATCGCTCAGGGTTAGTCACGAATTGACGGTATTTTGAATAGGCTTTCATAATACCGAGATCATGAGTGTCGTCATCAGTCGTTCTCCCGTACGTTCGCTCGAAGTGCTGGACGCCTTCCGTGTCGCCCGACAGCCGCTGTCGATGTCGGAGATCGCCCGTCTGGCGCAGATGCCGCTGTCAACTTGCCATGGCCTGGTGCGCGCGCTGGAGCACCACGGTTTCCTCTACTTCCTGAGCCCGCGCGAGGCCTACCCGACCAGGCGCCTGTGGGACATGGCCTCGGTGATCGAGGCCAATGACCCGCTGGCCCTGCGACTGGCGCCGGCACTGCAGGCCCTGCGCGATGCCACCGGCGAAACCGTCATCCTGGGCACGCGCCAGCACGACCAGGTGCTGTACCTGCAGGTGGTGGAGAGTGCGCAGTCCATACGCTATTCGTCGCGTGCAGGCGATCACAAGCCGCTGCACTCCAGCGCCATCGGCAAGTGCCTGCTGGCCACGCTGGACGATGCGGCACTGAACGCCTGGCTGACCGCGCTGCCGCTGCCGCGCATCACGAGCGCCACGCTCACCGAGGCGCAGGCCCTGCGGCACGACCTGGCGCAGGGCCGCGCACGTGGCTGGCAGGTGACACGCGGTGAAAACGTCGCCGACGTGATGGCCATCGCCGCGCCGCTGCCGCTGGGCACGCTGAGCCTGGCGCTGGCGGTGGCCGGGCCCATGCACCGCATGGCCGCAGCCGAAACGCGTACAGCCGATGCCCTGCTCGCCTGCGTTCGCCAGATCGGTCGCCACAGCCTGTTCGGCCACAGCGCCACGGAGGAAGCGTCGCATGGCTGAAGACCTGCCGCTGCACGTCACGCGCGGCGGCGCCGTGCTGCGCCTCACCGTCGACCGCCCCGCACGCCACAACCCGCTGTCGCGTCCGGTACTAGCGGCGCTGCGCACGGCGCTGCACCAGCACGCCAGCGACGAGCACCTTCGTTGCGTGCTGCTCACCGGCGCCGGCGACCGCTACTTCGCCGCCGGTGGCGACGTGCACGAGCTCGACGCCGTGCGCACGCCCGACCAGGCACGCGAGATGTCCGACGAAGGCCGTGCCGCGCTGGACGCGGTGCGCGACTTCCCCGTGCCCGTGATCGCGGTGATGCACGGCGACGCGCTGGGCGGCGGTGCCGAACTGGCGTTGGCCTGCGACTTCCGCCTCATGCGCGAAGGCGCGCACATCGGTTTCGTGCACGGCCGGCTGGCCATCACCTCCGCCTGGGGCGGCGGGCCCGACCTCACCGCGCTGGTGGGCCCGGCCCGCGCGCTGCGCATGACGTCGCGTTGCGAACTTGTGCCAGCCACCACCGCGCTGGCCTGGGGGCTGGCCGATGCCGTCGCACCCGACCGCGCGGCGCTGGACGCCGCCGTCACCGACTTCATCGCGCCTATGCTGCGCCAGTCGCGCCACGCGCTGCAAGCCTGCACGCTGCAGGCGCGTGCAATGAAGCGTGGCCTGCCGCAGAGCGAGCGCCGCGAGATCGAACAACGCCATTTCGTCGACGCCTGGGTGCATGCCGATCACTGGGCCGCGGTCGACCGTTTCCTGCAGCGCAAAGAAGGCAAGCCATGAAAGCCGACATCCGAAGCCCGCGTGTGCCGCCCCAGCTCACGCAGACCAGTGCCGCTGGGCTGGAGGTGCCGGTGCGTGTCGGGCCCGAGGCGGTGGATCCGTCGCGTGTCGGCGAGGCCGGCGCCACGCCCTTTACGCGCGGCATCTTCGCCGACGGTTTCCGCGGCCGGCTCTGGACCATTCGCCAGTACTCGGGTTTCGGCACCGCCGAGGAGTCGAACGAGCGTTACCGCTTCCTGCTCGACCAGGGGCAGACGGGGCTTTCCGTGGCGCTCGACCTGCCCACGCAGTGCGGGCTCGATCCGGTGCACACGATGGCGCGGCCCGAGATCGGCAAGGTGGGGGTGTCGTTGTCGAACCTGAGCGAAGCCGAGATCCTGTTCCAGGGCCTGGATCTCGGCAAGATCTCGACCTCGTTCACCATCAACGGCACCGCGGCCATCGTCTACGCGATGTACCTGGCGGTGGCCGACAAGCAGAGTGTGCCGCGCAGCGCGCTCACGGGCACGATACAGAACGACATCCTGAAGGAGTACGTGGCGCGCGGCACCTGGATCTTCCCGGTGCGGCCATCGATGCGGCTGATCGCCGACTCTATCCTGTATTCGAACGACGAGACGCCGCGTTTCAACCCCATCAGCATCGCCGGCGCGCACGTGCGCGACGCCGGCGCGACGGCGGTGGAAGAGATGGCCTACACGCTGGCCAACGGCCTGGCGTACGTCGACGAACTGCAGCGCCGCGGCGGCGACATCGAGAAGTTCGCCAAGCGCCTGTCCTTCTTCTTCTACGTGCACATGGACCTCTTCGACGAGGTCGCCAAGTTCCGCGCCGGGCGCCGGCTGTGGGCGAAGCTGATGCAGGAGCGTTACGGCGTCACCGACCCCAAGGCGCAGATGTTCCGCTTCGGCGTCGTGTGCGGCGGCTCGTCGCTGGTGGCGGCACAGCCGCACAACAACATCGTGCGCGTGGCGGTCGAGACCATGGCCGCGGTGATGGGTGGTGCGCAGTCCATCTTCACCTGCGCCTTCGACGAGGCCTTCCAGATCCCGACCGAGTTCTCGGCCGAGATCGCGGTGCGCACGCAGCAGATGATCGCCTACGAGAGTGGCATCGCACGCACCGTCGACCCACTGGGCGGCAGCTACTTCGTCGAGCAGCACACCGACCGCATGCAGAGCGCGGTGGAGGCCGTGATGAAGGAGATCGACGACTACGGCGGCGTCGTCAAGGCGATCGAGGACGGCTGGCTGCAGATGCGCCTGGCCGAACGCGGCCTGGAACGCAAGATGCGCGTCGACAGTGGCGAAACCGTCATCGTCGGCCAGAACCACTTTCGCCGCGAAGGCCAGACGAACGACTTCGGCGAGGTCTTCCGCCTCGACCCGACGGTGGCGCAGCGCGTGCTCGAGAAGTACCAGCGCACGCTGGACACGCGCAGCGCCACGCAGGTTGAAGGCAGCCTGCAGCGCCTGGGCAGCGCCGCGGCGCAGGACCGCACGAACCTCATGCCCTACCTCGTCGACTGCTGCCACGCCTATGCCACCGTGGGCGAGATGGTCGAACGCCTGAAGGCCGAGTGGGGTGAATTCCAGGAGCCCGTCAGACTATGACCACCGACACCGCCATGCCCTTGCCTGCCGCGACACCGCTGCGCGGCCGCCGCATCCTCATCGCCAAACCCGGGCTCGACGGCCACGACATCGGGGCCAAGATCATCGCGCTGACGCTGCGCAACGCCGGTGCCGAAGTCATCTACACCGGCCTGCGCCGCAGCCCCGAGCAGATCGTGCGCGTGGCCATCGACGAAGGTGTCGACGCCATCGGCCTGAGCATCCTCTCGGGCAGCCACCACGAGCTGACGCGGCAAGTGGTGGAACAACTGAACGCGGCCGGCGCGCACGAGATCAAGGTGTTTGTCGGCGGCACCATCCCGGCCGAAGACCGCGCCACCCTGCAGGCGCTGGGTGTGCAGGGGGTGTTCGACAGCGACATGGCGCTGCAGGACGTCGTCGACGCACTGGCGGGGGCTCTTGCATGAGCGGCCCGCTGAGCGGCATCCGCATCCTGGAGATCGGCCACATGCTGGCCGGCCCCTACTGTGGCCTGCTGCTCGCCGACCTCGGCGCCGAGGTCATCAAGATCGAGCCCGCCGAGGGCGACATCGCGCGGCGTGTGTCGCCGCACCAGGTGGGGCCGCACAACGCCTATTTCGCGAGCCTGAACCGCAGCAAGAAGAGCGTGGTGCTCGACCTCGCTGCGCCGCCGGGCCAGGCCGCGCTGGCAAAGTTGGTGCAGGGCGCCCACGGCCTGGTGTGCAACCTGCGGCCCAGCGCCGTGCACAAGCTGGGGCTGACCTACGAGGCCCTGGCGCAGCACAACCCGCGCCTGGTCTGCGTGGCGCTGACGGGTTACGGGCTCAACGGGCGCTTCGCCGATCAGCCCGCCTACGACTACGTGGTGCAGGCGCGGACCGGCGTGATGGCCATCACCGGCGAGCCCGACGCGCCGCCCACCAAGACGGGTTACTCGGCGGTCGACAACTCGGCCGGCATCATGGCCGCTCTGGGCCTGCTGGCGAAGATCGTCGAAGGACAGGGCGGCCAGGTCGACGTGGCGATGAGCGACGTCATGCTGTCGCAGTTGAACTACCTGGCCGGTGCCAGCCTAAACGCCGGTGAGTCACCGCAGCGCTACGCCCACTCGGCCCACCCCTACATGGTGCCGGCGCAGCTCTTCCGCACCACCGACGGCTGGGTGACGCTGTTCATCACGCACGACGGTTTCTGGCGCAAGTTCTGCAACGAAGTGGGCCGCCTCGAGTGGCTGAACGACCCGCGCTTCGCGACCATGGAGGGCCGGCGCACCCACCGCGAACCGGTGCTGGCGGCCATTGCCGAGTTGCTGCAGGGTGGCACTTCGGCGCACTGGGTGGCACGGCTGGCGCCGTTGGGCATCGTGGTGGCGGCCGTCGACACGCTGGAGAACGCACTCGCCGGCGAACTTGTGCAGGAACGCGCCATGGTGGTGGACCTGCCCTGCGACACGGCGCGCCTGCGCGCAGTGGGCTCACCGATCAAGTTCTCGGATTCGACCCCGGTTTACGGCGCGCCGCCGCTGCTGGGCGAACACAACGCCGAGGTGCTGGGGTGAGCGCGTGAGTGCCGCCGGCCTGGACCGGCTGGCGCTGGGCCGTGCGCTGACGCGGGCCGCCAACGCCAGCGTCGAGCAGATCCTCGCCGCGCCCGATTGCGACGCACCGGGCACGGCACTGCGCATCGGCCTCACCGGTCCGCCGGGCGCCGGCAAGAGCAGCCTGGGCGGCCGGCTGGCGCTGCTGCGTGCGCAGCGCCACCGCATCGGCATGCTGGCCATCGACCCCAGCAGCCCACGCAGCGGCGGCGCCATCCTGGGCGACCGCATCCGCATCGACGACCTGGAAGGCGCCGGTGAGCTCTTCGTGCGTTCACTGGCCTCGCGCGCCGCGGCCGACGGCCTGGCCGACAACCTGCCCGAACTGCTGCAGGTGATGGAGCGCGCCGGCTTCGACGAAGTGCTGGTCGAAACCGTCGGCGTCGGCCAGGCCGAACACGCGGCGCGCAGCCTCGTCGACACCCTGGTGCTGGTGCTCAACCCCGGCAGCGGCGACGCCGTGCAGGCAATGAAGGCCGGCATCATGGAGATGGCCGACCTCTACGTCGTCAACAAGGCCGACCTGCCCGGCGCGGCGCAGCTGGTGGGCGACATCCGTAGAGTGCTGCAGATACTGCCGCCCCCGCCCGGAGCCTGGCAGCCGCCGGTGCTGACGACCTCGATCCAGGACGCCGACTCGATCGTCGCGCTGTCTGACGCCATCGACCGACACCAGACCTGGCAACGTGCCTCGGGCATCGCCCAGCATCGGCGCACCGAACGTGCGCGCTACCGCCTGCGCAGCCTGCTCGAGCGCCGCGTCGCCGAAACCCTGATGGCCCTGCCTGCCTACGCACTGCAGGGCCCCTTGCATAGCCAGGTTGCCGCTGCGCTTGCCGGCATGGCACTGGTCGCCGTCACCCCGCCCCAGGTCCCACACCCATAACAGGAGACATGTCCATGCACGCTGTTCGTAGAACCCTCATGACCGCCGCGGTGGCGGCCATTGCCAGCCTCGCCCTCAACGCCCATGCCCAGGTCTTTCCGGCCAAGCAGGTGCGCATCGTCGTACCGCAGACGCCGGGCGGCGCATCGGACACGCTGGCCCGAGTCATGGCACAGAAGCTCTCGGTGCGCTGGGGGCAGACGGTTGTTGTAGAGAACAAGGCCGGTGCCGGCGGCAACATCGGCATGGAGGAAGTGGCGCGCGCACCCGGCGACGGATACACACTGCTGATGAGCTATGTAGGCACGCACGCCATCAATGGCGCGCTCTACTCGAAGCTTCCCTTCGATCCCGAGAAGGACTTTGCGCCCGTCGCTACCCTGGCCACGCTGCCCTTCGTGGCGGTGGTGAATCCGCAACTGCCGGTGAAGACGCTGCGCGAGCTGGCAGAACTTTCGAAAAGGCAGCAGGTGGCCTACGGCTCCGCCGGTAATGGATCGGTAAATCATTTGCTGGGTGAGATGGTCAATGCTGCCGCGGGCATCAAGATGCTGCACGTGCCCTACCGCGGCGCGGCGCCGGCCATGACCGACCTGCTGGGCGGACAAATCCAGGTCGTGTTCACCAGCATGCCCTCGGTGGCGGGTTTCATCCGTGATGGTCGCCTGCGCCCGTTGGCGGTCACCAGCGCCAAGCGCGCAGCGGCTTTTGGCGACATCCCGACCGTCGCCGAATCGGGCTACGCCGGCTTCGATGTCAACCCCTGGTTCGGCCTGTTTGCCCCAGCGACTACCCCGGCCGCCGTGGTGCGTCAGCTCAATGCCGACATCAATGCCACGCTGCGCGACCCTGAGGTGGTCGCCAAGTTCACCGCCACCGGCGCCGAGGTTTACAACACCGACCCCGAGCAGTTTGCTGCCTTGCTGCGCGCCGACATCGCCAAGTGGTCGGCAGTGGTGAAGAGTTCGGGCGCGAAGGTCGACTGAAGACGACTGGTCTGTGGCATTGACTGCGCCCAGACGTCGCCGGCTTGGCCGCTGGTGGCGTCGGGCGAAACCAGGGCAAGCGCAGATCATGAGCTGGAAAGAGAGCACCCGCTTGCCGGTGGAAGGAAGCTCCGAACCGGCCTCTCATGAACGACTGGTACTGGCGTGCGCCGTGCAAAGGCGGCGCTTTCCAGCGGGTGCAAGCCCCGCCCGG
>CAYJOA010000128.1:0-7153 GCA_964371495.1 uncultured Rubrivivax sp.
GGATCTCGATGTGCCGCGGCCGCGTCACGTAGCGTTCGATCAGCACCTGGTCGTTGCCGAAGCTGGCCTGCGCCTCGCGCTGGCACGACGCCAGCGCGGCCGCGAAGTCGGCGGCCCGCTCCACGCGGCGCATGCCCTTGCCGCCGCCACCGGCGCTGGCCTTGATGAGCACCGGGTAGCCGATCAGTTCGGCCTGCCCGGCCAGGAAGGCGGGGTCGTTGTCGTCGCCGTGGTAACCCGGCACCAGCGGCACGCCGGCCCGGCCCATCAGGGCCTTGGCGGCGGACTTGCTGCCCATGGCGGCGATCGCCGACGCCGGCGGGCCGATGAACACCAGACCGGCGGCGGCGCAGGCACGGGCGAAGACCTCGTTCTCGCTCAGGAAGCCATAGCCGGGGTGCACGGCCTGGGCGCCGCTGGCCAGCGCCGCGTCGATGATGCGCTGCCACTGCAGGTAGCTGTCGCGCGGCGCGCTGCCGCCGACGTGCACCGCCTCGTCGCAGGCGCGCACGTGGCGGGCGTGGGCGTCGCTGTCGGAGTAGACGGCGACGGTACGCACACCGAGCCGGCGTGCGGTGGCGGCCACGCGGCAGGCGATCTCTCCTCGGTTGGCGATCAGGATCTTCTTGAACATGCAGGCCTCATTGCAGTCAGGCCGCAGCCCGGGCGTCGGGAACGAAACGGCGCAGCAGCGCGCGCAGGAACTTGAACAGCAGCACGATCAGACCAACCGCCACCACCAGCGCCACCACCAGTGCCGGAAAGAACCACAGCGGATGCTCCCAGGCCAGCCACAGCATCGCCGGCACCGCGGCGTCGCCCAGCAGCGACAGGCCGAGGTTGGAAAACGGTTCCGGCGAGGTGTTGGCCGCCGCCCGCGTCGTCGCCTTCGCAGCGTGCGCGGTGGCGGCCAGCGTGCCGCCGGCGAGCGCCGCCACCAGCACCCAGGTCGCCGAATCGCCGCCGAAGACGCCGGCCGCCAGCGCCGCGCCGGCCGGGATGCGGATGAAGGTGTGCACGGCGTCCCACAGCGTGTCCAACCCGGGCACCTTGTCGGCGACGAACTCGACGACGAACATCAGGAAGCTCGCACCCAGCACCACCGGGTGCTGCAGCAGCGCCAGCCCCGCGGGCAGCGACACCCAGCCGAGGAAGCCCGCGGCACCGGTGATGAAGACCACCGCATACAGGCGCAGGCCGCTGGCCCAGCCCAGCGCGGCGGCCAGCGCCAGCAGATGCGTGAGGTCCAGGCCTACTTCCATGCCGGGTCGCGTTTGTTCAGGAAGGCCTGTACGCCGTCGCGCCCCTCGGCGCTGGCACGGATGTCGGCGATGCGGCGCGCCGTCTCCTCGCGCAGCGCGGCGTCGATCTCGCGCCCGGCGATGTCCTTGACCAGCCGCTTGCAGGCCCGCACTGCTGCCGGGCCGTTGGCGACGATGGCGGCCACGATGCCCGCCACCACCGTGTCCAGTTCTTCGGCCGGCACGACCTCGTGCACGAAACCCAGCGCCTGTGCACGCGCGGCAGTGAAACGTTCGGCGCTGACGAAATAACGCCGCGACGCCTGCTCGCCGAGCGCCTTCACGACATACGGCCCGATGGTCGCCGGCAGCAGCCCGAGCCGGGCTTCGCTCAGGCAGAAGTTCGCGCCTTCGGCGGCGACGAGCACGTCGCACACCGCCGCCAAGCCCACGCCGCCGGCATAACAGTCGCCGTGGATGCGCCCGACCACCGGCACCGGGCAGGTCCAGACGGCCCACAGCATCTCGGCCAGCCGCGCCGCGTCGGCATGGTTCTGCGGCCAGGTGTAGTCGGCCATCGCGCGCATCCACGACAGGTCGGCGCCGGCGCAGAAGGCCTTGCCGTGGCCGGCCAGCACGACGGCGCGCAGGTCGCCGTCGTCGGCCAGTGCGCGGAAGGTGTCTGTCAATTCCTGCACGACGCCGTCGTTGAAGGCGTTGCGCACCTCGGGGCGGTTCAGCCAGACCTCGGCGACGTGGGCCGAAGGGCGCCGGATGTCGAGTGTGGTGCTCATCGAGGGGCCTTCACGCCGCCGATCACATGCGGAAGACACCGAAGCGCGGGCTGTCCGGGATCGGTGCGTTGAGGCTGGCGCTCAGGCCCAGCGCCAGCACGCGGCGCGTGTCGGCGGGGTCGATGACACCGTCGTCCCACAGCCGCGCGCTGGCGTAGTAGGGGTGCGCCTGGTGCGCGAACTGGTCCAGGATCGGCGCCCTGAACGCCGCTTCGTCGGCTGCCGACCAGTGGCCGCCGCGGGCTTCGATGCCGTCGCGCTTGACGGTGGCCAGCACGCCGGCCGCCTGCTCGCCGCCCATCACGCTGATGCGCGCGTTCGGCCACATCCACAGGAAGCGCGGCGAATAGGCGCGCCCGCACATGCCGTAGTTGCCGGCGCCGAAGCTGCCGCCGATGATGACCGTGAACTTGGGCACCGTGGCGGTGGCCACCGCGGTGACCATCTTCGCGCCGTGTTTGGCGATGCCTTCGTTTTCGACCTTGCGGCCGACCATGAAGCCGGTGATGTTCTGCAGGAAGACCAGCGGCACGCGGCGCTGGCAGCACAGTTCGATGAAGTGCGCGCCCTTCATCGCGCTCTCGCCGAACAGGATGCCGTTGTTGGCCACCAGGCCGACCGGCAGGCCTTCGATGTGCGCGAAGCCGGTCACCAGCGTGGTGCCGTAGCGGGCCTTGAATTCGTCGAACTCCGAGGCGTCGACGATGCGCGCGATGATCTCGCGCACGTCGTAGGGCTTGCGTGCATCGGTGGGGATCACGCCGTGCAGTTCGGCGGTGTCGAACAGCGGCGGGCGCGGCGGCAGGCGCTGCACCTGGTCGGGCTTGCGCCAGTTGAGGTTGGCCACCGAGGCGCGAGCGATGGCCAGCGCGTGCATGTCGTTCTCGGCCAGGTGGTCGGCCACGCCGGACAGCCGCGTGTGCACGTCGCCGCCGCCCAGGTCTTCGGCGCTGACGACTTCGCCGGTGGCCGCCTTCACCAGCGGCGGGCCGCCCAGGAAGATGGTGCCCTGGTCCCTGACGATGATGGCTTCGTCGCTCATCGCCGGCACGTAGGCGCCGCCGGCGGTGCACGAACCCATGACCACGGCGATCTGCGGGATGCCCAGCGCGCTCATCTGCGCCTGGTTGTAGAAGATGCGGCCGAAGTGGTCGCGGTCGGGGAAGACCTCGTCCTGGTTGGGCAGGTTGGCGCCGCCGCTGTCGACCAGGTAGATGCACGGCAGCCGGTTGGCCTGCGCGATCTCCTGCGCGCGCAGGTGTTTCTTGACCGTGAGCGGGAAGTAGGTGCCGCCCTTGACGGTGGCGTCGTTGCAGACGATCAGGCATTCGACGCCGCTGACGCGGCCGATGCCGGCGATGATGCCGGCGCCCGGCGCGGCGTTGTCGTAGATATCCAGCGCGGCCAGCGGCGCGATCTCCAGGAACGGCGTGTCGGGGTCGAGCAGCATCTCCACGCGGTCGCGCGGCAGCAGCTTGCCGCGTGCGGCGTGGCGTGCACGGGCAACCTCGCCGCCGCCTTCGGCGATCTGCGCCAGCCGCGCGTTGAGGTCGCCCACGAGCTGGCGCATCTGCAGCGCGCTGGCCTTGAACTCGTCGGAGCGCGGGTTGAGTTTCGATGTCAGCGTGGGCACCCGGGTCTCCTGCGGCCGCTCGACGCCACCCCTGGGCGGTGCGGCGCGGTTTACGTTTACGTCAACGTAATTCTAGGGCCGCGGCCCGTACACCGCCGCCTCGTCCCAGCCCAGCGCGGCCATCTCGGCACTGCGCAGCGGCGCGTCGCTGGGCATCAGGAATTCGTCCAGCTGCGGCGGCGCCACCGCGGTGCCCGAGAGCATGGCGTGCACCTGGCCGCGGTGGTGGGTCTGGTGCATGAACAGGTGCTGCAGCACGAAGGCCGCGGCGTCGCGCTGCACGACGCCGGCGCGGCGCGGCATGCCGATCGTGCGCGCGCAGCCGGCGTCGTCGAGCGCCTCGCAGCAGGCGATCAGGCGTTCGTCGACGAGGCGCTGGCGCCCGGCCAGCGGCGCCAGTTCGCGGTCGGGCACGTAGCGGTGCCAGTGCTCGGCCAGTCCGGCTTCGCCATGCAGCGCGCCGACGTAGTACTGGTCGACAGCGAGGATGTGGTTCAGCGTCGCCATCAGCGTCGGGAAATAGCCGGTGCGCGGCGCGTGCAGTTCCGCCGCCGTCAGCACCGCCATGGCCCGGTGCAGCCGCTGGTTGGCCAGCCGGTTGGCGCGCGCCTGCAGGCGCAGCAGCGTGGCGGCATGCATGCGTGCGCCTCCTGTCCTAGAACGGCCCGCTGGCCAGCCAGCGTTCGATCTGCGGCTTGCGGTCGTTGCCCCAGAAGGGCTCGCCGTCGACGACGAAAAAGGGCGCGCCGAAGATGCCGGCGGCGATGGCGGCGTCGTTTTCGGCCTTCAGCCGCAGCTTCCAGGTGCTTTGGTTCCAGGCCGCCTCGGCGGCCCCGCCGTCCAGGCCGCTGGCCATCGCCAGTGCCTTCAGCGCCGCGGCATCGTCGAGCGGCACGTCGCGCGTGAAATAGGCGCGAAATGCCGCTCGCGACCAGTCGGCAGCGGCGGCGGGCGACACGGTGTCGTGCATCCACCAGAAGACGCGCGCTGCGTTCTGCGTCGGGATCGGGAAGGGGGTGGGCTGCCGGTAGGGCAGGCCTTCGAAACGTGCCGAACGCGCGAAGTCGGCGATCGAATATTCGCGCTTGAGCGGGTACGACACCGGGCTCTTGAGCTCGGCGGCCTGGAAGGTGGCACCCAGCAGGATGGCATGGCGGCGCACCGCGCGGCCGTGGCGTGCCGCCAGCGCGTCGACCCACTCGTTGGCGATGTAGGAATACGGCGACGAGAAGTCGAACCAGAAGTCGACGGCGGCGGTGTCCATGGCGGGACGATAAACCGCGCCGCGGGGGTCGTCCACCGGCGCCACGGCCGCGCAGTGCGGCGGTGGGACACTACGGCGTCGTCGTCACCCTGCCCCAGCCCCCACGTGAACCACCGCGGCACCCACCTGCGCTACACCTTCGAAGACCACGGCCAGCAAGGCGCGGAGGTCGAGAACCCGCTGTTCGACCTGTTGTCGGCCTTGCAGCAGCACGGCTCGATCAGCCGTGCCGCGGCCGCGCAGGGGCAGTCGTACCGGCACACCTGGGGCTCGCTCAAGCGCTGGGAGGAAGTTTTCGATGCACCGCTGGTGCTGTGGGCCAAGGGCCGCAACGCACGGCTGACACCCTTCGCGCAACGCCTGCTGTGGGCCGAACGCCAGGCGCGGACCCGACTGACGCCGCACCTGGAGGCCCTGCGCAGCGAACTCGGCCGTGTCTTCGCCCTCGCCGACGACCCGACGCTGCAGGTGCTGGACATCTTTGCCAGCCACGACCTGGCGCTGCCGCGGCTGCCGGCGATTGCCGAGGAACAGCACGCGCTGCACCTCAGCCTGCGCTTCGCCGGCAGCGAAGACGCGCTGCGCAGCCTGCTCGACGGCCGCTGCCTGGTGGCCGGTTTCCACGTGCCGCGACTGGCCACCGACTCGCCGGTGTTCAAGCGGGCGTTGCGGCCCTTGCTGCGCCCGGGCACGCACAAACTGATCGGCAGCCACTGGCGCCGCCAGGGCCTGATGCTGCGCCCCGCTGAGCCGGGCCCGGCGGGCATCGCGGATCTGGCCGGCGGCGGCTGGCGCTTCGTCAACCGCCAGCCGGGTTCGGGCACCCGGCTGCTCATGGACCACCTGCTGCAGCAGGCCGCCCTGTCGCCGAAAGGCGTGGACGGCTACGACAGCCGCATCGAGACCACGCACGTCGCGGTGGCCGCCGCGGTGGCCTCGGGAGCCGCCGACGCCGGGCTGGGCATCGAGGCCGCGGCGCGCCAATTCGGCCTGGACTTCAAGCCGCTGGCCGACGAGGACTACTACCTGGTGTGCCTGGCGCCGGCGCTGCAGACGCCGGCGCTGCAGGAGCTGCGTGCCACGCTGGCGTCCGACGCCTGGGCCCAGGCGCTGCAGGGGCTGCCGGGTTATGGCGTGCAACGGGCCGGCGAGGTGTTGTCGCTGACCCGGGCCTTGCCCTGGTGGTCGTACCGGCGTGCGAAGGCCGGGCCTGCGCGGTGAACGGAAGCGGCCTGGAGTCTGCGGCTAACGACCGCCGCGATGCGGCCGGACCACCTGTGGCGTCACCAGGACGATGGGCTGCACTTCCACCGCTGAGTAATGGTGGCGCTCACCGCGGCCGTAGCGGCCGTGTCCGGCACCGAACGGCAGCACCACGCAGCCGCTTGCGGCCACGCCAAGAACGACGAGCGTACTGAATTTGGCCATGCGACGAACTGGGCTCACGAGACTCTCCTTGGTGGAAACTGAACTGCCAGTGCAGTCAACGCCCACCCCGGGGCGCCGTTGACCCGGACCGTTCTTCACGAAGTAAAGTCCTTGTAAAGCAAGGGCGCCGACCTGCAGCGTGCCTTCGAACCCGAAGGCCTCTCGTAGCCCCGAATCTGAAACGGAGTTCGTTCATGCGTGTCGGCGTGCCCAGCGAGATCAAGGTCCAGGAACACCGTGTCGGCCTGACGCCGATGGCCGTGCGCGAATACACCGGCGCCGGGCACGAGGTGCTGGTGCAGGCGGGCGCGGGTGCGGGCATTGGTGCCGGTGACGCGGCGTATGTGGCGGCCGGCGCACGCATCGTCGGCAGCGCGGCCGAGGTCTACGCGGCGGCCGAGATGATCGTCAAGGTCAAGGAGCCGCAGCCGGCGGAGTGGCAGATGCTGCGCCCGGGGCAGATCCTCTTCACCTACCTGCACCTGGCCCCCGACGCCGAGCAGGCGCGTGGCCTCATCGACTCGGGCTGCATCGCGGTGGCCTACGAGACCGTCACCGACGCGCAGGACGGGTTGCCGCTGCTGGCGCCGATGAGCGAGGTCGCGGGGCGGCTGGCGATCGAGGCCGCGGCCTTCGCGCTGCGCAAGCCGGCCGGCGGCAAGGGCCTGCTGCTCGGCGGCGTGCCGGGCGTGCCGCCGGCGCTCGCGGTGGCGCTCGGCGGCGGCGTCGTCGGCCCCCACCCCCCCCCCCGGGGCGGGGGGGGGGGGGGCGGGGGGCCCCGGCGAAGCCGACC
>CAYJOA010000128.1:7163-12463 GCA_964371495.1 uncultured Rubrivivax sp.
GTCGGCACCCACGCCGCACGCATGGCCGTGGGGCTGGGCGCCGAAGTCACCGTCATCGACCGCTCGCTGCCGCGGCTGCGCCAGCTCGACGAGCTGTTCCAGGGCCGCGTGCGCACGCGGTATTCGAGCGCGGCGCACATCGAGGAAGAAGTGCGGGTCGCCGACGTCGTCATCGGCGCCGTGCTGATCCCGGGCGCCAACGCCCCCAGGATCGTGACGCGGGCGATGCTGGCCCACATGTTGCCGCGCAGCGTGCTGGTCGACGTCTCGATCGACCAGGGCGGTTGCTTCGAAACCTCGCATCCGACGACACACGACGACCCCACCTTCGAGGTCGACGGCATCATCCACTACTGCGTGGCCAACATGCCGGGTGCCGTGCCGGCCACCTCCAGCCACGCGCTGAACCACGCCACGCTGCCCTTCGGCCTGGCCTTGGCGGCGCACGGCGAACAGGCGATGGTGCACGACGTGCACCTGCGACGCGGCCTGAACGTCCATCGCGGCCGCGTTACCTGCGCCGCGGTGGCGCAGGCGCTCGGCCTGCCCTGCATCAGCGCCGAATCGGCGCTGCGCATGTAGCCCCGGCCACCGCTACTTCTGCCGCGCCTGCAGCGCCGCGTTCCTGGCGCTGTCCTTGTACGGCTGCCTGGCGACGATGCGTTGCCTGAGACCCTGGTAGGTGGCCTCGTCGATGGCACCGCGGCTGACCAGCTGCGCCTTGCTGCCGTAGGGGCGGCCGGCGACGATCTTCGCGGCGGCGGCAGCGGTGACGCCGGGCAGCGTCGTCAGCTCCTTGCTCGACGCACTGTTTATGTCCACCGGTTTGCCCTTGCCTGGAACGGCTGCACTGCCGCTGAGCGCCGGACCGGCACCGAACAGCAGCAACGCGGTGGCGAGCAGACAGAAGATCGTTCGGCGTTCCATGGCGGCCTCGAGCGTAAGGTCCGGACGGCGGTCGGGCGACCGCCGCTGCGGCAGAAAAGAGAGGGGCCCGGGTACGTTACCGCAACCGGGCCGGCAGATCCCGTCGGTCCGGCAGGCGGGGCAGGTTTGCCGAACCCCGCCCCCGCCGTCCCGACCGAACCGGGCGCCTTACTTCATGTGCACCTTCTTGATGTCGGCCACCTTGTCGGGCCCGTGGCAGGACATGCAGCCTTCCCAGGCATTCGGGCCGTAGCCGTTGACACGAACGCCGGTGCCGGTGGCGGTCACCGTCGACGCCAGCGTCACCAGCGTGCCGCCGTTCTGCCGCATGTGGCCGACCGCGTACTTGCTGTCGTGGCAGCCGAAGCACGACGAGGCGATCGGCGAGGAGACCAGGTTGTCGGTCCGGTAGTCGATCTGCCCGCGACCCAGCGTCGTGACCCACGGCGACAGACCGATCGACGCCATCGACGTCGGGTTGGTCGTGGCGTCGTTCGTCATGTTGCCCTTGGCGTCCGTGGTCCACAGCAGGTTCGGCACCGCGGCGGCGTTGGCTGCCGTCCTGAAGTCGTAGCTGCCCGCGACGTGGCACTGTTCGCACTGGTTCAGCACGCCCGGATAGGTGACATGGGCGAAGCCGTCCGGGTTCGCCACGCTCGCTTCGTAGCTGAACGACTGCTCGCGCTTGGCCGCGGCATGGATCGCGTGCACCATGTTCTTGGTTTGAACCGACCAGCCGCCGCCGAAGCTGTAGTTGGCGCCGACGTGGCCGGTGGCCGTGTCGGGCAGGTGGCAGAACGAGCAGCCCGCGCCGTTGTTGCGGGCACCGCCGTGGAACGACGGCCAGACGCCCAGTTGCCCGTGGCAGGCGTTGCACTTGTCACCGCTGACGATGGTCCGGCGTGCCGTGTTGGCCGCGCCGCTGGTGTCCGCGCCGGTGGCCGTCTTGATCGCGAACATCGGCTCGCGCAGGCGGATCCCCTTCGGGTAGGCGGCGTGGTTCAACTGCACGAAGCCCTGGTAGTTGAGCCCCAGCCCGGCGGTCACCATCTTCGCGTTGTCGGGGATGGTCGCGCCCAGCGTCGCGGTGTACCAGCCTTCGGCATCGGGCCCGGTCTGCGCGTTCCCGTTCTTCGCGTCGCGGATGTCCTTGACCGAGGCATTGATGCTGGCATTCCAGTCCACCGGCGTCGCAACGCCGTCGGCGGGCAGCCCGTAGGCGACGTAGATGCTCGGCGTGCCGTCGACGTTGTCGATCAGGTAACCGGTGGCGTTCAGCGTCACCGGCTGGCCGTCCTTCAGGATCCGATAGACCACCGTCGCCTTGCGCGGCGGCGTGCTGGAGACGGCAGCGCTCTTGATCTCGAGGCCGATCTTGTACACGCCTGCCGGCATGTTCAACTGCGAGGCGACGGGAATCGACGGCCCTTGTCCCGACGGGTAACCCGGCGTGGGCACGTTCGCAGCGGTGTTGGCCGGATAGCCGGCACGGCCGCTGGAGCCGGTCAGGTCCACCGTCACGTGGTCGACGGGAGTGGTCCTGGCGTCGTGGCACATCGCGCAGGTGCTGTTGTCGGCCTTGGCGCCGCCGACGTGGCCGGTCTGCGTCGTGCCGATCGGGTTGCCATCGGCCAGGTCCTTGGCCTTGTCCGCCAGGGTCACGCCGGCGCCGGTGGCGAAGTTGATGCCGTCGTGGCAGGCGCCGCAGGCCAGCAGGCTGGGAGCGCTCTTCCAGTTGTCGCCGTTGGCCGTCTTGTGCGACGCGGTGGCTGAACCATCGTGGCAGGCGACACAGTTCGTCTGCGGCTGCGGGTAAGTGACGTGGTTGAACTGGCTTTCCGCGTTGTAGTTGTAGCCGGCCTTGACCAGCTCTTCGCCCATGTGGAACTTGTGGATCAGGTTGGGGAAGTCGCCCAAGGCACGTCCGTTCACGACGGCTGTCGTCTGCCGGGTGGTGCCGGTCAGGACCAGGCCGCCATTCGTGCTCGACGCTTCCTGGCTGAAGCTGTACTTGATCTGGTCGGTGTGGCAGGTCACGCAGTAGTTCGGATCCTTGCGGTTGCCGTGGGCCAGCACCTTGCCGGCGTGGCACGACGAGCACGAATCCATCGCGACGACGTCGCGCGTTGCCGCGATGGCGCCACCGTCGGGCCTGAAGTCGAACACGACGTTGGCCGGCGTGCCGATACCGACGCTGGGGGTCACGGTCACGGCATCCGGCGTGTTGGAGCCCGTGCCGGGGGCGTTGCCGCCGATCTGGATGCCCAGCCTGTGCGTGAGGGCGGCGTCGTAACTCACGTCGCCGAGGTCGGCCTTCTTGGCCAGCCCGCCGGCAGAGGCCGCCGGCAGGCCGGCGACGATGGACGCAGCCAGCTTGACGTCACGGTAGAACGCGTACTCGTAGGTGCCGTCGCCGTTGTCCTTCAACTCGCCCTGGGTGTCGGTGGTGGGGTAGGTCCCGCACCAGTTGGCGTTCGTCGCCGCGTCGCACAGCGAGGTGCCGGGCACCGCCGCCTTCTCGGCCACCGTCGGCGGCCGCACGACCAGATAGCTGACCCACTTGCTGGGTTCCTTGATGAAGGTCGTTCCGGCCGTGGTCGTGGTCGTCGCGGGCACCAGCTTGGCCAGCGTGAACGAGATGTTCGGCATCGTGGCCACCGTGGCGGTGGCACTCTTGGACTTGCTGCCCAGGCCGGCGACCGGCTTGCCCTGTGCGTCCTTGACGCTGAACCTGACGACGGGCTTGCTGTTGATCGTCACGCTGGTGACCGTGACCTGCGGCGCCAGTGCCGCCCAGGTGGCGGTGAACGCCTCGCTGGGCGCCGCGGCATTGCCGGGAACCTGCACCAGGGCGGTGAGATCCTTGCCGTCTGTCCCGGACGGGCCGGCGGGGCCAGCCGGGCCTGCCGGCCCCGCAGCGCCAGCGGCCCCGTCGTCGCCGCCTCCGCAGCCGCCCAGGAAGGCGGCGATCAGAACTGCGCCGGCAACGGCGGTCCAGCGGCGTTGAGGCCGGCAATTGCCAGGCCAGGCAGTGGGCGTCATGAAGTCCCCTTTCGATCAGGTGCACACCAAACAGTGCAGCGATTACACCGCTGCCAGCAGGGGCTTTGATGCGGTGACCTGACGCAAAAGTGATCCAGATCAATCCAGGTCGAGATGGCACACGGCGGCTTCGGCACCGGCGCGACAGTGCAGGCCGGCGCCTCCGCAGGCGCGCTGCCCGCGTCGGCGCTACATCGTCACGCAGATCTTGCCGAACGTGCCCCCGGCCTTGATCTTCTCGAACGCCTCCGGCGCCCGATCGAAGGGCAGCACGGCGCCGATCTGCGGCCGCAGCCGCGCCTGCGCCATGGCCTTGACCATGGCCTCGAAGTGCTCGGTGGACCCCACGGTGATGCCCTCCAGGCGGATGAAGCGCATCACCACCAGCGGCAGGTCGATGGCCGACCGGGCGCCCGACAGCACGCCGATCATCGCGATCACTCCGCCCATGCGCACGCACTTGATCGAGCGCGACACGGTGTCGGCACCGCCGACCTCGACGATGCGGTCGACGCCTTCGGGCAGGAAGCGCCGCACCTCCTGGTGCCATTCCGGCGTCGTGCGGTAGTTGACGACGTCGGCGGCGCCCAGCGCGCGGGCGCGTTCCAGCTTCTCATCCGATGAAGAGGTCACGATCACCCAAGCGCCCATCAACGTCGCGAACTGCAGCGCGAACACCGAGACGCCCCCCGTGCCCTGGATCAGCACGCTGTCGCCGGGGAGCAGCGGCGTGCCGTAGGTCAGCGCGTTCCAGGCCGTGACGCCGGCGCAGGGCAGCGTCGCGGCTTCCTCGTTGCTCAGGTAGTCCGGCACCTTGACGGCCGCACGCTCGTCGACGACCAGGGCCTGGCACAGGGTGCCGTTGCGCGAGGCACCGCGGGCACGGTCCATCTGCATGACGGCATCGCGCGGCCGGCCGCAGGCCCAGTCCGGAAAGAAGGTCGGGCACACGCGGTCACCCAGCTTCAGCCGGCCGACGCCCGGGCCCAGCGCCACGACTTCGCCGACGCCGTCGGACATCGGCACCACGGGCGGCCGGATGGCCCTGCCGTAGTTGCCTTCCACGACCACCAGGTCGCGGTAGTTGATCGATGCCGCCAGCATGCGCAGCTTGACCTGGCCGTGGCCGGGCACGGGCTCCGGTGCTTCATTCAGCCGCAGGTTCTGCAGGCCGAAGTTGTCGGCAATTTCCCAGACCTTCATCGTCGACTCCCCGTGGTTTCGGCCCGGCTCTGACGGGCACATCCTTCACATCGACAGCGACCCCTCGCGGAATTCCGTCTTGTCGAGCCAGACGTTGACCAGCACCGGCCGGCCCTGCCGCGCCAGTT
>CAYJOA010000129.1:0-12432 GCA_964371495.1 uncultured Rubrivivax sp.
GCGCAGAAACCGGCGGACATCCTGTTCCTGGTATCCGCGGCGTTCTCGTTCGCTGCGGCGGCGTTCTTTCCGGCGCTGGTGCTGGGCGTGTTCTGGAAGCGCGCCAACAAGTGGGGCGCGTCGCTGGGCATGATTGCCGGCCTGGGCACGACCTTCTACTACATGGCCACGACGCAGGTCTGGCTGCGTGGCGTCTTCGGCGTGACCTCGCCGGTGTCGCTGTGGTGGGACATCCAGCCGATCTCGGCCGGCCTGTTTGGCGTGCCGGTGGGCTTCGCGGTGATCATCGTCGTCAGCCTGCTGACGCCGCCGCCGAAGAAGGAAACCCAGGAACTGGTGGAGCACGTGCGCTACCCGAACCTGAATCTGCAGAACGCCTGATCACGTTGCATTCGCAGCCGCCCCCGGGCGGCTGCCACGGGCCCCCGGAGCGATCCGGGGGCCTTTTTCGTTTTATACTCGCGGGCTTTCCCTTGCTGCACCCCACCTGCTGACGCACCCCGGGGGCAGCTACCCGCCGTCGATCCCGTCCCGGGGCCGAGGAGCGGAAACCACAAGGAGTCTTCATGCGTCACTATGAAATCGTGCTCCTGATCCACCCGGATCAGAGCGAACAGGTTCCGGCCATGCTGGAACGCTACAAGGGCCTGGTCACCGCCGCCGGCGGCAAGGTGCACCGCGTCGAGGACTGGGGCCGGCGCCAGCTGGCGTACATGATCCAGAAGCTGGCCAAGGCGCACTACCTGTGCCTGAACATCGAGTGCAGCAGCGAAGCGCTGACCGAGCTCGAGACCGGATTCCGCTTCAACGACGCCGTGCTGCGCCACCTCACCGTGTCGCGCGAAAAGGCCGAGACCACGCCTTCGATCATGATGAAGGCGGTCGAGCGCGAAGAGGCGCGCAAGGAGCGCCACGAGGCATCCGCCTGAGGCAGCGCGCGTCCGGGCCTCCTGCGCCGCCGCGATGAACCGCCTGGTTCTGTCGGCCACGCTGGTGCAAAGGGCAGCTCTGCGTTACACCCCGGCCGGGTTGCCCGCCCTGGACTTGAGCCTGAAGCACGAGTCCGAGGTCAGCGAAGACGGCCAGCCGCGCAAGGTCTCGATGGAGATGCGGGCGGTGGCCATCGGCGGGGTGACGCGGTCGCTGCTGGCTCAGGAACTCGGCGCGGCCGGCCTGTATGCAGGCTTCCTCGCCGGTTCGCGCAACGGACGCGGTCTGCGTTTCCACATCACCTCGGTCGAGCCTGCAGGCTGACCCGGGCCCATCCAGTCGATACGTTTTTTCCAGGAGTTCACCATGCCCCCGCCACGCGGTAAAGGTCGTTTTTCCAAGGACAAGCGCCCCAAGCGCAACACCCAGTCGCTGCTGTTCCGGCGCAAGCGTTTCTGCCGTTTCACGGTGGCCAAGGTCGAGTCGATCGACTACAAGGAAATCGACGTCCTGCGCGATTTCGTCGGCGAGAACGGCAAGATCACGCCGGCCCGCCTGACCGGCACGCGCGCCTTCTACCAGCGCCAGCTCACCACCGCCATCAAGCGTGCGCGCTTCCTGGCGCTGCTGCCTTACTCCGACCAGCACAAGGTCTAGGGAGATAGCGATGCAAATCATTCTTCTCGAGAAGGTCGGCAAGCTCGGCGACCTGGGCGACGTCGTCAAGGTCAAGCAGGGTTATGCCCGCAACTACCTGATCCCGACCAAACTGGCGCGCCGCGCCACCGAGGCCGCGATCAAGGAATTCGAGGGCCGCCGTGCCGAGCTCGAAAAGGCCGCCGGTGCCAAGCTGGCCGCCGCGCAGGCGCTGGGCGAGCAGCTCGCCGGCAAGACCGTGCGCGTGGCCCAGAAGGCCGGCGTCGACGGCCGCCTGTTCGGCTCGGTGACCAATGCCGACGTCGCCGATGCGCTGACGAAGATGGGCCTGGCGGTGCTCAAGTCCCAGGTGCGCATGCCCAATGGTCCGATCAAGACCGTGGGCGAACACAGCGTGTCGGTGGCGCCGCACACCGACGTCGTCGTCGACGTGTCGGTACAGGTGGTTGCACAGGCCGAGTAATCCGGCGTAAGCTGGCGCACGCGCCCCGGGGCCGGTTCTGCCGGCCCCGTCTGCCCAGGGGGAAGGCCGGCTCAGCCGGCCTTCGTCGTTTCTCGGCGCCGCACTTATCCCGTGCCGCCCACCGCCCATCCACAGCCTTGCCCACAAGCTCACGTTCTGCCCATGTCAGCGATCTTCGATTCCAGAGAAAGCGCGCCGCCGCGTGAAGACGAGGTCTCGCGGCTGCGCGTGCCGCCGCACTCGGTGGAAGCCGAGCAAAGCGTGCTCGGCGGACTGCTGCTCGACAACCTGGCCTGGGACCGCGCCGGCGATCTGCTCACCGACGGCGACTTCTACCGCTACGAGCACCGCCTGATCTACGCCGCCATCGGCGCGCTGGTGGCGGCCAGCAAGCCGGCCGACGTGATCACCGTCTTCGAGCAGCTGCAGAGCCTGGGCAAGGCGCAGGACTGCGGCGGTCTGGCCTACCTCAACGCGCTGGCGCAGAGCGTGCCCAGCGCGGCCAACATGCGGCGCTACGCCGAAATCGTGCGCGAGCGCTCGATCCTGCGCAAGCTGATCGCGGCCAGCGACGACATCGCCACCAGCGCCTTCAACCCGCACGGCCGCGCGGTGTCCACCGTGCTCGACGAGGCCGAAAGCAAGATCTTCCAGATCGGCGAAGAGGGCTCGCGCCAGCGCCAGGGCTTCCAGAGCATCGACAAGCTGGTGGTCAGCCTGATCGACCGCGTGCAGGAGCTGCACGACAACGGCGCCGAGGAAGTGACCGGCGTGCGCACCGGCTTCTACGAGCTCGACCGCATGACGGCGGGGCTGCAGAAGGGCGACCTGCTGGTGCTGGCGGCGCGGCCGTCGATGGGCAAGACGGCGTTTGCGCTCAACATTGCCGAACACGTGGCGGTGCACGAAGGCCTGCCGGTGCTGGTGTTCTCGATGGAAATGGGCGCTTCGCAGCTGGCGCTGCGACTGGTGGGCTCGCTCGGCCGCATCGACCAGCAGCACCTGCGCACCGGACGCCTGGACAACAGCGAGTGGGAGCGCCTGACCGGGGCGGTGGAGCAGCTGGGCAAGGTGCAGCTGCTGATCGACGAGACCGCGGGCCTGACCAGTTCGGAACTGCGCGCGCGCGCGCGCCGCATGGCGCGCCAGTTCGGCACCCTGGGGCTGATCGTCATCGACTACCTGCAGCTGATGAGCGGTTCCAGCGGCAGCGACGAAAACCGCGCCACCGAGCTGGGCGAGATCTCGCGCGGCCTGAAGTCGCTGGCCAAGGAGCTGCAGTGCCCGGTGCTGGCGCTGTCGCAGCTCAACCGCAGTGTCGAGAGCCGCAACGACAAGCGGCCGATGATGAGCGACCTGCGCGAGTCCGGCGCCATCGAGCAGGACGCCGACATCATCATGTTCATCTACCGCGACGACTACTACAACAAGGAAAGCAAGGAGCCCGGCGTGTCGGAGATCGTGATCGCCAAGCAGCGCAACGGGCCGGTGGGCACCGTCAAGCTCACCTTCCTGAAGCCGCTGACACGCTTCGACAACCTGGCGCCGGGGAGCAGCACGGGCGACTACTGACGCGCAGCCAGACGTGGCTTGCGGGCTTCTCGAGAGCTGTATATATTCACAGTCATCGAGGAGCCCCTATGACCCCCGTCCAGCCCGCACCCACTGCCGCCGCCAGCCCCGCCGCGACGCTGATGTTCGCGCCGCTCAAAGGGCGCGGCACGGTGTGGGCCATCGAGCACCGCTACAGCGCGCAGTCGCACAGTGATTTCGACGACGGCTGGGGCACGCTCGACGCCGCCGCGCTGCAGGAGCGGCAGGCTCCGGGCACGCAGGTCATCGAGGAACACGCACGTGGCATCCTGGCCGGCAACGACTCACCCGACGTCGGCTTCGACCTCTCGATCAACCCCTACCGCGGCTGCGAGCACGGCTGCGTCTACTGCTACGCGCGGCCGACGCACAGCTACCTGAACCTGTCGCCCGGGCTCGACTTCGAGACCCGCATCGTGGCCAAGGTCAACGCCGCCGAACTGCTGCGCGCTGCGCTGTCGGCGCGCGGCTACACGCCGCTGCAGCTGAACATCGGGTCGGTGACCGACGCCTACCAGCCGGCCGAGCGCCGGCTGCGCATCACGCGCTCGGTGATCGAGGTGCTGTCGGAGGCGCGGCACCCGTTCTCGATCATCACCAAGGGCAGCCTGGTCGAGCGCGACATCGACCTCATCGCGCCGATGGCCCACGCCGGCCTGGCCGCGGTGTACGTCTCGATCACCACGCTCGCCCCGGCGCTGGCCCGCGTGCTGGAGCCGCGCGCCGCGGCGCCGCAGCGCCGGCTGCGCACCATCGAAGCCCTGTCTCGTGCCGGGGTGCCGGTGGGCGTGAGCGTCTCGCCGGTGATTCCCTTCCTGAACGAGCCCGAACTCGAACGCATCCTGCAGACAGCGCGCGACGCCGGCGCCAGCCGCGCCTTCAGCATCGTGCTGCGCCTGCCCTGGGAAGTGAACCCGCTGTTCCAGCAGTGGCTGGCCCAGCATGTCCCCGACCGCGCCGCGCGCATCATGGCCCGCGTGCGCGAGATGCGTGGCGGCAAGGACAACGACGCCCGCTTCGGCACCCGCATGACGGGCCAGGGCGTCTGGTCGCAGCTGCTGCGCCAGCGGTTCGACAAAGCCTGCGTGCGCCTGGGCTACCAGCGTGAACGCATCGAACTCGACCTCACCCAGTTCCGGCCGCCGAGCCAGCAGGCGGGGCAGGGCCAGCTGTTCTGAGGCCGCAAGTTCTGCGCCGCACCTGCGCTGGCGCTACTTGAACAGGTCCTTGACGCGGTCGGTCCAGCTCTTGGCGTTGGGCGAATGGCGGTCGCCCGACTTGCGGAACGACTCGTCCAGGTCCTTCAGCAGCTTGCGCTGGTGCTCGGTCAGCTTGACCGGCGTTTCGACGCTGACGTGGCAGTACAGGTCGCCCGGGTAGCTCGAACGCAGGCCCTTGATGCCCTTGCCGCGCAGGCGGAAGGTCTTGCCGTGCTGGGTGCCTTCGGGCAGTTCGATCTCGGCCTTGCTGCCCAGGGTGGGCACCTCGATGGTGCCGCCCAGGGCGGCGGTGGTCAGGCCCACGGGCACGCTGCAGTGCAGGTCGTCGCCGTCGCGCTCGAAGATCTCGTGCGCCTTGACGCGGATCTCGATGTACAGGTCGCCGGGGGGTCCGCCGTTGGCGCCGGGCTCGCCGTTGCCGGCCGATCGGATGCGCATGCCTTCGTTGATGCCGGCGGGGATCTTCACCTCCAGCGTCTTCTGCTTCTTGATCTTGCCTTGCCCGCTGCACACGGTGCAGGGCTCGGGGATGATCTTGCCGCTGCCGTGGCAGTGCGGGCAGGTCTGCTGGATGCTGAAGAAACCCTGCCTCAGATGCACCGTGCCGCTGCCGCTGCAGGTGGGGCAGGTCTTGGTGCTGGTGCCCGGCTTGGCGCCGCTGCCGTGGCAGGTGTCGCACGATTCCCAGCTCGGCACGCGGATCTGTGTTTCCTTGCCGGCGGCGGCTTCTTCCAGCGTGATCTCCATCGCGTAGCTGAGGTCGCTGCCGCGGTACACCTGCTGCCCGCCGCCACGCCGGGCGCCGCCGGCCTGGCCGCCGAAGATGTCGCCGAAGATGTCGCCGAAGGCCTCGGCGAAGCCGCCGAAGCCTTCGGCCCCGGGCCCGCCGCGGCCGCCCATGTTGGGGTCGACGCCGGCGTGGCCATACTGGTCGTAGGCAGCACGCTTCTTCGCGTCGGAGAGCATCTCGTAGGCCTCCTTGGCCTCCTTGAACTTCTCCTCCGACTTCTTGGCATCGTCACCCTGGTTGCGGTCAGGGTGGTGCTTCATGGCCAGCTTGCGGTAGGCCTTCTTGATGTCTTCCTCGGTGGCGTTCTTGGCCACACCGAGGATGTCGTAATAGTCGCGCTTAGCCATGAGGGTCTCGACGTCTGAGAAGCAAAACCGCCGCGCCGAGGATCGGGCACCTGCCTGTCACCTCGAACGCGGCGAGATATCACGGCCGGCGGCAAGCCGGGCCGGGATACCGGCGCATCACTTCTTGACTTCCTTGAACTCCGCGTCGACCACGTTGTCGTCGGCCGGCGCGGACTTCGGCGCCTCGTCGCCGCCGCCGGCAGCGCCGGCCGCCTGGGCCGCCTGCGCGTCGGCGTAGGTCTTCTCGCCCAGCTTCTGGCTGGCCGTCATCAGGGCTTCGGTCTTGGCTTCGATGGTCGCCTTGTCGTCGCCCTTCATCGCGTCCTCGACGTCCTTCAACGCCGACTCGATCTTCTCCTTCTCGCCGGCGTCGAGCTTGTCGCCGAGTTCGGCCAGGCTCTTCTTCACCGTGTGCGCCATGGCGTCGGCGTGGTTGCGCGCCTGCACCAGTTCGACCTTCTTCGCGTCCTCCGCGGCGTTGGCTTCGGCGTCCTTCACCATCTTCTCGATCTCGGCCTCGCTCAGCCCGGAGTTGGCCTTGATGGTGATCTTGTTTTCCTTGCCCGTGCCCTTGTCCTTGGCGTTGACGTGCAGGATGCCGTTGGCGTCGATGTCGAAGGTGACCTCGATCTGCGGCAGCCCGCGCGGCGACGGCGGGATGCCTTCGAGGTTGAATTCACCCAGGCTCTTGTTGCCCGAGGCCAGCTCGCGCTCGCCCTGGAAGACCTTGATCGTCACCGCCGGCTGGTTGTCGTCGGCGGTGCTGAAGACCTGGCTGAACTTGGTCGGGATGGTGGTGTTCTTCTTGATCATCTTCGTCATCACGCCGCCGAGCGTTTCGATGCCCAGCGACAGCGGCGTGACGTCGAGCAGCAGCACGTCCTTGCGCTCGCCACCGAGCACCTGGCCCTGGATGGCGGCGCCCACGGCCACCGCCTCGTCGGGGTTGACGTCCTTGCGCGGCTCCTTGCCGAAGAATTCCTTGACCTTCTCCTGCACCTTGGGCATGCGGCTCATGCCGCCGACCAGGATGACGTCGTCGATCTCGCCGACCTTCACGCCGGCGTCCTTGACGGCGATCTTGCACGGCTCGATCGTGCGCGCGATCAGCTCGTCGACCAGCGACTCGAGCTTGGCGCGCGTGAGCTTGATGTTCAGGTGCTTGGGACCCGAGGCATCGGCCGTGATGTAGGGCAGGTTGACGTCGGTCTGGGTGTTGCTCGACAGCTCGATCTTGGCCTTCTCGGCGGCTTCCTTCAGGCGCTGCAGGGCCAGCACGTCCTTCGTCAGGTCGACGCCCTGTTCCTTCCTGAACTCGGTGACGATGTAGTCGATGATGCGCTGGTCGAAGTCCTCGCCGCCCAGGAAGGTGTCGCCGTTGGTCGACAGCACCTCGAACTGCTTCTCGCCGTCGACGTCGGCGATCTCGATGATGCTGATGTCGAAGGTGCCGCCGCCGAGGTCGAAGACGGCGATCTTGCGGTCGCCCTTGCCGTGCTTGTCCAGGCCGAAGGCCAGCGCCGCGGCGGTGGGCTCGTTGATGATGCGCTTGACGTCCAGGCCGGCAATGCGTCCGGCGTCCTTGGTCGCCTGGCGCTGGCTGTCGTTGAAGTAGGCCGGCACCGTGATCACGGCTTCGGTGACTTCCTCGCCGAGGTAGTCCTCGGCGGTCTTCTTCATCTTGCGCAGGATCTCGGCCGACACCTGCTGCGGCGCGAGCTTCTTGCCGCGCACCTCGACCCAGGCGTCGCCGTTGTCGGCGGCGGCAATCTTGTAGGGCATCAGGTCGATGTCCTTCTGCACTTCCTTCTCGGTGAACTTGCGTCCGATCAGGCGCTTCACCGCGTAGATCGTGTTCTTCGCGTTGGTCACCGACTGCCGCTTGGCCGAGGCGCCGACGAGGACTTCGCCGTCCTCCTGGTAGGCGACGACCGACGGCGTGGTGCGTGCACCCTCGCTGTTTTCGATCACCTTGGTGGTGTTGCCTTCCATGATCGACACGCACGAGTTGGTCGTGCCGAGGTCGATGCCGATGATCTTGCCCATTTTCTTTGGCTCCTGTGGAGTGGATGCGGTTGCTCTTGACTTGTGGCTGGGGTGCCGGCTTTCAAGGGCGCCGGCCGGCCTGCGCTGCTACTTCGGCGCGGCCACGGTGACGAGCGCGGGGCGCAGCACGCGGTCGGCGATGAGGTAGCCCTTCTGCAGCACGACGACCACGGTGTTGGCCTCCTGGTCGCAGGGCACGACGCTGATCGCCTCGTGCAGGTGGGGGTCGAACTTGGTGCCGGCCGGCGGCGAGATCTGGACCACCTTGTTGCGCTCCAGTGCCTGCGTCAGCTGGCGCAGCGTGAGATGGACGCCCTCGAGCATCTGCTGCGGCGTGGCGTCGGGGATGGCAATCGCCGCCTCCAGGCTGTCCCGCACCGGCAGCAGGCTTTCGGCAAAGGCCTCGACGGCGAACTTGCGCGCCTTGCTCATCTCCTCCTCGGCGCGCCGACGCGTGTTCTCGGCGTCGGCCTTGGCGCGCAGGTAGGCGTCGGACACTTCGGCATGCCTGGCCTGCAACTCGGCGAACTGCGTCTCCAGGGGAGCCGAGCTGTCAGCGGCTGCGGGGGCGGCGGTGTCGGCGGCAGCGCCTTCGACGACGAAAGGGGCATTTTCTGGCGTGGAGTTCATGATGTGAAAGAGCGGTGCTCGCGGGTACATGGGGCCCGAGCCCATTCTTTCAAGAGGGAGAAGTGGGCTCGCCTTCGGCTACTCGTCGTCGGCGCTGGCGCTCCAGCGCTGCCAGTCGACGAGCTTGCGGCGATCGCGCTTGGTCGGACGGCCTTGCTCGATGGCCTGTGCCGGCTCGGCACCCAGGCGCCGCGCCTCGGCAGCCTGCAATCGCGCGGCGATGCTGTCCGGCGTCTCCGCATACAGCGCCTGCGCCGTGGGCGCCGAGCCGCGCGTCGTGCTCAGCGCCAGCAGGTCCACCGTGCGCTCCACCACGCCCTGGCGCAGCACGATGCGGTCACCCGGCCTGAGCTCGCGCGAGGCCTTGGCCACCTGGCCGTTGACGCTGACCCGGCCGCGGCCGATCTCGTCGGCCGCCAGTGCGCGCGTCTTGAAGAAACGGGCGGCCCACAGCCACTTGTCCAGCCGCACGCGGGTGTCTGCGCTCATCGTCGGGTCCTGGCCTGGTGCTTTGGGGTCATGTCTTCACCAGTGCCCGCGGCGCCAGCGGCAGCCGCACGACGGCGTCGAGCCCCTGGACGCGGCCGCCTTGCTCGCGGTTGTCCAGGCGGATGCTGCCGCCCAGGGTCTGCACCACCTCGCGGCAGATCGCCAGCCCCAGCCCCGAGCCGTCGTCGAGCCGCGTCGTATCGGTGGCAAAGGGCTGGAACAAGCGCTGGCGCTGCTCGGCGCCGATGCCGGGGCCGTTGTCGGCGACCGTCAGCACGGCGTCAAGGCCTTCGACCTGCAAGCGCACGGCCAGCCGGCCGCCGGCGGGCGTGTGCTTGATGGCGTTGTGCAGCAGGTTGCGCGTCAGCTCACGCAGCGCCCATTCGTGGCCGCGCACCGGCACGGCGCCGGCAGTGAGTTCGAAGTCGATGTGCGCCGCGGCGATCAGCGCCGAGACGTCCAGCGACACCGCGCGCGTGATGCCCCCCCAGTCCACCACCGGCGCGCCGCCCTGATGGCGCAGCTGCTCGACCTTGGCCAGCGCCAGCATCTGGTTGGCCAGCTCGGTGGCGCGCTCGACGGTGGCGCCGATCTCGGCCAGCGCCAGCGCCGGTTCGACATCTCCGCGGCGCGCCGACTGGACCTGCGTCTTCAGCACCGCCAGCGGCGTGCGCAGCTGGTGCGAGGCGTCGCGAACGAAGCGCTTCTGGTGTTCGAGCAGGTGCACCAGGCGCGCCATGACGTGGTTGGTGGCCTCGACGATGGGCCGCAGCTCGCGCGGCGCGTCGGCGGTGGGCAGCGGCGAGAGCTCGGTCTCCGAGCGCGCCTGCAGCCGCTCGCTGAGCTCGCGCACCGGCCGCGTGGCGCGCTGCACGACAAACACCACCGCCGCGGCGATGGCCAGCACCAGCAGGGCCTGCTGCCACAGCGTCTGCACCAGCAACTGGCGGGCCAGGGTGCGCCTGAGTTCCAGCGTCTCGGCGACCTGGATCGTGGCCATGCCCTGGCCGGCGACGCCGGCCACCGGCTGCAGCAGCACGGCCATGCGCACCGGCTCGTCGCGGAAGCGCTCGTCGTAGAAGTGCACCAGCGCGGCGTAGACGCTGGGCTGGCCCACCGGCGGGCGGGCCGCCGGCAGGTCGGCGAAGCCCGAGACCATCTCGCCACCGAATCCCGACACCTTGTAGTACATGCGGCTGCGGTTGTCGGCTTCGAAGGCCTCCAGTGCGCTGTAGGGCAAGGTCGACTTGAGCTGCGGCGCGCCGGCCACGGCAGCGACCTCCAGCAGCTCGCCGATGGACTTGGCCGAAGCCAGCAGGGTGCGGTCGTAGGCCGTGTCGGCCGCCGCCAGGGCCTGCCGGTACAGGCTCACCGCGTTCAGCGCCACGAACGCCGATACCGGCACCAGGATGCCCACCAGCAGCGTGCGCCGCAGTGACCCGCGCGCCGGTTTCAAGGGTCTGCCTTCAGCAGGTAGCCCAGGCCGCGCAGGGTGACGAGCTGGGTGCCGGTGCCGCCGAGCTTCTTGCGCAGCCGGTAGACGACGACCTCGATGGCGTCGGCCTGGACCTCGGTTTCGCCGGCGAAGACGACTTCGCTCAGGCGCTCCTTGGCCACCGCATGCCCTGGGCGCGCGAGCAGGGCGCGCAACAGCGCGGCCTCGCGCGCCGTCAGGTCCAGCGGCTGGCCGTGCCGGTAGACGGCACCGCTGGCGCCGTCGCAGCACAGGCCGCAGAAATCGACCGCGGGGGCTTCTGCTGCGCGTGCGCCGGCGCGGCGCCGCGCCAGCGCGCGCACGCGGGCTTCGAGCTCGTCGAGTTCGAAGGGTTTGGGCAGGTAGTCGTCGGCGCCGGTATTCAAGCCCAGGATGCGGTCGCCCACGGTACCGCGCGCGGTGAGGATGAGCACCGGCGCGTCCAGGCCCTCGGCGCGGGCCGCGGCCAGCACCGACAGGCCGTCGCGGCCGGGCAGGCTGAGGTCGAGCACCACCACGTCGGGCACGCTGGCCCGCCAGCGGTCCAGCGCGCGTGCGCCGTCGCCGCACAGCACGACCTGCATGCCGCGACGCTCGAAGCTGCGCTGCAGCGTCGTCTGCATCGCGGTGTTGTCTTCGATCAGCAGCAGCTTCATCGTTGGCCCGGGATTATCGGCAAGCGTGGCTCAGTAATTCCCCGGGGGCCGACGACAGCCGTTTGACAGCACGCGCCGCCATCATCGACCTCGGACCTTCAAACCAACGACCCAGGAGACCCCGCATGCGCCGCGACACCTTCCTCAAGAGCCTGGCCGCGCTGGCCGCCGCCGGCGCGCTGCCGCTGTCGGCGCGCGCCGCCGCCAACGTCAAGATGATGATCCCGGCCAACCCCGGCGGCGGCTGGGACGCCACCGGGCGTGCCCTGGGCAAGGCGCTGCAGGACGCCGGCGTGGCCAGCGCCGTGACCTATGAGAACAAGGGCGGCGCGGCCGGCGCCATCGGCTTGGCGCAGTTCGTCAACGCTGCCAAGGGCGATGGCAACGCGATGATGGTGATGGGCGCGGTGATGCTGGGCGGCATCATCACCGGCAAGCCGCCGGTGAGCGTGACGCAGGCCACGCCGCTGGCGCGGCTGACGAGTGAATACAACGTCTTCGTGGTGCCCGAGAACTCGCCGCTGAAGTCCATGAAGGACGTCGTCGAACAGATGAAGAAGGACCCGGGCAGCGTCAAGTGGGGCGGCGGTTCGCGCGGCTCCACCGAGCACATCGCCGCGGCCATGCTGGCGCGAGAAGTCGGCGTCGACGCGGCCAAGATCAACTACGTGCCCTTCCGCGGCGGCGGTGAAGCAGTGGCGGCCATCCTGGGCGGCAACGTCACGGTGGGCGGCAGCGGCTACAGCGAGTTCCAGCAGTACATCGAGAGCGGCAAGATGCGGCCGATCGCCGTCACCAGCGCGGCACGGCTGAAGGGCATCGACATCCCGACCATGAAGGAGCAGGGCTACAACGTCGAGATCGGCAACTGGCGCGGCGTCTACGGCGCACCGGGCATCAGCGCCGAGCAGCGCAAGGCGCTGGTCGAGATGATCGTCAAGGCGACCCGGTCCAAGGCCTGGGCCGAGGCGCTGGTCAAGAACAACTGGACCCCGGCCTTGATGGTGGGCAAGGAGTTCGAGGACTTCGTCGACCACGAATTCGCCAGCCTGCGCGCCACCATGGTCAAGGCCGGCATGGTCTGAGGTCGCATGCGCTCCGCGCCGTGAGCGCCAGCCAGCAGCGGGGGCCGGGTGC